>NZ_JBFAXU010000002.1:0-387531 GCF_040680975.1 Streptomyces sp. NPDC051921
CGTTCTGGCCGATGGCCGCGTTCTCGCCCGAGTGGGTCGCCATCCGCTGGGCCCTCGCGCACGGCGCCGAGGTCCGCTACATCGACCTGCCGGCCCGGAGCCGGGACGGGGCCCGGAGCCGGGACGGGGCCGCCGGTCCGTATCAGACCGCCGGCTGCTGCTGGGTGATGCAGTGGATGCCGCCGCCGCCCGCGAAGATGGTCCGGGCGTCCACCAGGACGACCTCCCGCTCCGGGAACAGGCGGCGGAAGATCTCCGCGGCGACCTCGTCGTGCGGGTCGTCGAAGGCGCACAGGACCACACCGCCGTTGCAGAGGTAGTGGTTGATGTACGAGTAGTCGACCCAGTCGCCCTCCTCGTCCTTCAGGACGGTGGGGGCCGGGACCTCGATGACCTCCAGGGGACGGCCCTGCGCGTCGGTCTGGCCGCGCAGGAGGTCGACGTAGAGGCGGGAGCGCTCGTAGTCGGGGTGCTGGGGGTTCTGCTGACTGTGCACCAGGACGGTGCCGGGGCGGGCGAAGGCGGCGACGATGTCGACGTGGCCCTGGGTGCCGTAGAGGCCGTAGTCGCCGGCCAGGCCGTGCGGGAGCCAGATCGCCTTGGTGGTGCCGAGCCTGGCGTGGATCTCCGCCTCGACCTCCTGGCGGCTCCACTCGGGGTTGCGGCCCGCACCGAGCTGCACGGTGTCCGTGAGCAGGACCGTGCCCTCGCCGTCGACGTGGATGGCGCCGCCCTCGTTGACGAGCGGGCTGCTCACCACCGGGACGCCGGCCGCGTCCGCCACGTGGCAGGCGATCTTGGAGTCGTGCTCCCAGCGGGCCCAGTCCTGCGCGCCCCAGCCGTTGAAGACCCAGTCCACGGCGGCGAGCCGGCCCTCCTCGTCCTTCACGAAGGTGGGGCCGATGTCGCGCATCCAGGCGTCGTCGAGTTCGCGCTCGACCAGCTCGACGTCCTCGCCGAGGAGGGCGCGGGCGGAGTCGGCGTCGCCGGGGGCGACGACCACCGTCACGGGCTCGAAGCGGCGGACGGCGCGGGCCACGGACGCCCAGGCGGCGCGGGCCTCGGCCAGCTCCTCCGGGTTGGTGAAGGTGGGGTTGGGGCTGGGCCAGGCCATCCAGGTGCGCTCGTGCGGGGTCCACTCGGCGGGCATGCGGTGCGTCATGATCACGGGTCCTAGCGAATCAGGGGAAGTAGAGGCGGTTGAGCGATGAGCCCGGTCGCCTCCGGCACGTCGAGCCGCAGGCCCCTGGCCGGGCGGGCGCGGGCCGGCTCGGCGGCACCGAAGATCGGCAGCCGGTCACGTTCCGTGGGAGTCAGTCGCACGTCCGTGCACCTCCTGTTTGAGTGACACTCTAAATGTTCGTGCGGCATCTTCCAAGCATTGACGTGGCCGTCTGCGATGAGTCACATTGGCTGACATTGAGCACCGCTCTAAACCCCCCACTCCCCCGCCCGCCCCACCCCCCGTCCCCCAGGGAGTCCCCATGGCGATAGAACAGCGCGGAGTCGACACCATCCCCGAGGAGGAACGCACCAGCGGACCCCGGGACCTCGTCTCGATCCTGCTCGGCTCCAACCTCTGCCTCGGCGTGATCGTCTTCGGCTGGCTCCCGGTCTCCTTCGGACTCGGGCTCTGGGCCTCGGTGACCTCCGTCGTCGTCGGCACCCTGGTCGGCGTGGCCGTCACCGCCCCGCTCGCGCTCGTCTCGCTGCGCACCGCCACCAACCTGTCCACCTCCTCCGGCGCCTTCTTCGGCGTACGGGGCCGACTGGTCGGCTCGGTGGTCGGACTGCTGCTCTCCCTCGGCTACACGGCGCTGACCCTGTGGATCGGCGGCGACGTGATGGTCGGCACCCTGGAGCGCCTGGTCGGGCTGCCCACCGGCGGAGCGACGCACGCCGCCGTGTACGCGCTGCTCGCCGCCCTGACCGTGGTCGGCGCCGTCTACGGCTACCGGCTGCTGCTCAAGCTGAGCCAGGCGCTCGCGATCGGCATGACCGTGCTGCTCGCCATCGGACTCGTCGCCTACGCCGGGGACTTCACCACCGCCGCGGTGCCCGACACCCCGTACCTGCTGGGCTCGTTCTGGCCGACCTGGCTGCTCTCCGCGGTCGCAGCCGGACTCAGCGGACCGGTCGCCTTCATCACCCTGCTCGGCGACTACACCCGCTACATCTCGCCCGAGCGGCACAGCCCGAGGAAGATCTGGCGCGCCACCTGTCTGGGCCTGCTCGTCGGCCTCCTCGTCCCGCAGCTCTTCGGTACGGTCACGGCCCTCGCGGCCCGCGGCGGCGCCGACTACGCCGGTCCCCTCGTCGCGGCCTCGCCCGCCTGGTACCTGGTGCCGCTGCTGCTCGCCGCGACCGCCGGCTCGGTCGGCAACGCCGGTCTGATGCTGTACTCGATGGGCCTCGACCTCGACGCGATCCTGCCCAGGGCGACCCGCGCCCGCGCCACCCTTGTCGTGGCGGCGGTGGCCACCGCCTTCGTCTTCCTCGGCCACTTCGCCTCGGACGCGCAGACCGCCATGACCTCGTTCGTGCTGCTGCTCACCGCGATCGGCACGCCCTGGGCGGTCATCACCCTGATCGGACACCGGCGCTGCCGCGGCGCGTACGACGCCGAGGCGCTCCAGGTCTACAACCGGCGCTCGCGCGGCGGCGTCTACTGGTACTCGGCCGGCTGGCACCCGCGCGCCACCGCCTCCTGGGCGATCGGCGCCGCCGTCGGCCTCGCCGGCGTGTCGACCCCGCTCTACGAGGGCCCGCTGCTCGCGCTGACCGGCGGGATCGACTGCAGTTTCGTGCTGTCCG
Organism: Streptomyces sp. NPDC051921; assembly: GCF_040680975.1. Classification (NCBI taxonomy): domain Bacteria; kingdom Bacillati; phylum Actinomycetota; class Actinomycetes; order Kitasatosporales; family Streptomycetaceae; genus Streptomyces; species Streptomyces sp. NPDC051921. The sequence continues at coordinate 2,815 of NZ_JBFAXU010000002.1, forward strand.
GGATCGTCGGCGGTGTGCTGTACGCGGTGCTCACGCCCGCCCGGCAGACGGAGACGCCCGGGACGGTGACCGTCCCGGGCGCCCTGGTGGACTCGGAGTCGTGACCCCGTAAGTCCCTGGCCTCAGGCCTTACTTGCCCAGCTCGTGCATCCAGCCGTGGACGTCCTCGGACTTCCCGGTCTGGATGGCGAGCAGGGCCTCGCGCAGCTTCATGGTGACCTCGCCGGGCTCGCCGCCCGACTGCTGCCACTCGCCGCGGGCCGACTTCACCGTGCCGACGGGGGTGATGACGGCGGCGGTGCCGCAGGCGAAGACCTCGGTGAGGGTGCCGTTCTCCGTGTCGGCCTGCCACTGGTCGATGGAGACGCGGGCCTCCTCGGACTCGTAACCGAGGTCCCCCGCCACCTGGAGGAGGGAGTCGCGCGTGATGCCCTCCAGGATGGAGCCGCTCAGCGTCGGGGTGACGATCTTGTTGCCGTACACGAAGTACAGGTTCATGCCGCCGAGTTCCTCGACCCACTTGTGCTCGACCGCGTCGAGGTAGCAGACCTGGTCGCAGCCCTTCGCCGCCGCCTCGGCCTGCGCGAGCAGGGAGGCCGCGTAGTTGCCCCCGGTCTTGGCGTCGCCCATGCCGCCGGGGACGGCGCGGACGCGGTCCTCGGAGGCCCAGATGGAGACGGGCTTCACGCCGCCCGGGAAGTACGGGCCGGCCGGGGAGGCGATGACCACGAACAGGTACTCGTTGGCCGGGCGGACGCCCAGGCCGACCTCGGTCGCGATCATGAACGGGCGCAGGTAGAGCGAGGCCTCGCCGCCGTGCTCCGGGACCCACGCCTCGTCCTGCCGGACCAGCACGTCACAGGCCTCGACGAAGGTCTCGACCGGCAGCTCGGGCATGCCGAGCCGGTGCGCGGAGCGCTGGAAGCGACGGGCGTTGGCATCGGGACGGAAGCTGGCGACGGAACCGTCGGGGCGGCGGTAGGCCTTCAGGCCCTCGAAGATCTCCTGGGCGTAGTGCAGGACGTTCGTCGCCGGGTCGAGGGAGAGCGGGCCGTACGGCACGAGCTGGCCGTCGTGCCAGCCGCGGCCCTCCGTCCAGCGGATGGTGACCATGTGGTCGGTGAAGTGCCGGCCGAACCCCGGGTTGGCCAGGATCGCCTCGCGCTCCGCGTCGGACAGCGGGCTGGAGGAGGGCTTGAGCTCGATGGTGGGCGTCGTCATGAGTGCTTGTCCTTCACCGGTTGTGTGTGTCGGACCGCGCTCACGCCGCTCCGCAGTCACGCAGTACTGCTAGGACGTCCGAGCTTTCCCGCATGCCGCGGCCCCACGTTCGATTATCGCTCGTGGGGGCCGGTGCACGGAAACGGTGTGTACGCGGTCCAAGGGTTCGATGGTGGCACCCGGCGACCGCATAGGTACAGCCGCCGGGTGCTTGTCGCGACCCGGCGGCTGGGTGGGAGTTCAGCGGCGGGTCAGCTCGCTACGCGTACCGCGAGCGCGTCGCCGATCTCGTCCGTCGTGCGGACGCTGTCACCCCGCTCGGTGAGGTCGGCGGCGACGGCCGCCTCGATCCGGGCGGCCTCGGCCTCGTGGCCGAGGTGACGCAGGAGGAGGGCGACGGAGAGCACGGTGGCCGTCGGGTCGGCCTTGCCCTGGCCCGCGATGTCCGGCGCGGATCCGTGGACCGGCTCGAACATGGACGGGAACTCGCCGCTCGGGTTGATGTTGCCCGAGGCGGCGACGCCGATGCCGCCGGAGACGGCCGCGGCGAGGTCGGTGATGATGTCGCCGAAGAGGTTGTCGGTGACGATGACGTCGAACCGGGCCGGGTCGGTGACGAGGAAGATCGTCGCGGCGTCGACGTGCAGGTAGTCGGTCGTGACCTCGGGGAACTCGGCCGCGACCTTGGTGAAGATGTTGGTCCAGAGGTGGCCCGCGAAGGTCAGCACGTTGTTCTTGTGGACCAGCGTCAGCTTCTTGCGGGGGCGCGCCTGGGCGCGGGCGAAGGCGTCCCGGACCACGCGCTCGACACCGTAGGCCGTGTTGACGGAGACCTCGGTGGCGACCTCGTGTTCGGTGCCCTTGCGGATGGTGCCGCCGTTGCCGGTGTACGGACCCTCGGTGCCCTCGCGGACGACGACGAAGTCGATCTCCGGCTGGCCGGCGAGCGGGGTCGCGACGCCGGGGAGCAGCTTGGAGGGGCGCAGGTTGACGTGGTGGTCGAAGGCGAAGCGCAGCTTCAGGAGGAAGCCCCGCTCCAGGACGCCGGACGGGACCGACGGGTCGCCGATCGCGCCGAGCAGGATCGCGTCGTGCTGCTTGAGGGCGTCGAGGTCGGCGTCGGTGAGCGTCTCACCGGTCGCGTGGTAGCGCTTGGCGCCGAAGTCGTACTCCTTCGTCTCCAGCTTCACATCCTGGGGAAGGGCGGCCGCGAGGACCTTGAGGCCCTGCGCCACGACCTCCTGGCCGATGCCGTCGCCGGGGATGACTGCGAGATCGATGCTGTGAGACATGTCGGCACCCTACTCTTCGTCCCATCGTCTGACACATCATGTCCAGGATGCGGACGATCCTCCTGCTCGGGGGGAGGCGCGCCGTCGATGATGGAGTCATGACGCACACCCCGCGGGACACCGGAGACGTCGGAGACACCGGAGGCACCCGGTCGTTCGAGGAACTCGTGGCGGAGGCCTCCTGGGCGTCGGTGGACGGCTGGGACTTCTCCTGGCTGGACGGGCGGGCGACCGAGGAGCGCCCATCCTGGGGATATCAGCGCCTGATCGGCGAACGGCTCGCCACGGCCGGAGCATCCCTGGACGTCCAGACCGGGGGCGGCGAGGTGCTCGCGGGCGTGCCGGTGCTGCCGCCGACGGCGGCGGCCACCGAGTCCTGGCCGCCGAACGTCGCACGGGCCACGGAGCTGCTGCACCCGCGCGGGGTCGTGGTGGTGGCCGACCCGGACGAACCGCCGCTGCCGTTCGGCGACGCGGCGTTCGACCTGGTGACGAGCCGCCATCCGGCGACCGTGTGGTGGGCCGAGATCGCCCGGGTGCTGCGCCCGGGCGGCACGTACCTCGCCCAGCACGTGGGTCCGGCCAGCGTGTGGGAGCTCGTCGAGTACTTCCTGGGACCGCAGCCGGAGGCGGCCCGGCTGCGGCACCCCGACGACGAGGGCGCGGCGGCCCGCGCCGCGGGCCTGGACGTCGTCGACCTGCGGTCGGAGCGGCTGCGGATGGAGTTCCACGACGTGGGGGCCGTGATCTGGTTCCTGCGCAAGGTGATCTGGATCGTGCCCGGCTTCACGGTGGACGGGCAGCTGTCGCGCCTGCGCACGCTGGACGCGCGGATCCGCGAGCGGGGCCCGTTCGTGGCGCACTCGGCGCGGACCCTGATCGAGGCGCGGAAACCGGGACGGTGACGGGTCCGCGGGGGTGCGGAGACCCGCGGACGCCTGACGGCGGTGCCGGCGCGCCGGTCAGTGACCGGTGGCGCCGCCGTTGTCGCGGCGGTCGAGGGCGCGCTGGAGGGCGGCGGCGGCGTTCTTGCGGGCGTCGTCGCTGGGGCGGGTGGAGGAGTGGCGGACGCGACGGGCGGTCTGAGCGGCCATGAGGGATCGACTCCTTGAGATCAGTGGTGATCCGGATGTGCGGAGATCAGTGGTGATCGAAGGCGCCGGAAGGGGCGGGGAGCGCCGCCGCAGGGGTTGCCTGCCTAGGGGCGTCGCGCTCGCGTCCGCCTACGCTCGATGGAGCGGGACGTTCGGCTTCTACAAAGCTAGGGCAGGGAGCCTCATCTGTCTCCACAATTACTCGGACTTCCTACTATCTGAGACGGCGACCATCCCGCCCGGCCGCGCAGCTCGCGGATCAGAGCCCGGACGGCGAGGGATTTCGCCGGCTCAGGGGCGGTGACATAGCCCACCGACCGGCTCGGGCGGTCCGGTCCGAGATCGGTGATCTGCACCGAGGGCGGTGCTCCGATCAGCGACAGTTCCGGCATCACGGCCCTCCCGAAGGCACTGCTCACCATCGAGGGCACGAAGATGCCGGGGCCCGGCAGGGCCTGGGCCGGCCGGCGGGCCACGGCACCCAGCCGGTGAGCCACGCCCAGCCGGTGAGCCACGGCACCCAGTCGACTACCTAGATTGCATTCCTACCTAGGTAGTGATGGAATGCCGCCATGGCCGCAGACCGTCGCCCCAGCTGGCTCAAGGGAGTCCTCGACCTGCTCGTCCTCTCCTGCCTGACCGACGGCGAGAGTTACGGGTACGAGATCGCCAAGTCGCTCGCCGAGGCGGGCCTGGGCGAGATCAAGGGCGGGACGCTGTATCCGGTGCTGAACCGCCTGGAGGAGGCGGGACTGGTCGAGGCCGAGTTCCGGGCCGCCGAACGCGGCCCCGGGCGGCGCTACTACCGGCTCACCGAGCCGGGCCGGACGCATCTCGCGGCCGAGAGCGAGGCCTGGACGGAGTTCCACCGGGCCGTACGACGCAAGCTGCACGCAGGGGGAAGCACTTCATGACCGCGTACTTCGACGACCTGACCGCCGCCCTGCGCGCCACGGGCGTGCCGGAGGAGCAGATCGCCGCGACCGTCGCCGACCTGCGCGGACACGTGGCGGAGACGGGCACCGCCCCGGAGGAGGAGTTCGGTCCGGCCGCCCGGTTCGCGGCCTCGCTGGGCGGGCTCGCCCCCGAGCCGGAGGGGCCGGGCGCGGCGGCGGAGCACTGGACCTGGACCGCCGACCTCTTCAACGACCGGCGGATGCTCGCGGTCCACGGCGACCAGGGCTGGGAGGTCGAATCGCTGGACCCGCTCGGCCGGTTCGTCTGCCGACGGGCGCCCGGCGCGGCGCTGCGCTGGGAGTACCGCCGCGAGGTGATCGCGGGCCGGCGGCGGGCCCGGGTGCTCGGCGAGCTCTCGCCCGAGGGCTGGGAGCTGTGCGGGGAATGGCTGGTGTACGGCTACTTCAAGCGCCCCCGGGCGGCGACGGCGGGCCCGGCCGCGGCACTGGACGCCCTGCCCGAGACGCCCGGCCGGTGGCTGTTCCTGAGCCGCCGGGGCAAGGTGGTGCTGGCGGCGTGGACGGCGCTGGTGCTCGCGTCGACCGGCGCCTTCTTCATCGGGGTCATGGGCATGGGGGGCCTCGCGATCACCCTGGCGCTGGGTTCGATGGTCTCGGGGGTGTACACCGCGCACCTGGAGTCCACGCGACCCCGGACGGGGGCGGCGCCCCGCACCGGCCCCACGTCCTGACGCGGGGCCGGCGGAGGGTCACATCACGTCGCCGTCCCGCCAGTCGAAGACGAGCGGGTCGGCGGGGTCCGGCAGCGGGCGCCCGGCGGCCGGCCGGAGGTAGGTGGAGTCCTCCTCGTCGGGCAGGCGGACGATGCCGTCCGGGCTGAGCGTCTCGATCCGCCCGCGCCACGGACTCCAGCCGCGCGCCCGGTAGAGGGCGGCGCCGGCGTCGGAGGCGGACAGGGCCCCGAAGGCGTACGCGCCGTCGACGGCACGCTCCAGCTCGGCCATGATCCGGCCGCCGAGGCCCTGCCGGCGCAGCTCGGCACGGACGGCGACGGCTTCGACGTACCCGACGCGGTAGGAGCGGCCCCGGTGCAGGACGCGCCGCATGACGAGGCTTCCGTGGGCGGCGATCCCGGAGTCGTCCTCGATCCAGGCGTGCAGGCCGCCGAGGCCGTGGTCCCAGTCCTCGTCGGCGAAGTCGCCCTCGAAGGCGGCGTCGAGCATCGCGCGCACGGCGCGCAGCCGGTCGGGGCCGAGGTCGTGGGTGGGCGCGGTCCGCACCCGGGCGTCTCCGATCACGCCGCCAGTCTCCCGCACGACCCGCACCGGACGGACCTTCTAACCTTCAAAAAGTCATTGACAGGTTAGAGGAGACGCGATTGACTCTCCTAGTAACCAGTCATCCAGCAATGAGGGGTTAGAGAGATGTCCGTGCTGCCGATCCACCACCGCACCGTCACCGTCCGCGGCCACGAGATCTTCTACCGGGAGGCCGGCCCCGCCGACGCCCCCGTCCTGCTCCTCCTGCACGGCTTCCCGACCAGCTCGCGCATGTTCCGCGACCTGATCCCGCGGCTCGCCGACCGCTACCGGCTGATCGCCCCCGACCACCTGGGCTTCGGCCGCAGCGCCGCACCGGACGCCGCCGACTTCTCGTACACCTTCGCCGAACTGGCCGCACTGACCTCGGAATTCACCGAGGCGCTCGGCCTCGACCGGTTCGCCCTCTACATCCAGGACTACGGTGCCCCGATCGGCCTGCGTCTCGCGCTCGCCCACCCGGAGCGGATCACCGCGATCGTCTCCCAGAACGGCAACGCGTACCTCGACGGCCTCGGCGCCGACGCCTGGGCCCCGGTCCTCGCCCTGATCGCCGAGCGCACCCCCCAGACCGAGGCGCCGGTCCGCGGCATCCGCTCCCTCGACGGCATCCGGTGGCAGTACGAGACCGGCGTGCCCGCCGAGTACCGCGACCTGCTCGACCCCGACGCGTGGGAGCGCGACGCGGCCCTGATGGCCCGCGAGGGCCAGGACGAGATCCAGCTCGGCCTGATCGCCGACTATGACGCCAACTTCGCCCTGTACCCCGCCTTCCAGGAGTACTTCCGCACCAGCCGGGTGCCGCTCCTCGCCGTCTGGGGCGAGGGCGACCAGGTCTTCGTCCCGGCCGGCGCCGAGGCCTTCCGCCGCGACCTGCCGGACGCCGAGGTCCACCTCCTGCCGACCGGGCACTTCGCCCTGGAGACCCACGCGCCGCAGATCGCGTCGCTGATCGCGGACTTCCTCGCGCGGCGCGTCCCGGTCAGCTCGTAGCCCGCTCCAGCTCGTGGGCCGCGCGCTCCACCCAGGCGGTGAACTCCATGCGCGAGTGCGCGTCGCCCCCGCACAGGGCGGTGACCTGCGCGTGCGTGAGCCGCTCGGGTCCCGTGGTGACGAGCAGCCGGTGCAGCTCCCGCATCACGGCCGTCATCCGCTGAGCGTCGGGATGGTCGATCGCGTCGACCCCGTGTCCCGGGCCGAGGGTCGTCGAACCAGGCATGCCGTACCTCCTCGCCGAGCCGGTCCCCCTCCCCAGCAGCCTAAGCCCGCCCCCGTGGGCCCGCCCATGGAAACCGCCCCCGACCTCGGTTGGGGGACCGAGGAAGGGGGCGGTGTTCGGGGGCCGCCCAGGAAGCGGCGGGAGGCGTCAGCCCATGTGCGGGTAGCCGTACTCGGTCGGCGGGACCAGCGTCTCCTTGATGGCGCGGGTCAGCGTCCAGCGCATCAGGTTCTGCGGGGCGCCGGCCTTGTCGTTGGTGCCGGAGGCACGGCCGCCGCCGAAGGGCTGCTGGCCGACGACGGCGCCGGTCGACTTGTCGTTGATGTAGAAGTTGCCGGCCGCGAAGCGCAGCTTCTCCATGGTGTACGCGGCGGCGGCGCGGTCGCCCGCGATGACCGAGCCGGTGAGCGCGTAGTCCGAGACCGACTCCATCTGGGTCAGCATCTCGTCGTACTTCGCGTCGTCGTAGACGTACACGGCGAGGATCGGGCCGAAGTACTCGGTCGTGAAGACCTCGTTCTCCGGGTCGGTGCACTCGATGACTGTCGGACGGACGAAGTAGCCCTCCGAGTCGTCGTACGTGCCGCCGGCGACGATCGTGCAGGAGGCGTCGGCCTTCGCACGGTCGATGGCGGCCTTGTTCTTCGCGAAGGAGCGGTCGTCGATGACGGCGCCGATGAAGTTCGACAGGTCGGTGACGTCGCCCATCTTGATGCCGTCGACCTCGGCCGCGAACTCCTCCTTGAAGCCGTCGTTCCAGATGGAGGCCGGGACGTACGCACGCGAGGACGCGGAGCACTTCTGGCCCTGGAACTCGAAGGAGCCGCGGGTCAGCGCGGTCTTCAGGACGGCGCGGTCGGCGCTCGGGTGCGCGACGACGAAGTCCTTGCCGCCGGTCTCGCCGACGATCCGCGGGTAGGAGCGGTACGACTCGATGTTGTTGCCGACCGTCTTCCACAGGTGCTGGAAGGTCTTGGTCGAGCCGGTGAAGTGGATGCCGGCCAGGTCGCGGTGGTTCAGGGCCACCTCGGAGACGGCGATGCCGTCGCCGGTCACCAGGTTGATGACGCCCTTCGGCAGGCCGGCCTCCTCCAGGAGCTCCATGAGGAGCACCGCGGAGTGGGTCTGGGTCGGGGACGGCTTCCAGACCACCACGTTGCCCATGAGGGCGGGGGCGGTGGGCAGGTTGCCCGCGATGGCCGTGAAGTTGAACGGCGTGATCGCGTAGACGAAGCCCTCCAGCGGGCGGTGGTCCAGACGGTTCCACACACCCGGGGAGTTCGCCGGCGGCTGCTCGGCGAGGATCTGGCGGGCGTAGGCCACGTTGAAGCGCCAGAAGTCGACGAGCTCGCACGGGGTGTCGATCTCGGCCTGCTGGGCGGTCTTGGACTGGCCGAGCATGGTGGAGGCGGCCAGCGTCTCGCGCCACGGGCCGGCGAGCAGCTCGGCGGCGCGCAGGATGATCGCGGCGCGGTCGTCGAAGGACATCGCGCGCCAGGCCGGGGCTGCGGCCAGGGCGGCGTCGATGGCGTCCTGGGCGTCCTGCTGGGTGGCGCCGGCGAAGGTGCCGATGACGGCCTTGTGGTTGTGCGGCTGCACGACGTCGACGCGCTCGCCGCCGCCCATGCGCTTCACGCCGCCGATGGTCATCGGCAGCTCGCGCGGGTTGTCGGCCAGCTCCTTGAGCTTGACCTCGAGGCGGGCGCGCTCGGGGGAGCCGGGGGCGTAGCCGTGCACCGGCTCGTTGACGGGAGTGGGGACCTGGGTCACAGCGTCCATGAGTCTCGGAACTCCTTCGGAGGGGTGTGGGGCTCAGCCCTTGGTGAGGATGGAGCGGACGAAGAAGAGGAGGTTGGCCGGCTTCTCCGCGAGGCGGCGCATGAAGTAGCCGTACCAGTCGGTGCCGTACGCCGTGTAGACGCGCATCCGGTGGCCCTCGGCCGCGAGCCGGTTCTGCTCCTCGGTGCGGATGCCGTACAGCATCTGGAACTCGTACTCGTCCAGCTTGCGCCCGGCGCGGCGGGCGAGCTCCTGGCCGACGGAGATGAGCCGGGGGTCGTGGGACCCGATCATCGGGTAGCCCTCGCCCTCCATGAGGATCTTCATGATCCGGACGTAGGCCTTGTCGATCTCGGGCTTGTCCTGGATGGCGACCGAGGCGGGCTCCTTGTAGGCGCCCTTCACGATGCGCACGCGCGAGCCGTTGGCGGCGAGGCGGCGGGCGTCGTCCTCGGTGCGGAAGAGGTAGGCCTGGATGACGCAGCCGGTCTGCGGGAAGTCCTTCCGCAGCTCCTCGTGGATGGCGAACATCGAGTCGAGGGTGGTGTGGTCCTCGGCGTCCAGGGTGACGGTCGTGCCGATCTCGGCGGCGGCCGCGACGACCGGGCGGACGTTGGCGAGGGCCAGCTCGTGGCCGTTCTCCAGGGACTGGCCGAACATCGACAGCTTGACGGACATCTCGGCGCGGGCGCCCAGGCCCAGCTCCTTGAGGCGTCCGATCAGCTCCAGGTAGGCGTCACGGGCGGCGTGGGACTGCTCGACGGTGGTGATGTCCTCACCGACCACGTCGAGGGTGACCTCCAGGCCGCGGGCCGCCAGGTCCTGCACGATCGGGACGACGTCGTTCACCGTCTCGCCGGCGATGAAGCGAGCCACGACCTGCTTGGTCCCGGGGGCGGCCGACACGAAACGGCGCATCTTGTCGCTGCGCGACGCGGCGAGGATCACGGGACCCAGCACGGGGCACCTCCAGAGGGCAGGGTGACGAAAGGTGCCGTACCCGTATTTCCGTAACCGATCGGGAACAGCACGAAGAACCACCGTGAAACCTAAGGATCGCTCCGATCGTCCGCCATCTACAGCTGTCACGCATCCGTGGCTCCGCCCTCAGACATCTGTCTGAAGAGAGCGCCCGGCGGTGCGAGAATGGGCGCCGTGAAGGGCGATTACCAGGACCTGGTGGACGAGATCTCGGCGCTGCTCGGCGCCCCGGCGACCCTGGAGAACCGCGACTTCGGCCTGATCGCCTTCGGCGCCCACGACAGCGAGGACGACAGCGCCATGGATCCGGTCCGCACCCGGTCGATCCTCACCAGGAAGTCGACCCCGGCGGTCCGCGCCTGGTTCGAGGGCTTCGGCATCACCCGGGCGACCGGCCCCGTCCGCATCCCGGCCGCCCCGGACGCCGGTGTCTTCCGCGACCGGATCTGCCTGCCCGTACGCCATCGGGGTGTCGTCCTCGGCTACGTGTGGCTGCTCGACGCCGAGCCGGGCCCCTCGCACGCGCAACTGACCGCCGCCATGGAGGTCGCCGCCCGGATCGGCGACCTCCTGGCCGACGAGGAGCGCGCCGGGGCGGACCTCTCCCGGGAGCTGCGCGCCACCCTGACCGCGGAACGCGGCTGGCAGTACGACATGGCCGTGGCCGCCCTGCGCACCGCGCTCGGCCCGGACGCCGAAGGCCTCCACGCCCTGGTCTGCCTCGCCCCCTGGCCGGCCGAGGACTCCCCGTCCCCGCGCACGGTCCCGGGCGCGTCGGCCCTGTGCACGCTGCCGTGGAGCCGGCCGGGGGCCGGGCTGACGGGGGCACCGGGCGCGGGGACGGCGTACGCGGCGGGGGCGGCGGGCCCCTCCGGCGCCGACGAGGGCGGGGCGACGCGGGCGCTCGCCGCGCTCGTGCGGCTGCGGTCGGCCGACAACCCCGCCCCCGCCGGCACCGCGGCCGGCCGGCTGCGCGGTACGGCGGGGCCGGGGGCGGTCGCCGGAATCGCGGCCCCGCGCCGCGGGCTCGCGGATCTGGACGTGTCCTGGCGCGAGGCCGTCTCGGCGGCGCGGGCGGCGACCGCGCAGCCGCACCTGGGCCCGCTCGCCGAGTGGGCGGCCATCGGCCCGTACCGCATGCTCACCGCGCTGCCGCCGGCCGAACCGGACCCGGTGGTCCGCGCCCTGCTCGCGCCGGCGCACGCCGAACTGGCCCGCACGGCCGAGGTGTTCCTGGACCACGCGGGCCAGGCGGGCCGCACGGCGACGGCCCTCGGAATCCACCGCCAGACCCTCTACTACCGCCTCTCCCGCGTCGAACAGCTCACCGGCCTCGACCTGGACGCGGGCGAGGACCGGCTGCTGCTCCACATGGCACTGAAGGCGGCGAGGCTGTGACCGCCGCGGCGTGACCCCTTAGGGGGCATTCGGGGAAGCCTGAGGGGTGTCCCCGATATCCCACGGCATGTCAGGACCTCTACCGTCGAGGGGAGTCGGTGGTCCGGGCGGTCGGAGGGCGGTGCGATGAAGGCGTGGGTGCAGGACCGGTACGGATCGGCGGACGTGCTGGAGTTCCGGGAGGTCGACGTGCCGGTGCCCGGGGAGCACGAGGTGCTCGTGCGGGTGCACGCGGCCTCGGTCAACGCGGCGGACTGGCATCTGATGCGGGGTGACCCGTACGTGGCGCGCCTGGCGCTGGGACTGCGGCGCCCCAGGGAGCGGGTCAGGGGGCGGGACTTCGCCGGGGTGGTGACGGCGGTCGGCGCGGGCGTGAGCCGGTTCCGGCCGGGCGACGAGGTGTTCGGGGAGGCCGCCGGCTCCTTCGCCGAGTACGTGTGCGCGGCGCAGGACGCGGTGGAACGAAGACCCTCCGGCCTGAGCTACGAGCAGGCGGCGGCGATCCCGCTCGCGGGCAACACCGCGCTGATGGGGGTGCGTGATCTGGGCCGGCTGAGGCAGGGCCAGAAGGTGCTGGTCAACGGCGCGTCGGGGGGCGTGGGCACGTTCGCCGTGCAGATCGCGAAGGCGTACGGCGCCGAGGTGACCGGGGTGTGCAGCACGCGGAACGTGGAACTGGTCCGGGGTCTCGGCGCGGACCGCGTCCTCGACTACACGCGGGAGGACTTCACCCAGGGGCCGGAGCGGTACGACCTTCTCCTCGACCTCGTGGGCAACAGGTCCCTGGCCGAGTACCGGCGGGTGCTCGCCCCGGGGGGAAGGCTCGTGCTGTCCGGCGGGGGCGCCTTCGAGGGCGGCAGCCTGGTCGGGCCCATGGGGCTGATCATCCAGGGGCAGCTGGCCTCGCTGTTCACCGGCGGCCGGGTCCGGGTGCTCACGGCGAAGCCCCGGGCGGAGAACCTGGCGGCGCTGCGGGAGCTCGCCGAGGAGGGCCGGATCGCCCCGGTGGTCGAGCGGACCTATCCGCTGGCCGAGGCGGACCGGGCCTTGCGGTACGTCGAGGGCGATCACCCGCGCGCCAAGGTGGTGATCAGCTCTCCTCCCCCATCAGGACCTTGAGTCCCGCCGTGAGGTCGTCGGCGCTGGGCGCGGTCTCCGGGTCGACCACCCACTGGATCATGACCCCGGTGGCGAGGGCCTGGACGAGCAGCCCGGCGACGCGCGCCTTCTCGGGCTCCGCCTCCGGGTCGATGCCGAGCATGCCCTCGGCCATGCCGAGCCGACCCTCCCGCTGCGGCTCCTTGATCGCCTCGCGGAGCTTCTCGTCGTCGTCGAGACGGGTGACGACCTCGGTCTGGAGCTTCCAGACCGGACGGCTGGCATCGGCGGCGCCGATCAGGCGCTCCCAGACGGCGCGGAAGCGCTCGTACGGATCGGCGGGGAGCTGCGCGGCCTCGACGTCCGCCCCGCCGACCCGCTCGCCCCACTCCTCGGTCAGCGCGAGGAAGGCCTGCTGGAGCAGGGCGTCCTTGGAGCCGTAGTGGTAGCCGATGGAGGCCAGGTTGGTCCCGGAGGCGGCCACCACGTCACGGGCGGTCGTCCGGGCGTAGCCCTTCTCCAGGAGGCAGCGCTTGGCGCCGTCGAGCAGATCTTCCTTGTGTCCCATGGACAGCACTGTACCCGCCACCTAGACGCTTGTCTAAGACGTACGTCTAGAGGGCGGGTACGAAGCGGTGCGACAGGCGGTCGGAATGACCGCCGCGATCAGACCAGGTTGACCGAGCGCGCCGAGGTCGCGCCGATCTCCTCCGCGATCTCGGAGAGCACGTTCGCCGGGACCGTGTCGTCGACGGTGAGCACGACCAGCGCCTCGCCGCCCTCCTCCGTACGGGAGACCTGCATGCCCGCGATGTTCAGACCGGCCTCGCCGAGGATCCGGCCGACCGTGCCGACGACACCCGGACGGTCCTCGTAGCGCAGCACCACCATGTGCTCGGCGAGCGCCAGGTCCACGTCGTAGTCCCCGACCGCGACGATCTTCTGCAGGTGCTTCGGGCCCGCCAGCGTGCCGGAGACCGAGACCTCCTGGCCGCTCGCGAGCGTGCCGCGCACGGTGACCACGTTGCGGTGGTCGGGCGACTCGGAGCTCGTGGTCAGGCGCACCTCGACACCGCGCTCCTGCGCGAACAGCGGAGCGTTGACGTACGACACGGTCTCGTCGACGACGTCCTCGAACACGCCCTTGAGCGCGGAGAGTTCGAGCACCTTCACGTCGTGCTGGGTGATCTCGCCGTACACCTCGACGTCGAGCCGGGCCGCGACCTCGCCGGCCAGCGCCGTGAAGATCCGGCCGAGCTTCTCGGCCAGCGGCAGACCCGGCTTCACGTCCTCGGCGATGACGCCGCCCTGGACGTTGACCGCGTCCGGGACCAGCTCGCCCGCGAGCGCCAGGCGCACCGAACGGGCCACCGCGATGCCCGCCTTCTCCTGGGCCTCGTCCGTGGAGGCGCCCAGGTGCGGGGTGCACACGACCTCGTCGAGCTCGAAGAGCGGGGAGTCCGTGCAGGGCTCCTTGGCGTACACGTCGAGGCCCGCGCCGGCGACCCGGCCCTCCTTGAGCGCCGAGTACAGCGCCGCCTCGTCCACGATGCCGCCGCGCGCGGCGTTGACGATCCGGACCGAGGGCTTGACCTTGTGCAGCGCCTCGTCGCCGATGAGACCGAGGGTCTCCGGCGTCTTGGGCAGGTGGACGGTGATGAAGTCGGCGACCTCCAGAAGCTCGTCCAGGGCCAGCAGCTTCACCCCCATCTGGGCGGCGCGGGCGGGCTGCACGTAGGGGTCGTACGCGACGATCTTCATGCCGAAGGCGGACATGCGCTGGGCGACCAGGACGCCGATGCGGCCGAGGCCGACGACACCGAGGGTCTTCTCGCTGAGCTCGACGCCGGTGTACTTCGAGCGCTTCCACTCGCCGTTCTTCAGCGCGGTGTTGGCCTGCGGGATGTTGCGCGCGGTGGCGACGAGGAGACCGCACGCGAGCTCTGCGGCGGTGACGATGTTGGAGGTCGGGGCGTTCACGACCATCACGCCGGCCTTGGTGGCGGCGGAGACGTCCACGTTGTCGAGGCCGACACCGGCGCGGGCGACGACCCGGAGCTTCTTGGCGGCGGCGATGGCCTCCGCGTCGACCTTGGTCGCGGAGCGGATCAGGATGGCGTCGACATCGGCGATCGCGGGGAGCAGCTCGGCGCGGTCGGCGCCGTTGCAGTGCCGGATCTCGAAGTCCGGTCCCAGCGCGTCGACGGTGGCGGGCGACAGCTCTTCAGCGATGAGTACGACAGGTTTCGAGCTCACGTGAGTCCTCACAAAGGCAGTGCGGACGGCCGTCCCGACGGCCGCAGCGGTGGAGGGGGCTTGCCGCGTGAAAGCGCACGACGCTGTGGGCCAGACGCGATGTTGTTGAGCAGTCTAGTGGTGCGTCGACCTGCGTCGTACGCCTCGTTGGAAGGATCACCCGTCCGTGGTTGGACGGGGTGTCCAAGGAAGTGGCACGGGGCCGGACAGCATGTCCGGCCCCGTGCCCAGAGGCTTACGCCTCCTCGTCGTTCACCCAGCTCATGAGCTTGCGCAGCTCCTTGCCGGTGGTCTCCAGGAGGTGCTTCTCGTCCTGGGTCTTGTACTCGTTGTACTTCTTCAGACCGCCGTGGTACTCGTCCATCCAGTTCTTGGCGAAGGTGCCGTCCTGGATGTCGGTGAGGACCTTCTTCATCTCGGCCTTGGTGGCGTCCGTGATGATGCGCGGGCCGGTGATGTAGTCGCCCCACTCGGCGGTCTCGGAGACGGACCAGCGCATCTTCTCCAGGCCGCCCTCGTACATGAGGTCCACGATCAGCTTCAGCTCGTGGAGGCACTCGAAGTAGGCGATCTCCGGCTGGTAACCGGCCTCGACCAGGGTCTCGAAGCCGGCCTTGACGAGGGCGCTGGCGCCACCGCACAGCACGGCCTGCTCGCCGAAGAGGTCGGTCTCGGTCTCCTCGGTGAAGGTCGTCTTGATGACGCCGGCGCGGGTGCCGCCGATGGCCTTGGCGTAGGACAGGGCCAGGGCGAAGGCGTTGCCGGTCGCGTCCTGCTCGACGGCGGCGATCGCGGGGACGCCGCGGCCCTCCTCGTACTGGCGGCGGACCAGGTGGCCCGGGCCCTTCGGGGCGACCAGGGCGACGTCGACGCCGGCCGGGGGCTTGATGAAGCCGAAGCGCACGTTGAAGCCGTGGGCGAAGAACAGCGCGTCGCCGTCCTTCAGGTTCGGGGCGATCGACGCCTCGTAGACCTGGGCCTGGATCGGGTCCGGGATCAGGATCATGATGACGTCGGCCTCGGCGGCGGCCTCGGCCGGGGTCACCACGCGCAGGCCCTGCTCCTCGGCCTTGGCCTTGGACTTGGAGCCCTCGTGCAGACCGACGCGGACGTCGACACCCGAGTCACGGAGCGACAGCGCGTGGGCGTGGCCCTGGCTGCCGTATCCGATCACCGCGACCTTGCGGCCCTGGATGATGGACAGGTCGGCGTCGTCGTCGTAGAACAGCTCGGCCACTGGGAATCTCCTTGAGGTGCTGGTGTTGCTCCCACCGTACGGCGGGGTGCGGGAGGAAGGTTTTCGGGTCTCGCCAGGCGGACCGTCGGGTGGACCGTCGGTCGACCCGTCTTGACGGTCGGCTCGGTGTCGGGCGTGTCAGGCGCTGCGGTCGAGGGCCCGCAGGGACCGGTCCGTGATGGACCGGGAGCCGCGCCCTATGGCGATCGTGCCCGACTGGACGAGCTCCTTGATGCCGAACTGCTCCAGCATCTTCAGCATCGCCTCGAGCTTGTCACTCGAACCGGTGGCCTCGATGGTGACCGCCTCGGGCGAGACGTCCACGGTCTTGGCGCGGAACAGCTGGACGATCTCGACGATCTGGGAGCGGGTCTCGTTGTCGGCGCGGACCTTCACCAGGACGAGCTCGCGCTGGATCGCGGCGCTGGGCTCGAGTTCGACGATCTTCAGGACGTTGACCAGCTTGTTGAGCTGCTTGGTCACCTGCTCCAGCGGCAGGTCCTCGACATTGACCACGATGGTGATGCGGGAGATGTCGGGGTGCTCGGTGACACCGACGGCGAGCGAGTCGATGTTGAAGCCGCGGCGGGAGAACAGGGCGGCGATCCGGGCGAGGATGCCGGGCGTGTTCTCGACCAGGACGGAGAGCGTGTGCTTGGTGGACATGGTGTGGGTCTCTTCCTTCGCTCTGCGCTTCAGTCGTCTTCGCCGTCGCCGAAGTCGGGGCGGACGCCCCGGGCGGCCATGACCTCGTCGTTGGAGGTGCCGGCGGCGACCATGGGCCAGACCTGGGCATCCTCGTGGACGATGAAGTCGATCACGACCGGGCGGTCGTTGATGGCGTTGGCCTCCTCGATGACCTTGTCGAGGTCGGCCGGGTCCTCGCAGCGCAGGGCGACACAGCCCATGGCCTCGGACAGCTTGACGAAGTCCGGGATGCGGGTGCCCCGCGCCTCCGGGTTGACGTCGTCGGGGCCGGAGTGCAGCACCGTGTTGGAGTAGCGCTGGTTGTAGAACAGGGTCTGCCACTGCCGGACCATGCCGAGGGCGCCGTTGTTGATGATGGCGACCTTGATCGGGATGTTGTTCAGGGCGCAGGTGACCAGTTCCTGGTTGGTCATCTGGAAGCAGCCGTCGCCGTCGATCGCCCAGACCGTGCGGTCGGGCTCGCCGGCCTTGGCGCCCATGGCCGCCGGGACCGCGTAGCCCATCGTGCCGGCGCCGCCGGAGTTGAGCCAGGTGCGCGGCTTCTCGTAGTCGACGAAGTGGGCGGCCCACATCTGGTGCTGGCCGACGCCCGCGGCGAAGATCGTGCCCTCCGGCGCGAGCTTGCCGATCCGCTCGATGACCTGCTGCGGCGAGAGGCTGCCGTCCTCCGGCAGGTCGTAGCCCAGCGGGTAGGTCTCGCGCCACCGGTTGAGGTCGCTCCACCAGGCGGTGTAGTCGCCCTTGTTGCCCTCGCTGTGCTCGGCCTGGACGGCCTGGACCAGGTCGGCGATGACCTCGCGGGCGTCACCGACGATCGGGACGTCGGCGGCGCGGTTCT
Organism: Streptomyces sp. NPDC051921; assembly: GCF_040680975.1. Lineage (NCBI taxonomy): Bacteria > Bacillati > Actinomycetota > Actinomycetes > Kitasatosporales > Streptomycetaceae > Streptomyces > Streptomyces sp. NPDC051921. Next base: position 20,172 of record NZ_JBFAXU010000002.1, read on the forward strand.
TGCCGATCTCGGCCGGGTCGATGTCGGCGTGGACGATCTTGGCGAACGGCGCGAAGCTGTCCAGCTTGCCCGTGACGCGGTCGTCGAAGCGGGCGCCGAGGGCGACGATCAGGTCGGCCTTCTGCAGCGCCGTGACGGCGGTGACGGCACCGTGCATGCCCGGCATGCCCACGTGCAGCGGGTGGCTGTCGGGGAACGCGCCCAGGGCCATCAGGGTGGTGGTGACCGGGGCGCCGGTCAGCTCCGCGAGGACCTTCAGCTCGGTGGTGGCACCGGCCTTGAGGACACCGCCGCCGACGTACAGGACCGGGCGCTTGGCGCCGGTGATCAGCTTGGCGGCCTCGCGGATCTGCTTGGCGTGGGGCTTGGTCACCGGGCGGTAGCCGGGCAGGTCGGTCTGCGGCGGCCAGCTGAAGACGGTCTTCGCCTGGAGGGCGTCCTTGGCGATGTCGACCAGGACCGGGCCGGGGCGGCCGGTGGAGGCGATGTGGAAGGCCTCGGCGATCGTCCGCGGGATGTCCTCCGCCTTGGTGACCAGGAAGTTGTGCTTGGTGATCGGCATGGTGATGCCGCAGATGTCCGCCTCCTGGAAGGCGTCCGTGCCGATCGCCTTGGAGGCGACCTGGCCGGTGATCGCGACCAGCGGGACGGAGTCCATGTGCGCGTCGGCGATCGGCGTGACCAGGTTGGTGGCACCCGGGCCCGAGGTCGCCATGCAGACCCCCACCTTGCCGGTGGCCTGCGCGTAGCCGGTGGCGGCGTGGCCGGCGCCCTGCTCGTGGCGGACCAGGATGTGGCGCACGCGCGTCGAGTCCATCATCGGGTCGTACGCCGGGAGGATCGCGCCGCCCGGGATGCCGAAGACGGTGTCGGCGCCCACTTCCTCGAGAGAGCGAATGAGGGACTGCGCACCCGTGACGTGCTCGACGGTGGTGGCGGACGGTGCGCCGCTACGGGTGCGCGGCTGCGGATGGTGCCCGGTGGCCTGCTCGGTCATCAGCGTTCTCTTCTCGAAGCAGAGGGTTGGTGCGAGGTGGTGTGCGAGGCGTTTTGCGAGGTTTTGGTACGACTTCAGGGTGAGCCGGTGCAACAAAAAACCCCTCGTGCCGGGAGGCAAGCGAGGGGAGCGCGTCGGGAGCGTTTCAGGCGGGCCTTCTCTGGGCCTGCCTCAGCCGACGCGCTTTCCAAGTACGAGAATTCGGGTGCGCATGGCACTGACCCTCCCCCCGACGCGCTGCCACTGTCAAGTGGGTGGGACGGGCGTCTCACTATTTGAGCGCAACGGGGGACGGTTTCCGGCAGTCACCGGAACCGGCACGGGCAGCGGGTACTCGTCCCTGACCAGGGCCCGGCGCAGCCGGTACTCGTCGAGCGGGCCGGAGAAGGCCATGCCCTGACCATGGGTGCAGCCCATGGCGCGCAAGGCCAGCACCTGCTCGGGCATGTCCACCCCGTCGGCGACGGACTGCATCCCGAGGTCGCCGGCGATACGGAGCAGACCGCTGGTGATCTTGCGCAGTCTGGCCGATTCCACGATGCCCTCGACGAGACCCCGGTCCAGTTTCAGTATGTCGACCGGAAGGCGGCGCAGGGCGTTGATGGCGGCGTGTCCGCTGCCGAATCCGTCGAGGGAGATCTTGACCCCGAGGCGCCGCAGCGCGGCCAGGCGCTGCTCCAGCTCGTCGAAGGTGACCCGGGGGTCCCGCGGGTCGCTGTCGGCGAGCTCGACGATCAGGGAGCCGGACGGCAGCCCGTGCCGGGTGAGCAGGGACTCCACGGAGCCGAGCGGCAGCGAGCGGTCGAGCAGACGACGGGCGGACAGCCGGATGGTCACCGGCGTGCGATGCCCGATCCCGGCCCGCTCGGCGGCCTGTTCGACCGCCTCTTCGAGGAGCCAGCGGCCGAGCTCGGCGGTGCGCTCGCCGTCCGCGGCCCGCAGGAACTCGGCCGGGGTGAAGAGGATGCCCTGGGCGGACCGCCAGCGGGCCTGCGCGGCGACGGCGGCGATCCGGCCGGTGGCCAGGTCCACCACGGGCTGGTGCAGCAGGGCGAACTCGCCGTCGTGCAGGGCGGTGCGCAGCCGGGCGGCGAGCTCGGTACGGCGGACCACCTCGGCCTGCATCTGCGGGGCGTACAGCTCGACGCGGTCCTTGCCGCCGGCCTTGGCCCGGTACATCGCGAGGTCGGCGTTGCGCAGCAGTTCCCCGGCGCTGAGGCCGGGCTCGGCGAAGGCGACGCCGATGGAGGCGGCGACCCGCACCTCGTTGCCGCCGTCCAGGCGGTACGGCTGGGAGAGCCGCACCCGCAACCGGTCGGCGATCTCGTGGACGCGGCACTCCCGGTCGGCCCGGTCGCGGGTGCCGTCGCCGAGGATGAGCGCGGCGAACTCGTCGCCGCCGAGCCGGGCGGCGGTGTCCCCGGCCCGTACGGAGTCCTGGAGCCGGCGGGCGGCCTGGATGAGCAGCTCGTCGCCGGCCTGGTGCCCGAGGCGGTCGTTGACGCCCTTGAAGCCGTCCAGGTCGATGAAGAGCACGGCGGTGCCGGCATCGGAGGCGCGGCGGCCGCTCAGCGCACCCCGGACCCGGTCCGTGAACAGGGCCCGGTTGGGCAGGTCGGTGAGCGGGTCGTGCTCCGCGTTGTGCCGCAACTGCGCCTGGAGGCGGACGCGTTCGGTCACGTCGCGGCTGTTGAAGATCAGGCCGCCCTGGTGGCGGTTGACGGTGGACTCGACGTTGAGCCAGTCGCCGCGGCCGGAGCGGAAGCGGCACTCGATCCGGGTGGTGGGCTCCTCGGACGGCGGGGCGGCGAGGAAGCGGCGCACCTCGTGGACGACCCCGCCGAGGTCCTCGGGATGGATCAGGGAGGCCAGCTCGGAGCCGATCAGGTCCTCCGCCTCGCGGCCGTAGACGCCGGAGGCGGCGGGGCTCACGTAGCGGAGTATGCCGGTGGGCGCGGCGATCATGATGACGTCGCTGGAGCCCTGCACGAGGGACCTGAAGTGGTTCTCCTTCTGGGCCAGTTCGTGGGTGAGGGCGATGTTGTCGAGCAGCATGATGCCCTGCCGGACGACCAGGGCGAGCACGACCGCGCAGCCGGTGAGGACGACGACGCGGTCCACTCTGCGTCCCTCGACGACGTTGTACAGGATGCCCAGCGTGCAGACCGCTGCCGCGAGGTACGGGGTGAGGGCGGCGAGCGAGCCGGCCAGCGGGCGGCTGTGCGGGTGCCGGACGCGGGCGGCGGGCGGCACGTCCACGGAGCGGCGCACACCCCAGGGCGCGTACGCGAGCAGCAGCGAGCCGGCGAACCAGCCGGCGTCCAGGAGCTGCCCCGAGCTGTAGTGCTCGCGCAGCAGCGGCGACGTGAACAGCGCGTCGCACAGCACGGTGAGCGCCAGGGCGGCGATGGCCGTGTTGATCGCCGAGCGGTTGACGTGGGAGCGCCGGAAGTGCAGCGCGAGCACCATGCTGACGAGGACGATGTCGAGCAGCGGGTACGCGAGGGAGAGCGCGGCCCTGGCCACGCTCTCGCCCGGGACGTACGCGGTGTGCGCGAGGGCGAGACTCCACGAGAGGGTCAGCAGCGAGCCGCCGATGAGCCAGGCGTCGAGCCCGAGGCAGACCCAGCCGGCCCGGGTCACGGGCCGCTTGGCGAGGACGAGCAGGCCGACGATGGCCGGCGGGGCGAAGAGTAAGAAGCAGACGTCGGCGACGGAGGGGCTGGGCACCTCGGTCCTCAGCACGACCTCGTACCAGCCCCAGACGGCGTTGCCGACGGCGGCCATGAAGGAGGAGAAGGCGAACAGGAGCCACGCGGGGCGGAAGCTGCGGTGGTGCCCGCGGGCGTAGAGCAGGCAGGACACGGCGGCGGCGAACGCGGCGGCACTCAGCCCGAAGTCGCCCATGACGAGGGAGAGCCGGGGGGATCCCCAGCCGAGGGCGGCACCGGTCGCGTACCCGCCGCAGAGGAGCCCGAGCCCGATCTGGGCGAGCACTCCCCCGGCGGCGGGCCCCGGCAGCTCGGGCCCGGCGCCGGTGCGTGGCCCGGTCCCGCCGGCGGCGACGGGGCGCCGGCCGACGAGGGTCCCGGCCGTCACCGGTTCCTCCGGCGCCTCACCGGGATGCTCGTGCGCGTGCTGCGCTCCGAGGGCGTCCCGCCGGCGGTCGGGGCCCGCCGCCTCGTGCCCGCCACAGCCGCCGGAGGGCTCGTCGTGGCCGGAGCAGCGGCCGGCGGCGCGGGCGGCACGGCCGGAGGCCTGCGCACGCCCGTGGCCCGGGGCGGGCGGGGCGGTCGGGGCGCCCCCGTCACCCGGGGCGGTCGGGGCGCTGCTGTCGCCCGGGGCGGCGGAGTCGCCGTCGGGGGCTCTGTCCGGGGCGCCGGGGGCGCGGGATGGCGCCGAGGGCACCGCTGTGGCCCGTGCACCGCCGTCGTCGGGGGCGGGGCCGTCTCCGCTGCGGGGCGGGGGCACGGCGACGTGGCCCCCGGGGGCGCCGGCCGGGCGGTGAGCGGCGTCGGCCGCGCCGGGCCCGGCCGTGCGGGCGGGCCGGTCCGGGACCGGCTGGTCCGGAAGGGTGGCCGCGAGGCGCGGGGGGATGGTCGCCGGCGGTACCGCCGCGTCGGATCGTCGGTCACTCGGCCGTGCTTCACCCGTCGCCCCCCTCGGAATCTGATGTCCCGTCACTTCGCTCCCCAGCGTCTGCCCGTTCTCGACGCAGTCCCCCGCCCCGGGACCATACACCAGGATCGTCACTCAGGGACAGGGGTGCAGTACTCTCCGTGACGGCCTGGAGGGCTCGTGACCGGCGCACTCGGGGGGCGCGCACCACCGGGGCGACAGCGGGGAGCGGCGGCTCCGGGCGGCGGCTCAGGTGGTCAGGACGACGTTCGCCAGCTCCTCTCCCGCCGCGAAGCGGGTCAGCTGGGCCGCGAGCAGGCGCTTCGCGCGCGGCATGAACGCCGAGGTGGAGCCACCCACGTGGGGGCTGACCAGGACACCGGGAGCGTGCCACAGCGGATGCCCGGCGGGCAGCGGTTCCGGATCCGTGACATCGAGTGCCGCCGCGATCCGGCCGGTCTCCACCTCCTTCAGGAGCGCCGCGGTGTCCACCACGGGACCGCGCGCCACGTTGACCAGGAGGGCGCCGTCCTTCATCCGGGCGAGGAATCCGGCGTCGGCGAGGTGACGGGTGTCGGGGGTGAGCGGCGTGGAGAGCACGACCACGTCGGCCTGGGGCAGCAGGGCGGGCAGTTCGGTCAACGGGTGGACGGGACCGCGCTCGGTGGCACGCGCGGAGCGCGCGACGCGCACGACCCGCGCGCACTCGAAGGGAACGAGCCGGTCCTCGATGGCGGCCCCGATCGACCCGTACCCGACGATCAGCACGGACTTGTCGGCGAGTGCCGGGTAGAAACCGGCCCGCCACTCCTCGGCGTCCTGGCCGCGGACGAAGCCGGGGATGCCCCGCAGCGAGGCGAGGATCAGGGCGAGCGTCAGCTCGGCGGTGCTGGCCTCGTGGACGCCCTTGGCGTTGCACAGCCGCACACCGGGACGCAGCGCGTCGATTCCGGGAGTGACGTGGTCGATGCCGGCGGAGAGCGTCTGCACGGCCCGCAGCGAGGTCATCGCCGCCAGCGGGCGCACCGCGATCCGCTCGCCCTTCATGTACGGCACCACGTAGAAGGCGCAGCGCGCGGGGTCGGCCGGGAAGTCCGGTCCGCCGTCCCAGAAACGGTAGTTCAGGCCCGAGGCGCCCGGCGCGGGCAGTCCGTCGATCTCGTCGGCCGGAATCGGAAGCCACACGTCAGCGGCGGAGTCATCGAGTGTCATGTGGGCGAGGCTAAGCGAAGAATCCCGCGCGCCATTGGTTACTTTGGGGGGCGGCACAGGGAGGGGTACCGGCAGGTGGAGCGCAGGACGATCGGGGCGGCGGCGCTCGGAGTGGGTGCGGTGGGCCTCGGATGCATGCCGATGAGCTGGGCGTACAGCGCCTCGCAGCAGCGGGGCGACCGCTCGCTGCGGACGGTCCACGCGGCCCTGGACGTCGGCGCGAACCTGCTCGACACCGCGGACATGTACGGCCCCTTCACCAACGAGCTGCTGCTCGGGCGGGTGTTGAAGGAGCGCCGGGCGGACGCCTTCGTGTCGACGAAGGTCGGCCTGCTCGTGGGCGACCAGCACGTCGTGGCCAACGGGCGCCCCGGGTACGTGCGCAGGGCCTGCGACGCCTCGCTGCGCCGGTTGCAGACGGACGTGATCGACCTGTACCAGCTGCACCGGGCCGACCCGGAGGTGCCGGTGGAGGAGACCTGGGGCGCCATGGCCGAGCTGGTGCGGGCCGGCAAGGTGCGGGCGCTCGGGCTGTGCGCGGTGGGCGCCCGGTCGGCCCGGCGGGGCGTGCCCGGCGGCGGTTACGAGGGAACGATCCGCCAACTGGAGCGGATCCAGCAGGTCTTCCCGGTGAGCGCGGTCGAGGCCGAGCTGTCGGTGTGGTCGCCGGAGGCGCTGGAGCGGCTGCTGCCCTGGTGCGCGGCGCGAGGTGTGGGCTTCCTGGCCGCGATGCCGCTGGGCTGCGGTTATCTCACCGGGACGCTGACGCCGGGCGGCGGGTTCGAGGCGGACGACCCGCGGGCCCGGCACCCTCGCTTCACGGCCGAGATGATGGCGGCCAACCAGCCGCTCGTGGCGGGGCTCCGCCGGGTGGCGGCCCGGCACGGCGAGCGGGTCACGCCGGCGCAGGTGGCGCTCGCGTGGGTGCTCGGCCGGGGCCCGCACGTGATCCCGGTCCCGGGTGCCAAGCGGGAGCGGTGGGCCGTGGAGAACGCGGGGGCGGCGGAGCTGGAGCTGGACGCGGCGGACCTGGCGGAGATCGCGGCACTGCCGGCGCCCCGGGGGTCGTGGGACTGAGCGCATGATCCGGCGTGTGGCCGGGAACCCGAACGGCGCGAGCGGTGTATCACCAGAGGAAGGCAGCCGCGGGAAGGGATCGGGAGCATGGGTCGAGGCCGAGTCGTCGTCGGGGGCGTGGCGGGCGCCGCCGCCCTGCTGCTGCTGGTCGTCGGGTGCTCGTCGCCGCAGGACGGGGACGGCGGGCGGGCGGGGACGCCGCCCGCCTCCTCGGCGTCCGTCCCGTCGGGCCCGCCCGCTTCGTCGGCGGCGCCGTCGGGCGCCGCGGGCCGGGTGCGGGTGGCGGGGACGTCGGCCGAGGGCCTGAGGTCGCCATGGGGCCTGGCCGAGCTGCCCGGCGGCGACCTGCTCGTCTCCTCGCGCGACGAGCGGACGATCACCCGGGTCGACGCACGGACCGGGCGACAGACCTCGCTCGGTGAGGTGCCGGGGGTGGTGCCGGGCGGCGAGGGCGGGCTGATGGGCCTCGCCGTGCGCGACGGCTGGGTGTACGCGTATCTGACCGCGTCCTCGGACAACCGGATCGTCCGCATGCGGTACGGGGGCGGGGCGGGCGACCGGCTCGGGCCGCCGGAGCCGGTGCTGACCGGGCTTCCGAAGGGGCTGGTCCACAACGGCGGGCGCATCGCCTTCGGGCCGGACGGGATGCTGTACGCGGGGACGGGCGAGACGGGCCGCACCGGGCTCGCCCAGGACAAGGGCTCGCTCGGCGGGAAGATCCTGCGGATGACCCCGGAGGGCCGCCCGGCGCCCGGCAATCCCTTCCCGGGCTCGGTGGTGTACTCGTACGGGCACCGCAATGTGCAGGGGCTGGCCTGGGACGCGGACGGGCGGCTGTGGGCGTCGGAGTTCGGGCAGAACACCTGGGACGAGCTGAACCTGATCCAGCCGGGGCGCAATTACGGCTGGCCGGTCGTCGAGGGCCGCGCCGGCCGGGCCGGGTTCGTGGACCCGGTGGCGCAGTGGTCGACCGACCAGGCCTCGCCGAGCGGGATCGCGTACGCGCGCGGCGCGATCTGGATGGCCGCGCTGCGGGGCGAGCGCCTGTGGCGTATCCCGCTCTCCGGTGCGGAACGTTCCGGGGAGCCGGAGGCGTTCCTCAAGGATGAGTACGGACGGCTGCGCACGGTCCTGGCGACCGGGGGCGGCGCCCGGCTCTGGCTGGTGACCAGCGAGACCGACACCCGGGGCACGCCCGGGCCCGGTGACGACCGGATCCTCCGACTGGAGGTCGGGTAGGAAGGCGAGACCGAATGTTCAACCTGATGGAAGAGCTGTTCGCGCCGGGCCGCAAGCACACCGAGGACGAGCGGCAGCGGCTGGCCCTGACCAGGGAGGACCTGGGCGAGGGTGCCCCGCACAAGGGGCCGATAGACCTGGCCTCGGGGAAGGTCGTGGTTCGGATACCCGGCGCCACGCCCGCCCCCGACACCGCTGCGGACACCGCGCCCGCCCCCGACACCGCTGCGGACACCGCGCCCGACACCGCGCCCGACACCGCTGCGGACACCGCGCCCGACACCGCGCCCGACACCGCTGCGGACACCGCGCCCGAGGCCGGGACGCCGGGCGCGACCGACGGGCCTTAGGGCTGGGGCTGGGGCTCCAGGAGGCGCAGGCGGTGGGCCAGGGCGGCGGCCTCGCCCCTGCCGGCGACGCCCAGCTTGGCGAGGATGTTGGAGACGTGGACGCTCGCCGTCTTCGGTGAGATGAAGAGCTCCTCGGCGATCTGGCGGTTGGTACGGCCCTCGGACACCAGCCTCAGCACGTCCTGCTCGCGAGGGGTGAGGCCGAAGGCGTCGACGGTGTCGTCGGCCGGTTCCGGTTCCGGCCGGGCGGACCGGTCGGCGGTGAGCGTGCCGAGGCGGGCGCGGGCCGCGAGGAGCTCGACGTCCTCCCGCAGCGGGTGGGCGCCGAGGCGGGTGGCGGTGGCGTGGGCCTCGAGGAGCAGGTCGGCGGCCTCCTCGCGCCGGCCACCCTCGGCGAGCAGGGCGTCGGCGAGCCGGTGCCGGGCCCTCGCCAGCTCGTAGGGGCGGTCGAGCGCGGCGAAGGCGTCGACGACCTCCGCCCGGCGTTCGGTGCTGTCCCGGCCCTCGGCGCGGGCCAGCTCGGCCGAGACGTACAGGGAGTAGGCCTCCCAGACCGGCGCCGGGGTGGCCAGGCCCCGGACGCAGCGGCGTACCAGGTCGAGGGCGGCGGCGCGGCCCTCGGCGGCGGCCGGCAGGCCCCGGGCGTCGGCCTCCGCGGCGACGGCGGCCAGGACGAGCGGCCAGCCGTAGCGGTGGGTGCCGGGCTGGAAGCCGCCCTCGGCCGCGGTGGCGAGCTCGGCGCGTACGTCGGCGAGGCGGCCCTCGGCGGCGGCCACGGCGACCGTCACGTGGGCCATGGGCAGGCTGTACTGCGGGATCGGGTCGCGGCTGCCGTAGCGGGCGGCGGCCTCGGTGAGGCGGGCGGCGGCGACGGCGGGTTCGCCGCGGGCCGCGGCCAGCTGGGCGAGCAGCAGCAGCGCGGTGCCGCCCGGCTTGGTGCCGGCGGCGCCGGTGCGCAGGAGCAGTTCGCACTCCTCCTGGACCCGGTCCCACGCGCCGAGGGAGTGGAGCGACTCGGCGAGGTTGGCGCGGACCCAGCCCGCGCTGTCGACCAGGCCGCGGGTGCCGCACATCTCGATCCCGGCGGTGGCGACGTCCACGGCCTCGTGGGATCGGCCGAGCCCTTCGAGACAGGAGGAGATGTTCACGTGGGCGCGCGAGGCCTCGTGGAACTGGCCGAGGGCCATGGTCCGCTCGCGGACCTCGTGCATCTCGGCGAGGCCGCGCTCGGTGTCGCCGGCGGCCACCATGATGGTGCCGAGGGTGAGCCGGGCGGTGAGCTCGGTCGCCTCGGCCTTGACCAGGCGGGCGTATTCGACGGCGCGTTCGGCGGCGGCCAGCGCGTCGGGGCCGGGGTTGCGGAGCATCCCCCAGCCGGCGGCGACGGCGAGCACCACGGCGTGCACGGCGGACGGCGGCAGCCCGCGGACGAGTTCCTGGGCGCGGGCGATCTCGGCCCAGCCGTCGCCGCGGCCCAGGTTGGACTGGATGCGGGCCCGTTCGACGGAGAACCAGGCGGCGCGCAGCGGGTCGCTCTCCTCGTCGCTGTCGAGCAGCCGCAGCGCGGTGCGGCCGATCTTCAGGGCGCGTTCGCGTTCACCGCTGAGGCGGGCGGCGACGGCGGCCTCGGCGAGCAGGTCGAGGAAGCGCAGCGGGGTGGTCTCGGGGTCGCAGCCGCAGGCGGGATAGGCCTCGGCGTAGTCCATGGGGCGCAGCCCGCCGCGGACCTCGTCGGGGACCTCGTCCCAGAGCTCCATGGCCCTTTCGAGAAGCCGCAGTTGCTCGGCGTAGGCGTAGCGCTTGCGGGTCTCGACGGAGGCGCGGAGGACGGCGGGCAGGGCGCGGGCGGCGTCGTGGGCGTGGTACCAGTACGTGGCGAGCCGGTTGGCGCGCTCGTCGGCGCGGACGAGGCCGGGGTCGCTCTCCAGGGCTTCGGCGTAGCGGCGGTTGAGCCGGGAGCGCTCGCCGGGCAGCAGGTCGTCGCTGACGGCCTCGCGGACCAGGGAGTGGCGGAAGCGGTAGCCGTCGCCGTCGGGGGCGGCGAGGAGGATGTTGGCGCCGACGGCGGCGCGCAGCGCGTCGAGGAGGGCGTCCTCGGAGAGCCGGGCGACGGCGGCGAGCAGGTCGAACTCGACGGTGGAGCCGCCTTCGGCGACGATCCGGACGACTCGCTGGGTGTCCTCGGGCAGGGTCTCGACGCGGACCAGGAGGAGGTCGCGGAGGGAGGCGCTGAGGGAGCCGGGGTGGCAGCCGGACTCGTGGGAGGCGATGAGTTCCTCGACGAAGAAGGCGTTGCCGTCGGAGCGTTCGAAGACCTCGTCGAGGAGGCCGGGGTCGGGTTCGGCGGCGAGGATGCCGGTGAGCTGGCGGTGCACCTCGGCGCGGGTGAAGCGGGCGAGTTCGACGCGGCGGACGGAGCGCAGCCGGTCGAGTTCGGCGAGCAGGGGGCGCAGCGGGTGGCGGCGGTGGATGTCGTCGGCGCGGTAGGTGGCGACGACCACGATCCGGCCGCGGCGCAGGGTGCGGAAGAGGTAGGCGAGCAGGTGCCGGGTGGAGGTGTCGGCCCAGTGCAGGTCCTCCAGGACCAGGACGACGGTGCGCCCGGCGGCGACGCGTTCCAGGAGCCGTACGGTCAGCTCGAAGAGGCGGGCGGTGGCGTCCTCGGCGGCCGGCTCGTGGCTCGCGGGGTCGCCGAGTTCGGGCAGGAGTCGGGCGAGTTCGCCCTCGTGCCCTTCGGCGGCGGCGGCGAGTTCCTCGGGGAGGCGTCGGTGCAGGGCGCGCAGGGCCGTGGAGAAGGGGGCGAAGGGCAGTCCGTCGGCTCCGATCTCGACGCAGCCGCCGAGGGCGACGACGGCGCCCTGGGCGCAGGCCGCGTCGGTGAACTCCTCGATGAGCCGGGTCTTGCCGACACCGGCCTCGCCACCGACGAGGAGGGCCTGGGGCTCTCCCGCGGTCGCGCGGGAGAGCGCCTCGGTGAGGGCGGTGAGTTCGCCGGCGCGGCCGACGAAGACGGGGCTGACTGACCTGGTCTCCACGGCGCCGAGCATCGCACAGGCGTCCGTCGGTCCGCTCCTGCGGGGGCCGACCGGGCGGGTGCCGTTCGCACGGGACGCGCTCATGCGGGGTCACGCGGCCCGGGCGAAGTGCTTCCGGTCTGCGCTCACCCGCCCCTCCGGATCCTGGTGCCCGGTGGCCCGGCGGGCCTTGGCGGCGCGGACGGCCTCGCGGGCGAGGCGGGCGGCGGCGGCCTGGCGGACCAGCTCGGCGTGCTCGGCGCGGTGCAGCTCGTACTGGAACATCGTGTTCTCCCTGGGGGATTCCGGTTTCGGTATCGCTCCTTGCGATGCCTCTACTTTCGTCTCCCAGGGGGTGCGGCCACATGGGGAGAGTGCCGCATGTTCGGCGTACGGGGGGCCTTAGGCGGACCTGGGGGGTCCTTAGGGAGGGTCCCGGGGCGCCTCAGGCGGCCCCGGGGTACCTCAGGCGGCCCCGGGGGATGCCTCAGGCGACGCCCTCGGTCTCCTCCGCCTCGCCCATGACCACGCGCTGTACGGGGATCTTCGGGTGGGCGTCGGCGGCGCGCGCGTCGGCGGCGACCCGGCTCTCGGGCGGTTCGATGCTGATGCGCGGCAGCCGTCGGTCGAGCCAGCGCGGCAGCCACCAGTTCGCGCCGCCCAGCATGTGCATGAGGGCGGGGACGAGGAGGGTGCGCAGGACGAAGGCGTCCAGGGCGACGGCGGCGGCGAGCGCGATGCCGAACATCGCGACGCGTCGGTCGCCGGAGAGGACGAAGGCGAGGAAGACGGAGATCATGATGACCGCGGCCGAGTTGATCACCCGGCTGGTCTCGGCGAGGCCGACCCGTACGGCGCGGCGGTTGTCGCCGGTCTCCAGCCATTCCTCGTACATCCGGCTGACCAGGAAGACCTGGTAGTCCATGGAGAGCCCGAAGAGCACCGAGACCATGATCACGGGGAGGAAGGGTTCGATGGGCCCGGCGCTGCCGAGGCCGAGCAGCTCGGTCCCCCAGCCCCATTGGAAGATCGCGACGACCACGCCGAAGGCGCCGGCGACGGCGGCGATGTTCATGAGCGCGGCCTTGAGCGGGATGCCGAGGGAGCGGAAGGCGAGCAGCAGCAGGAGGCAGCCGAGGGCGATCACGACGCCGACGAAGAGCGGCAGCTTGCCGACGATGATCTCGGCGAAGTCGTCGTAGGAGGCGGTGACGCCGCCGACGTGGACCTGCAGCGAGGTGCCGTCCGCGGCGGTCGGCAGGACGTCGTCGCGGAGCCGGTCGACCAGCTGGCTGGTGGCCTCGGACTGGGGCGAGGACTCGGGTACGACGGTCAGGACGGCGGTGTCGCCGCCGTGGTTGTACGTGACCGGGGAGACGGACGCGACGCCGTTGGTGTGCGCCAGTGCGGCGGGCAGTGCGTCGAGGGCGACCCGGTCGTCGGCGCCGTCGAGCTGGGCGACGAGGGTGAGCGGCCCGTTCGTGCCGGGGCCGAAGCCCTCGGCGATCAGGTCGTAGGCCTTGCGGGTGGTGGCGGTGGCGGGGTTGTTGCCCTGGTCGGAGCTGCCGAGGTGGAGCGAGAAGGTGGGCAGGGCCAGGACCGCCATGACGAGGGCGGCGACCGCGCCGAGGAGCTTGGGGTGGCGCTCGACGAAGCGGGACCAGCGGGCGGAGAAGGTGGTCGGCAGCTCGGGCTCGGGGCCGTGCTCGGTGAGCCGACGGCGTTCCTTGCGGCTGAGGGCGCGCATGCCGATGAAGGACAGCAGCGCGGGCAGCAGGGTGACCGAGGCGGCGACGGTGAGGACGACGGTGAGGCAGGCGGCGATGGCGACGCCGTTGAGGAAGTTGAGCCTCAGGATCAGCATGCCGAGCAGCGCGATGCAGACGGTGGCGCCGGCGAAGACGACGGCCCGGCCGGTGGTGGCGACCGCGACCCGCGCGGCCTCGGCCACGGGGAGACCGCGTTTGAGGCCCTTGCGGTGCCGGGTCACGATGAACAGCGCGTAGTCGATGCCGACGCCGAGGCCGACGAGCATGCCGAGCATGGGGGCGAAGTCGGCGACCGTCATGACGTGGCCGAGCAGCGCGATGCCGGAGTAGGCGATGCCCACGCTGACCAGGGCGGTCGCGATGGGGAGCGCGGAGGCGGCGAGGGAGCCGAAGGCGAGGAAGAGGACGAGGGCGGCGACGGCCACCCCGACGATCTCGGCGATGTGGGCGCTGGGGGCCTCGGTGGCGCCGACGGCCTCGCCGCCGAGCTCGACCTGCACGCTCGGCGTGGCGGCGGCCTTGGCGGTGTCGACGAGGGCCTCTGCCCGGGCCTTGGGGATGTCGGAGGCCTTGGCGTCGAAGGTGACGGAGGCGTAGGCGGTGTGCCCGTCCTCGCTGATCTGGCCCGGCACGGAGCCGTACGGCGAGGTGACGGAGGCGATGCCGGGGAGGTGCTCGACCTTCTTGAGCATCGCGGTCATGCGCTGCTCGACGTCGGGGGCCGTCACGCTGCCGCGGTCGGTGTGCCAGACGATGGTGTCGGTGTCGCCGCCGGCGCCGTGGAAGCCCTTGTCGAGGAGGGCGACGGCGCGGCCGGATTCGGTGCCGGGGACGTCGTAGTCGTTCGAGTACGCGTTGCCGGCGATCGCCGCTCCGGTGACGGCGCCGCCGAGGGCGAGGAGCCACAGCAGGACGGTGACGAGGCGGTGCTTGATGCACCATCGTGCGATGGCTGCCAAAGGACGTGCTCCTCGGGTGGTCGGTGGTCCGCCGCCCACTGTCGCAGCCAAACGTGATCGTTTGTCCCTTTCGTGGCAATCCTCACAGAGCGCGCCGGGGGTTCGGGACCGAGGTCCCGGACCCCCGCGCGAAGGGCCCCGGGAAGGCGCCGGGCTGCGGGATCTCAGCCGGACACGCTGGGGCGCCCGTTCTCCATGTGCCCCATGAGGCGGCGGCGGAAGCCCTCGGGACCGGCCACCTCGACGGCGGCAATGATCACACTTGAGGGGGACCGCCCAGCTGCCCGTCCCCCTGACGTCGGTGTGCTGCGGGACCGCGGACTCGCCCGCGTACGGGTAGAGCGCGAAGTGCGCGCTCGTCTTGCCGGCGTTGCGCAGCGTCACGGTCACCTCACCGTCCCCGGCCTGCGCGAAGGCGTCCGGCTGGTACAGCAGCGGACGGCCCGGGCGGGTGCCGGGCCCCTGCGCGGACGAGCCGCGCGGGCGGGACCAGGCATCAGCCGGGTGCGGCACCCGTCAGAGGCGCTGCCACTGCTGGTTGGTGGCGCCGTTGCCGTACCACAGGCCGACCGCGCTGCCGGCGGCCGTGTAGGCGCCGCCGACGTCGAGCGCCAGGCCGGAGTCCTGCGCGGTGATCGAGCCGCCGGCGTTGATGTTCCACTTCTGGTTGCTGCCGCCGTTGCAGGGCCACAGGATCAGCGGGGTGCCGCCGGCGGTGCCGCCGTGGTCGACGTCGAGGCACATGTTCCCGTAGACCCGGAGCTCCTTCGCGGCGGTGTAGGTCCACCGCTGGTTCTCCCCGCCGTTGCAGTACCAGATGATCATCTTGGTGCCCGGCTCGCGAGAGGCCCCGGGGACGTCCAGGCAGTGGCCGGAGCCCACACCGCGCAGCGCACCCGTGGTGGTGGCCGGACGGCCGGTGCCCCACCAGGCCCAGGCGAGCCGGTCGGCGGCCGAGGCGTTGGTGGTGCGCAGGGTCAGGTCGGTGCCGGTGCCCTCCAGCTCGGTGAGGCTGTACCCGTCTCCGGTGCGCAGACCGGGCCAGTAGACCGAGCCCATGCCCAGCTCGCGCAGGGTGTCCGTCTGGGCCTGGAGGGTGGCGATCTGCCAGCGCCCGTCGACCGGGCCGTTGTAGTCGAGGCCGGTGGTGAGCTCGGTCCCGAACTCGGTCAGCACGGTCCGGGAGGCGCAGTTCCCGACCTTGGTCCGCAGGTCCGCGGCCCACCGGGCGGGGTCGGTCCAGTCCTGGTGCCAGAAGCCGTACTGGTGCAGGGACAGATGGGTGCCGGCCAGCCGCGGATCCGCGCACACGGGCCGGACGTCCTCGCTGTAGCCGACGCCGCCGACGAAGACGCGCTCGCGGGGGACGATGCTGCCGTAGGCGGCGAGCCAGTCGGCGGCGGTGTCGGCCCACTCGGTCGCCGCGTAGCCGTACGGCTCGTTCATCGGCTCGAAGTAGACCCGGCCGGTGTCGCCGTACCGGTCGACGATCGTCCGCCACATGGCGTCGTAGGCGGCCCTGTCGTCGATCCGGCCGTCCTTGGCGGCGCCGGGGCCCTCCCAGTAGCCGAGCACGACCTTGGCGCCCCTGCCGACGGCGGCGTCGATCGCGCCCTGGTACGAGTCCCACCAAGGGCCGTTCACCGAGGCGGGGTTGACGGGAAGCCGGAGCGTGTCGACCCCGAACTCGCGCTGGAACTCGCCGACCACGGCGGCGGACTTGTAGTACGTCGTCAGGTAGTCGTCCTCGGTCGACAGGCCGGACGGCACGACGGCGTCCGCGGCGAAGTTGTCACGCGGGTCGGCCCAGTTGACGCCCTTGAACCGGCTGCCGTCCGGGGTGGCCGCGGCCGCCTCCGGCGCGAGCGGGCCGGCCTGGAGGCCGATGACCGAGACGGCGGCGGCGCCGGCGACGAGGAGCGCCAGGGCTCTTCGGCCCTTTCCGCTTCGACGGATGGACACGCTATTCCCCCTACAGACAGGCCACATCGTGACAATGCGACCGGATTGCTCAGAAGTTGATCAATCGTGATCGTATATCAGCTCGGTTGACCCCACCTCGCCCCGAGCGGCAAGCTGATTGCCTGTCAACTCATGGTGCATGGGGGAAGATTGAGCGGCACTGCGCATCACATCGGGCCCGACTCCGCGCCCGACCGGTACCGCCTGCTGAGGTCCATCGGGCGGGGTGGCGAGGCCGTGCTGTACCTCGCGGAGATCGAGCTGGCGGGCGGGACCGAGCCCGTCGTCGTCAAGGTGCTCGACTCCAAGACGACCATCACGCCGGAGCTGTTCGAACGGGTCAGCCGGAAGTGGAACGAACAGGCCGAGCTGCTGCGCTTTGTCCACCGCCCCGGCGTGGTGGGCGTCCGCGAGCACTTCCAGGGCCCGCCGATCCACCGCCCCGGCGAGGCGGAGACCCTCAGCGGCCGGGCCCTCGTCCTCGTCATGAACCACGTCGACGGGCTCGACCTGCGCGACTGGCGGGCCGAGCGCACCCTCACCACCCCCGCCGAGCGCCGTGAGGTGATGCGCACCCTGGAGCAGCTCGCGGACGTCCTCGACTGGCTGCACTCCGGCAAGGCCACCCCGTCCGGGCGCACCGTCGTGCACGGCGACCTCTCCCCCGGCAACGTCATGGTCGACCAGCACGGGCAGGCCACCCTCGTCGACTTCGGCCTCAGCAAGCTGACCGCCGACCACCAGACCGCCGAGGTGTGGTTCACCCCCGGCTACGCGGCGCCCGAGGTGTTCGAGGGCAAGCGGACCCCGGGTTCTGACCGGTACGCCTTCGGTGCCATCGCCTACTTCATGCTCAGCGGCCAGGCTCCGCCGACCGTTCCCGAGCAGCTGTCCGCCGCGCTCGCCGGGCTGCCGCACGTGGCCGGGCTGCCGGAGGAGGAGCGCGCCCGGGTGCTGAGCATCGCCGCGGCCGACCCCGAGCGCCGCCCGGTCAGCCTGTCGGCCTGGGTGAAGGACGTACGGCACGGGGTCGTGTCGACCACCACGACGAACCGCGCGGCCGCCCTCCAGGACGCCGTCCCCACCCCGGCGCCACTCGTCGCGCCCCCCGTCGCTCCGCCGGTCGCCGCCCCGGCCGTCGTCCCGGAGGCGCCCGCGCCGCCCGTCGGTCCACCGCCCTCCGGTCCGCAGCCTGCCGGTCCGCCGCCATCCGGTCCGCAGCCCTCCGGCCCGCAGCCCTCCGGTCCGCCGACGGCGGCCCCGGGCGCCCCCCAGGGCTTCGGGGAGCCGACGTACCCCATCCCCGTCGTGCCGCAGGCTCCGCACGGGCCGGAGCAGCAGCCGCCGCGCCGCAAGCGTCGTACCGGTCTCGTCCTGGGCTCCGTCGCCGCCGTCGCGGTGATCGCCGTCCTCGCGGTGATCGGCGTCAACCTGCTGGGCGACAAGGGCAAAAAGGAGGACGACTCCGCGAAGGGCGGCGACACGACCTCCTCCGCCCCGGCCACCACCGTGCCCACGCCGACCGAGGAGCCGACCACCGACTCCCCCTCGCCCGAGCCCACGGACACGGAGTCCACCGACCCGGACGCCTCCGCCGGCCCCTCGTACGATCCCGGCACGCTGCCCGACGTGCCCATGGCGGACCTGACCACGCTCTCCTCGGTCAGTGAACCCGACTCCTTCACGGTCGGCCCGGCGAAGATCAACACCAAGGAGTACGGCGCCGCCCTGCACGGCGACTGCTACAACGGCGCCTACGTCGAGTACGACCTCAACCGCGAGTGGCAGACCTTCGAGTTCACCGCGGGCATCGACGACGGGTCGAAGGTCGAGGCGGCCCGGATCGTCGTCTCCGTGGACGACCAGCCGGCCCTGTTCAACGAGACCGTCCAGCTCGGCAAACCGATCTCCCGCACCCTGAAGATCGCCGGAGCGCTCCGGCTGCGGCTGAAGGTGGAGTCCTCCTCCTGCTCCGACGAAGGCAACGGCGTGATCGCCGGACCGATCCTGCGCCGCTAGGCCCTGTCCTGCGGGCGGACGGCGCTCCTTCCCGGACACGACCTGGCCGCCGTCGGCAGCGGCCGTACGTCACAGAGCGGCCCCGCACCGGAAGTTCCGGTGCGGGGCCGCTCTGTCGACCGTACGAGCCCTACGGGCCGGGATCAGCCCTCGCTGACGCCCAGCCGCTCCAGGATCAGGTCCTTGACCTTCGCCGCGTCGGCCTGGCCGCGGGTGGCCTTCATGACCGCGCCGACCAGGGCGCCGACGGCGGCGACCTTGCCGCCGCGGATCTTGTCGGCGATGGCCGCGTTGCCGGCGATGGCCTCGTCGACCGCCGCGCCGAGCGCGCTGTCGTCGGAGACGACCTTCAGACCGCGCTTCTCGACGACCTCGTCCGGGGCACCCTCGCCCGCGAGGACGCCCTCGATGACCTGGCGGGCCAGCTTGTCGTTCAGGTCGCCGGAGGCGACCAGGGCCGACACGCGGGCGACGTCCGCCGGGGTGATCGGCAGCTCGTCCAGCGAGACGCCCTGCTCGTTCGCGTTGCGGGCCAGCTCGCCCATCCACCACTTGCGGGCCGACGCCGCGTCGGCGCCCGCCTCGGTCGTGGCGACGATCGCCTCGACCGCGCCCGCGTTGAGGATGGCCTGCATGTCCAGCTCGGACACGCCCCACTCCCCGCGCAGCCGGTTGCGGCGCAGGCGCGGCAGCTCCGGCAGCCCCTTCCGCAGCTCCTCGACCCACTCGCGGGAGGGGGCCACCGGCACCAGGTCCGGCTCGGGGAAGTAGCGGTAGTCCTCGGCGTTGTCCTTGATGCGGCCCGAGGTGGTGGTCCCGTCGTCCTCGTGGAAGTGACGGGTCTCCTGGACGATGGAGCCGCCGGAGGACAGGACCGCCGCGTGCCGCTGGATCTCGAAACGCGCCGCACGCTCCACGGAGCGGAGCGAGTTGACGTTCTTCGTCTCCGAGCGCGTACCGAAGGTGTCGGAACCCTTCGGCATCAGCGACAGGTTGACGTCGCAGCGCATCTGGCCCTTGTCCATGCGCGCCTCGGAGACGCCCAGGGCACGGATCAGCTCGCGCAGCTCCGCCACGTAGGCCTTGGCGACCTCCGGGGCCCGCTCGCCCGCACCGACGATCGGCTTGGTGACGATCTCGATCAGCGGGATGCCGGCGCGGTTGTAGTCGAGCAGCGAGTGCGAGGCGCCGTGGATGCGGCCGGTCGCGCCACCGATGTGGGTGGACTTGCCGGTGTCCTCCTCCATGTGAGCGCGCTCGATCTCCACGCGGAAGATCTCGCCGTCCTCCAGCTGGACGTCCAGGTAGCCGTCGAAGGCGATCGGCTCGTCGTACTGGGAGGTCTGGAAGTTCTTCGGCATGTCCGGATAGAAGTAGTTCTTCCGGGCGAAGCGGCACCACTCGGCGATCTCGCAGTTCAGCGCGAGACCGATCTTGATGGCGGACTCGACGCCGACCGCGTTGACGACCGGGAGCGAGCCCGGCAGGCCGAGGCAGGTCGGGCAGGTCTGCGTGTTCGCGTCCTGGCCGAGCTCGGTCGAGCAGCCGCAGAACATCTTGGTCTTGGTGCCGAGCTCGACATGGACCTCCAGGCCCATGACGGGGTCGTACTCGGCGAGCGCCGCCTCGTACGACAGCAGTTCAGTGACAGTCACGGTGGAACTTCCCTCTCAGCCCAGCAGGACGTCGTCGTCGCCGAGGCGCTTCAGCTCGCGGTACAGGATCGCGAGGCCGGTGACGATGGCGGCGGCGGACACGACGGCGTCGACGAGCTTGAGCGTGTCGTGCTCGCTGCGGGCCTTCTTGATCTGCTTCGTCACGCTCACGGCGCCGAAGGCGGTGGTGGCCATCGACAGGTACGTACCGGTCTTGGACTTCTTGAAGCCCTTGGCCTTCTGCAGTGCACTCGTACTCACAGCGACGGAGCCTCCTCAAGCAGCGGGTGCCCCCACTTTTCCACGAAGGCGGCCTCGACGGCGGCGCCGACCTTGTACAGACGGTCGTCCTTCAGGGCGGGGGCGATGATCTGCAGGCCGACCGGCAGACCGTCCTCCGGCGCCAGGCCGCAGGGCAGCGACATGGCGGAGTTGCCGGCCAGGTTGGTCGGGATGGTGCACAGGTCCGCGAGGTACATCGCCATCGGGTCGTCGGCGCGCTCGCCGATCGGGAAGGCGGTGGTCGGGGTCGTCGGGGAGACGATCACGTCGACCCGCTCGAAGGCCTGCTCGAACTCGCGGGTGATGAGGGTACGGACCTTCTGGGCCGAGCCGAACCACGCGTCGTAATAGCCGGAGCTCAGCGCGTACGTACCGAGGATGACGCGGCGCTTGACCTCGGGGCCGAAGCCGGCCTCGCGGGTGAGCGCGGTGACGTCCTCGGCGGACCGGGTGCCGTCGTCGCCGGAGCGCAGGCCGTAGCGCAGACCGTCGAAGCGGGCCAGGTTCGAGGAGCACTCGGACGGCGCGACGATGTAGTACGCGGAGAGCGCGAGGTCGAAGGACGGGCAGTCCAGCTCGACGATCTCGGCGCCCAGCGACTTGAGCAGCTCGACGGACTCGTCGAAGCGCTGCACGACACCGGCCTGGTAGCCCTCGCCGCGGAACTGCTTGACGATGCCGACGCGCATGCCGGCGACCGAGCCGTTACGAGCGGCCTCGACGACCGGCGGGACCGGGGCGTCGATCGAGGTCGAGTCGAGCGGGTCGTGGCCGGCGATGGCCTCGTGCAGCAGGGCCGCGTCGAGGACCGTACGGGCACACGGGCCGCCCTGGTCGAGCGAGGAGGAGAAGGCCACCATGCCGAAGCGGGAGACCGCGCCGTACGTCGGCTTGACGCCGACGGTGCCGGTGACGGCGGCGGGCTGACGGATCGAGCCGCCGGTGTCCGTGCCGATGGCGAGCGGGGCCTCGTACGCGGCGAGGGCGGCCGAGGAGCCGCCGCCGGAGCCGCCGGGGATCCGGGTCAGGTCCCAGGGGTTGCCGGTCGGGCCGTAGGCGCTGTTCTCCGTGGAGGAGCCCATCGCGAACTCGTCCATGTTGGTCTTGCCCAGGATGACCACGTCGGCGGCCTTGAGCTTCTTGACCAGCGTGGCGTCGTACGGCGGGATCCAGCCCTCGAGCATCTTCGAACCCACCGTGGTGGGCACGCCCTGGGTGGTGAAGATGTCCTTGAGGGCCAGCGGCACGCCGGCCAGCGGGCCGAGCTTCTCGCCACGGGCGCGCTTCTCGTCCACGGCGCGGGCCTGGGCGAGGGCGCCCTCGCGGTCGACGTGCAGGAAGGCGTGGACCTTCTCGTCGACGGCCTCGATGCGGGCCAGGTGGGCCTCGGTCACCTCGACGGCGGTGAGCTCGCCGGAGGCGATCTTCGCCGCGATCTCGGCGGCGGTGAGCTTGATGATGGTGCTGTTGTCCGTCATGACGTTCTTAGTCCTCCCCCAGGATCTGCGGCACCTTGAAACGCTGCTGCTCCTGGGCCGGGGCGCCGGAGAGCGCCTGCTCGGGGGTGAGCGACGGACGGACCTCGTCCGCGCGCATGACATTGGTCAGCGGCAGCGGGTGGGAGGTCGGCGGTACGTCTTGGTCTGCGACCTCGGAGACGCGGGCGACCGCGCCGATGATGTCGTCGAGCTGTCCGGCGAAGTGGTCGAGTTCTTCGGCCTTGAGCTCCAGACGTGCCAGCCGTGCGAGGTGGGCGACCTCCTCGCGCGTGATGCCAGGCATGCGGATCCTCACGGGGTGAGTCTGATGGTGTTGGCCCAATCCTATGGGGCCCGCACCGGAACCCGTGAAACGGTTTGCCCCCGCGGGGGCTCCCGGAGATCCGTACGGCGTCCGCGGGGTCCTCCGTACGGCTGCCGCCACGCCTACTGGACGACGCGGTCCGAGGGGTGGTCGACGTCGGCGATCGCCGCGGTCGCGGGGGTCGCCGAGATGTCGGCGGGCCGGCGCCAGCCGTGCTCGCCGCGGGCGCGCAGCCAGGCGGTGGTCTCGCCGGGAGGCATGGCGGCGGCCACCAGCCAGCCCTGGACGGCGTCGCAGCCCAGGTCGCGCAGGCGCTCCCAGGTCTCGTCGTCCTCGACGCCCTCGGCGACCACGAGCAGGCCGAGGGAGTGGGCGAGGTCGACGGTGCAGCGGACGATCTCGGCGTCCTCGGTGTCGACGGCGAGCCGGGCGACGAAGGAACGGTCGATCTTCAGTTCGCTCACCGGGAGGCGGCGCAGGTGCACCAGGGAGGAGTAGCCGGTGCCGAAGTCGTCGAGGGACATCTTGACGCCGTGGCCGGTGAGCCCGGCCATGGTGTCGGCGGCCCGCTGCGGGTCCTCCAGGAGCACGTGCTCCGTTATCTCCAGCTGGAGCGCGCCGGCCGGCACCCCGTGCCGGGCGAGCCGGGCGGCGACGGCGCCGGCGAAGCCGGGGGTGTGGACGTCGCGCGGCGAGACGTTGACGGCGACCGGGACGTCGAGGCCCTGGGCGCGCCAGCGGGCCACCTGCGCGAGGGCGGTCTCCAGGACGTACTCGGTGAGGTGGGGCATCAGGCCGGAGGACTCGGCGATCGCGATGAACTCGTCCGGCGGGACCTTTCCGCGCTCCGGATGGACCCAGCGGACCAGTGCCTCCAGGCCGGCGACCTGTCCGTCGAATCGGACCTTGGGCTGGTAGTGCAGCTCGACCTCGCCGGCGTCGAGCGCGCGGCGCAGGTCGCCGAGGAGGCCGAGCCGGTCGGGGGTGTTCGAGTCGCGCTTGGACTCGTACACCTCGACGCCGGTGCGGTCCCGCTTCGCCTGGTACATCGCGACGTCGGCGCGGCGCAGCAGGCCCTCGGCGTCGAGGGCGTGCTCGGGGAAGACGGCGACGCCGGCACTGGCCTCCAGGACGAGGGTGAGCCCGTCGAGGTCGAGCGGGGAGGACAGCTCGGCGACGAGGTGCCGGGCGACGCGCTGGGCGCTGGTGGTGGAGTCGGCGGTGGGCAGCAGGACGGCGAACTCGTCGCCGCCGAGCCGGGCCGCCTCGGCGCCGCGCGGCAGCGCGAGCCGGAGGCGCTCGGCGATCTGGAGGAGGAGCCGGTCGCCCGCGAGGTGCCCGAGGGTGTCGTTGACCGAGCGGAAGCGGTCGAGGTCGATCAGCACGAGGGCGGAGCGGACGCCCTCGCCCTCGGCCTCCTCCAGGGCGGTCCAGGTGCGCTCCAGGAGCCACTGCCGGTTGGGCAGTCCGGTGAGCGGGTCGCGCAGCTGCTCCTCGGCGCGGGCGCGGGCGATCCACAGGGTGGAGTCGAGGGCGATGAGCGGGACGGCGAAGAGCGGCAGGAGCGCGGGGCCGGCGGCGGCGACGACGCAGATGAGGGGGGCGATGCCGAGCAGGGCGACGGCGACCAGGCCCTGGCGGAGCAGGGCGGTGCGCGCGGCCGTGGGCAGTCCGGCGGTCTGCGGCGCGAGGGCGTACCACAGCATGAGCCGGGTCGCCACCAGGTAGGAGACGGCCGCGAGCATCACCTCGGGCACGTCGGCGATCCCCCAGTCGAGGGGTCGCCAGGGCTCCGCGACGGTGGGGACGTCCCCGAAGGTGGCGAGCACCAGGGCGGCGATTCCGGTGCCGATGACGTCCACGGCGCCGTGCAGCAGGCCCTGGCGCCAGCGGTGCCGGCGGGCGGCGGCGACGAGGAGGACGACGGTGAGCGAGACCAGCGAGGCCGGCACCCAGCCGTAGAGGAGCAGGACGGCGAGGGTGAGGGCGGCGCCGGAGCCGGTGCCGCCCCACCAGCGGTCGCGGCCGAGGGCCACGAGATGCCCGACGATGAGTCCGGTGAGGACGGCGAGGGACCAGCCGGCGGCACCGCCGGGGAAGAGCCCCTCGCCGGTGCTCAGCGCCCGGTAGAGACCGGCGGCGAGCGCGACGGCGGCGATGCCCACCAAAGCTCCGGGCAGCCCGGAGGTGATGCCCACGAACGCCGCACGGCCCTGGGGCCGTGCGACCGGGGCGGCACTCTCGGTCGGTTTCATTCCCGTCCCTCTCACAGCCGGCGGTGCGTCGCATCGCGGGGCCGTCGTCATGCCACTGGGCCGTCGTCCCGCCGCGTGCCGTACCGCGTGTCCTGCTCCTGCTCGCGCCGGCAGGGCCCTCGCACGGCCGTGCGCGACGGACGCACGGTCACCACAGTAGGCCGCGGAGGGCTCCGACGGGCGGTGCTCTTCATCTCTTGCCCGAATGCGACCTGGCCACCCGTAACGATCTGGTATGCGCCGAACGGGTGAGCTTCCGCGGTCGGCCGGCGGCCTAGCCGTCGGCCGGGAGGGCGGCCTCCAAAGCGGCTTCGGGCCCTTGTTCGAGCAGGATGACGAAGCCTTCCTCGTTCAGAACCGGAACCTTCAGCTGCATCGCCTTGTCGTACTTGGAGCCCGGGTTGTCGCCCACGACGACGAAGGCGGTCTTCTTCGAAACGGAACCCGTGACCTTGGCACCGACGGCTTGCAGCGACTCTTTTGCGCCATCCCTGGTGAAGTTCTGCAGGGTGCCCGTCACGACCACGGTCAGCCCGTCGAGCGGACGCGGTCCCTGGTCCTCCCCGGCGCCCTCGTCCTCGAAACTCACCCCGGCCGCACGCCACTTGCGCACGATCTCCTGGTGCCACTCCTCGGCGAACCACTGCTTCACCGCGGCGGCGATGATCCCGCCGACCCCGTCGACGGCCGCCAGCTCCTCCTCCGTCGCCTGCTCGATCCGCTCCAGGGAGCGGAACTCGCGGGCCAGTGCCTCGGCGGCGACCGGGCCGACGTGACGGATCGACAGGCCGTTGAGGAACCGGGCCAGCGGACGGCTCTTGGCGGCGGCGATGTTCTCCAGCATCGCCAGCGCGTTCTTCTTCGGCTCGCCCTTCTGGTTGGCGAAGACGGCGACGACCTTCTCCTCGCCCGTCTTCGGGTCCCGCTTGGGCAGCCCGCTGTCCTGGTCGAGGACGTACGCCTTGATGGGCAGCAGCTGCTCGATCGTCAGGTCGAACAGACCGCCCTCGTCGACGAGCGGCGGCTCGGCCGGCTCCAGCGGGCGGGTGAGCGCGGCCGCCGCGACGATGCCGAAGTTCTCGATGTCCAGGCACTGACGGCCGGCCAGGAAGAACAGCCGCTCGCGCAGCTGGGCGGGGCACGACTGCGCGTTGGGGCAGCGCAGATCGATGTCGCCCTCCTTCATCGGCTTCAGCGGCGTGCCGCACACCGGGCACTCGGCCGGCATCACGAACTCCCGCTCGGTGCCGTCCCGCAGGTCCGCGACCGGGCCGAGGATCTCCGGGATCACGTCACCGGCCTTGCGCAGCACGACCGTGTCGCCGATCAGCACGCCCTTGGCCTTCACCACGTCCTGGTTGTGCAGGGTGGCGAACTCGACCTCGGAACCGGCCACCGTCACCGGCTCCACCTGCGCGTACGGGGTGACGCGCCCGGTGCGGCCGACGCCGACCTTGATGTCGACCAGCTTGGTGTTGACCTCCTCCGGCGCGTACTTCCAGGCGATCGCCCAGCGGGGGGCGCGCGCCGTGGAGCCGAGCCGGCCCTGGAGCGCGATCTCGTCGAGCTTGACGACGACGCCGTCGATCTCGTGCTCCACCGAGTGCCGGTTCTCACCGAAGTACGCGATGAACTCGCGGACCTTGGCGAGGGACGAGACGACCTGGTTGTGCCGGGCGGTGGGCAGGCCCCACTCGTGGAGGAGCTCGTACGTCTCCGAGAGCCGGGAGATGTCGAGGCCGTCGCGGGCGCCGATGCCGTGCACCACCATGTGCAGCGGGCGGGTCGCCGTCACCTTCGGGTCCTTCTGGCGCAGCGAACCCGCCGCCGCGTTGCGCGGGTTGGCGAAGGGCTTGTCGCCGGCCTCGACCAGGCGCGCGTTGAGTCCCTCGAAGGCCTCCATCGGGAAGTAGACCTCGCCGCGGATCTCCACCAGGTCCGGGACGCGCTCACCGCGCAGCCGGTCCGGGATGTCGGCGATCGTCCGCACGTTCGGCGTGATGTCCTCGCCGGTGCGGCCGTCCCCACGGGTGGCCGCGCGGGTCAGCCGGCCGTGCTCGTATGTGAGGTTCACCGCGAGGCCGTCGACCTTGAGCTCGCACAGGTAGTGGTAGTCGGGGGTGCCCACGTCCCGGGCGACGCGCTCGGCCCAGGCGGCCAGCTCCTCGTCGTCGAACGCGTTGTCCAGCGACATCATCCGCTCGCGGTGCTCGACCGAGGCGAAGTCCGTCGCGTACGTCCCCGCGACCTTCTGGGTCGGCGAGTCCGGCGTGCGCAGCTCCGGATACTGCTCCTCCAGGTCCTCCAGGGCCCTCAGGAGCCGGTCGAACTCCGCGTCGCTGACGACCGGCTGGTCCTTCACGTAGTACCGGAAGCGGTGCTCCTCGACCTGCTCCGCCAGCTCGGCGTGCTTCTCCCGCGCCTCGGCGGGGGCCCCCTGTTCGACTGCCACCGTTTCTCGTCCTCCCGATGCCTGAAACCCGGTCACTCTGGGTTGTCCGCGAGCGATCTCGCCGCCCGGGCGCAGTGCGCGAGCGCCTTGCGGGCGTACGCCGGCGAGGCACCCGCGAGACCGCAGGTCGGGGTGACCACCACGGACTCCGCGAGAGTCCCCGGATTCAGCCCCAGCCTGCGCCACAGCGTCCTGACACCCATGACGCTACCTCCCGGGTCCGACAATGCCCCCGAGGCCGGGTCCGTGGACGGCACCACACCGGCGAGGAGCACGGTCCCGCCCTCCACGGCCTCCCCGATCTGCTCCTCGTCACGCTCGGTGAGCAGGGAGAAGTCGAACGACACCCCGGCGACGCCGGCCCGGCGCAGCAGCCCGAACGGCACGCCGGGCGCGCACGAGTGCACGACCACGGGCCCGTCGTGCACGGTGATCACGTCCCGCAGCGCGCTCTCCACGACCTGCCGGTCGACGGCCCGGTAGGTGCGGTATCCGCTGGCGGTACGGACCTGGCCGAGCAGGACGGCGGTCAGCGAGGGCTCGTCCAGCTGGAGCACGATCCGGGCGCCGGGCACCCGCTTCCGCACCTCCGCGAGGTGTCCGCGCAGCCCCTCGGCGAGCGAGCCCGCCAGGTCCCGACAGGCCCCCGGATCGCCGAGCGCGGCCTCTCCGCCGCGCAGCTCCAGGGCGGCGGCCAGCGTCCACGGCCCCACCGCCTGCACCTTCAGCGGTCCCTCGTAGCCCTGGGTGAACTCCTCCAGGGCGTCCAGGTCCTCCCCCAGCCACGACACCGCCCGTCGGGTGTCCCGGCCCGGCCGGTCGCTGATCCGCCAGCCGCTGGGCTCCACGTGTGCGTAGAGCTCGACGAGCATCCCGGCGGTCCGCCCGATCATGTCCGCGCCGGGCCCGCGGGCGGGAAGCTCCGGGAGGAACGGGAAGTCCTCGAAGGACCCGGTCACGGTCTTGGCGGCCTCACGGGCGTCCCCGCCGGGCATGGACCCGACGCCGGTGGCCGGGCCCCAGGAAAAGTCGTTCTTCTCGCTCACTCCCGCAGGGTACGTGCCGTGCGCGCGCGGGCGTCGGCGGCGTCCGGCGCACGGCCGGTCCCCCCGCCACCGCCCGCGTCACCCGCTCAGCGCCCCGGCCGCACCGTCAGGTCGTTGACCTCGGCGTCGCGCGGCAGGTCGATCGCCATGACGATCGTGGTGGCCACCGACTCGGGGTCGATCCACTTCTCGGGGTCGTACTCCTTGCCCTCCTGCTGGTGCACCTTCGCCTGCATCGGGCTCGCGGTCCGGCCGGGGTACACGGACGTGACCCGCACGCCGTGGGCGTGCTCCTCGTGGCGCAGGGAGTCGGCGAGCGCCTTCAGGCCGTGCTTGGAGGCGGCGTACGCGCTCCACTCGGCGTGCGCGTTGAGCCCGGCGCCCGAGTTCACGAACACGACGTGCCCCTTGGAGACCCGCAGTTGGGGCAGGAAGTGGCGGGTCAGCTCGGCGGGCGCGATCAGGTTGACGTTGAGCTGGTGGTGCCAGGTCTTCGGGGTGAGGTCGCCGACCGGGCCGAGATCGACGACGCCGGCGACGTGCAGCAGGGTGTCGATCCGCTCGGGCAGGCTCTGGTGCGAGAACGCCCAGGAGAGCCGGTCCGGGTCGGCGAGGTCGCCGACGAGCGTCCGCGCCCCGGGGAACTCCGCCGCCAGCTCCTTCGCCCGGCCCGCGTCCCGCGCGTGCAGCACGAGCTCGTCCCCGCGCGCGTGCAGCCGCCGCGCGACGGCGGCCCCGATGCCGGAGCCGGCTCCGGTGATCACATGAGTAGCCATGGGCCCATGCTCTCAGCTGTCAGGGCAGGGGCGTGGTGGCGGACCAGAAGTCGGAGCGGACGTCGGGGGTGGGGATCCGGGGACGGGATCCTGCCGACGACCGGGACGCGAGAGCTGCCCCTTCGTATCCCCCGCCCTGTCGGACCGTTCGCGGACTCAGGCCGCGTACGCCTCCAGGTACGCCAGCGCCGAGACCGCGTCCTCCGCGAAGAAGACGAGGTCGGTCAGCGGGATGGGGAGGAAGCCCTCCTCGTCCATGCGGTGGAGCTGGGTCTTGAGGCCGTCGTAGAAGCCCGCCGTGTTGAGGAGGACGACGGGCTTGGTGTGCTTGCCGTGCTTCTTCAGCTCCAGGATCTCGGTGGCCTCGTCGAGGGTGCCGGCGCCGCCGACCATGACCACGATCGCGTCGGCGTGGGCGAGGAGGAGGGCCTTGCGCTCGGCGAGGTCACGCGTCATCACCATCTCGTCCGCGCCCTCATAGGCCTTGTGGGCCAGGAACTCGACCGAGACGCCGAGGAGCCGGCCGCCGGCCTCCTTGGCGGCATCGGCGACGACCCCCATCAGGCCCGCGTGGGAGCCGCCCCAGACCAGGGTGTGCCCGGCCTTGCCGAGCAGGCCCGCGAAGTCCCGGGCGGGGGCCGTGTACCGCTCGTCGAGGTCGGCGGCGGAGAGGAAGACGCAGATGTTCATGCGCTCCACCGTAGGGCCTGCCGCGGACAGGCAGATCTTTTCCTGGTGAAGTTCCGGCCGCGAGCGATGAGTTCCGGGGGCGGCGCCGGTCTGCCCTTCCATGGACGAGGTGAACACCACGCCGTACCGGGCCAAGGGCCTGGTCAGGGCGCAGGACGGGACGCGGATCGGCTACGAGCGCTACGGGGAGGGGCCGCCGGTCGTCCTGGTCGGCGGGGCGCCGGGCACGGTGGGGGGCGAGCGGGCGCTGGCCGGGCTGCTCGCCCGGCGCTTCTCGGTGGTCGCGTACGACCGTCGAGCCGCCGCGGACTCCGTGGAACGGGAGATCGCCGACCTGGCGGCGCTGGTGAGCGCGGTGGGCGGCGCGAGCGGTACGGCGGCGGTGCACGGAACGGCGTCCGGCGGCGCGCTCGCGCTGGCCGCGGCGGCGGCCGGGGTGCCGGTCGGGCCGCTGTCGGTGTACGAGCCGACCTGCGGCGCCGACCAGGCGGGCCGGCTCGGCCGGGTGCACGCGCGCGTGCTGGTGGTCGACGGCGGCGCGAGCCCCGCCTGGACGCGGAGGGCGGCCCGGACGGTCGCGGCGGCCGTACCGCGCGGCCGCCACCGCACCCTGACCGGGCAGACCCACGAGGTGGCCCCGCACGTCCTTGCGCCGGTCCTGGCGGACTTCTACGGGGAGGACCCGGCCGGGGACTGAGTCCCCGCCCGGGCCCGCCGGTGCGCGCGCGTCACGCGTCGGCGGTCGCCGCCGTCTTCCGCGCCGTCGTCGCGATCGTCGCCGAGCCGACCACCCGCGTGCCGTCGTACAGCACGATCGCCTGGCCGGGGGCGACGCCGCGGACCGGCTCGTCGAAGGTGACGGTCAGTCGGCCGGCCTCGAGCGCGGCGGTGACCGGGGTCTCGCCGCCGTGGGCGCGCAGCTGGGCGGTGTAGCGGCCGGGGCCCTCGGGGGCGGTGCCGCACCAGCGGGGCTTGATGGCCGTGAGCGCGGTGACGTCCAGGGACTCGGCGGGGCCGACGGTGACCGTGTTGTTCACCGGGGAGATGTCGAGGACGTAGCGCGGCTTGCCGTCGGGGGCCGGGTGCCCGATGCGCAGGCCCTTGCGCTGGCCGATGGTGAAGCCGTACGCGCCCTGGTGGCTGCCCACCTTCGTACCGGACTCGTCGACGATGTCTCCCTCGGCCGTACCCAGATGGGAGGCGAGGAAGCCCTGGGTGTCGCCGTCGGCGATGAAGCAGATGTCGTGGCTGTCGGGCTTCTTGGCCACGGCGAGGCCGCGCCGCTCCGCCTCGGCGCGGATCTCGTCCTTGGTGGTGAGGGTGTCGCCGAGCGGGAACATGGCGTGCGCGAGCTGCTTCTCGTCGAGCACGCCGAGGACGTACGACTGGTCCTTGGCCATGTCGGAGGCCCGGTGCAGCTCGCGGGTGCCGTCCTCGTTGAGGACGACGGTCGCGTAGTGGCCGGTGCAGACGGCGTCGAAGCCGAGCGCGAGCGCCTTGTCGAGGAGCGCGGCGAACTTGATCTTCTCGTTGCAGCGCAGGCACGGGTTGGGCGTGCGGCCCGCCTCGTACTCGGCGACGAAGTCCGCGACGACGTCCTCGCGGAAGCGCTCGGCGAGGTCCCACACGTAGAACGGGATGCCGATGACGTCGGCGGCCCGCCGGGCGTCGCGCGAGTCCTCGATGGTGCAACAGCCCCGCGCGCCGGTCCGGAAGGACTGCGGGTTCGCGGAGAGGGCCAGGTGCACGCCGGTGACGTCGTGCCCGGCCTCGGCGGCGCGGGCGGCGGCGACGGCGGAGTCGACACCGCCGGACATGGCGGCAAGTACCCGGAGGGGACGGGGGTGGGAGCGCTGCGGCGAGGTCTGAGTCATAGCTCTACCAGGGTACGGGCACGGGGAACCGAGGTCGTCGGAGTAAGCGTTCTCGATCACATGGGGAGCAAGGGACAGGGCAGAGGAACGGCCAAGGGCGGAAGCGCGGCCAAGGGCAAGGGCAAGGCCAAGGGCGGAGCCAAGGCCGCGGCAGGGGGCGGGAAAGGGCCGGGGCGTCGCGCGGTGCTGCTCGGCGGCGCCGTCGCCGTCGCCGGCACGGCCGTCTTCGCCCGGGACGAGCTGGCGCGGCTCTACTGGCGCCTGCCGGGGATGGAGAAGAAGCGGGTCGAGGGCGAGCTGGACCACAAGGGTGCCGAGTGGTCGGCGGCCTCGCGGGCGAACTGGCGGCGGGCGGACCGCCCGGACGACTACGTGGTCGACCGCGTGGTGATCCACGTCGTCCAGGGCAGCTACGCGTCGGCGCTGAAGGTCTTCAAGGATCCCGGGCACGGCGCCGCCGCGCATTACGTCGTCCGCAAGGACGGGCACGTCGCGCAGATGATCCGCGAGCTCGACGTGGCCTTCCACGCGGGGAACCGGGACATGAACGAGCGCAGCATCGGCATCGAGCACGAGGGCTTCGTCGACCGGCCGCAGGACTTCACGGCGGCGATGTACGCGGCGTCGGCGCGGCTGACAGCCGGGATATGCGCGCGGTACGGGATACCCGTGGACCGGGAGCACATCATCGGGCACGTGGAGGTGCCGGGCACGGACCACACGGACCCGGGGCCGCACTGGGACTGGAAGCGCTACATCGCCCTCGTACGGCAGGAACGCACACGGCTGGGCTGAGACCGCGTGGGACGGCCGGCGGGGGCGTCCAGGGCCCGACCGTGAAGGCCGCACGGCCGGCGGGTGACCGGCGGGACCGCACGGCCGGCGCTGGACCGCCGCGGCCCGACCGCCAGGGCCGCCCGGTGGGTCCCTGACCGCCAGGGTCTGACCTACCGGCGCGGGACCGCCAGGGCCCGACCGCCAGGGCCCGACCGCCAGGGCCCGACCGCCAGGGCCGCACAATCGGCCCCCGACGGCCAGGGTCGGACCCACCGGCGCGGGGCCGCCGCGGGCCGACCGTCGGGACCCGGCCGCCGCGGCCCGGCCGCCGCAGCCCGACCGTCGCAGCCCGATCGTCGGGACCCGACCGTCGGGACCCGGCCGCCGCGGGCCGACCGTCGCGGCCCGGCCGTCGCGGCCCGATCGTCGGGACCGGGCCGTCGGGACCCGGCCGCCGCGGCCCGGCCGCCGACACGGGTCCCGCGGGGGCGGACGGTCCGCGAAGGTAGGCCCTCAGCTCAGGCCGGCCGCCCGCGCCCGTTCCACGGCCGGGCCGATGGCCTCGGCGACCGCCGCCACGTCCTCCTTGGTGGAGGTGTGGCCGAGGCTGAAGCGCAGCGTGCCGCGGGCCAGGTCGGGGTCGGTACCCGTGGCGAGCAGGACGTGGCTGGGCTGGGCGATGCCGGCGGTGCAGGCGGAGCCGGTGGAGCACTCGATGCCGGCCGCGTCGAGAAGCAGGAGCAGGGAGTCGCCCTCGCAGCCGGGGAAGGTGAAGTGGGCGTTGGCGGGGAGCCGGTCGACCGGGTCGCCGCCGAGGATCGCGTCGGGGACGGCGGCGCGGACGGTGGTGACGAGCTCGTCGCGCAGGGCGCCGACGGTGCGGGCGAACTCCTCGCGGCCCTCGGCGGAGAGCCGGCCGGCCACGGCGAAGGCGGCGACGGCGGGCACGTCGAGGGTGCCGGAGCGGACGTGTCGCTCCTGGCCGCCGCCGTGCAGGACGGGGACGGGGGTGTACTCGCGGCCGAGGAGGAGGGCGCCGATGCCGTAGGGGCCGCCGATCTTGTGCCCGGAGACGGTCATGGCGGCGAGTCCGGAGGCGGCGAAGTCGACCGGAACCTGTCCGAAGGCCTGGACCGCGTCGGCGTGCAGCGGGATGTCGAACTCGGCAGCGACGTCGGCGAGTTCACGGATCGGCATGATCGTGCCGATCTCATTGTTGGCCCACATGACGGTGGCCAGGGCGACCGACTCGGGCTCGCGCGCGACGGCCTCGCGCAGGGCCTCGGGGTGGACCCGGCCGTGCGGGTCGACGGGCAGGTACTCGACGGTGGCGCCCTCGTGGGTGGCGAGCCAGTCGACGGCGTCGAGGACGGCGTGGTGCTCGACGGGGCTGGCGAGGACGCGGGTGCGGCGCGGGTCGGCGGCGCGGCGGGCCCAGAACAGGCCCTTCACGGCGAGGTTGTCGGCCTCGGTGCCTCCGGAGGTGAACACCACCTCGCTGGGCCGGGCCCCGAGCGCGCCCGCGAGGGTCTCGCGGGCTTCCTCGACGGTCCGCCGGGCGCGGCGGCCCGCGGCGTGCAGCGAGGAGGCGTTGCCGGTGACGGCGAGCTGGGCGGTCATCGCCTCGATCGCCTCGGGAAGCATGGGCGTGGTCGCGGCGTGGTCGAGGTAAGCCATGGTGGGACCGATTCTACGAGGCGGCCCCGGTGCCGCCGCCCTCTGGCCTGTTTACGCCGCGGAGCGCGCCGCCCCGGCCGCCACCCGGCGAGGTGGGCGCGGGCGACGGGCGGGGCGAGGGCCTCCGGGCTCGGCTCAGCCGCGGGGTGCGCGGGCCAGTTGGCGGGACTGGGCGACCAGGCGGTCGGCGGAGTCCCAGACCTCGGCGTCCTCCTCCAGGAAGCCGCCCGCGAGGTTGCGGGTGGTGATGGAGACCCGCAGCGGGCCGGGGGCCGGGCGGCAGCGGACGTGGGTGGTGAGCTCGACCGTGGGGGTCCAGCCCTTGAGGCCCAGCTCGAAGGAGGTCGGCGGCAGCGCGTCGACGGTGAGGAGCAGGGAGAGCGGGTCGGGGTCGCGGCCGTCGGCCAGGCCGAACCAGCCGCGCATCTCGCCCTTGCCCGACGGGGCGCCGATCGCCCAGCCGACGGTCGCCGGGTCGAGGCGGACGTCGAGCCGCTCGGTGATCGCCGAGGAGCCGGGGATCGCCGGGGCGGGGCCGTCGGAGGCGCCGAAGCACTGGTCGATCGGCGCGACGGCGGGCGGGGTCGCGGTGGTGCGGACCTCGTCCGGGAGCGTGTCCAGGTCGCCGTACGAGGCGAGCACGCGGATGCGCTCGACCTCGGTGCCGTCCTCCGCGTACTGGAGGAGGGAGGCCTGGCCGGTGGAGAGGGTGCGACCGGTGCGGACCGTCTCGGTGCGGATGACCGCGGGGCCCGGCACGGACGGCGTGAGGTAGTGCGCCGAGATCGTGAACGGGTCGGGGTGCGGCAGGTGGTCGCCGAGCGCGCGGCCGAGCAGGGCGAGGAGGTAGCCGCCGTTGACGGCGTGGATGATCGTCCAGCCCGCGGAGAGTTCGGCGTCGTAGACGCCGGGCTCGCGAAGGGTCACGGCGGTGTCGCGATCGAACTCGCTCACCGTCTCGATGCTCGTGCTCATGTCCTCGACGGTACAGGTTTTAGCTACTGAGCGGTAGCTTTTTCGGGCTCCTCGCGGGCGGAGGAGCGCCGGTTCCAGGCCCGCGGGGCCCGCCAGTGGTAGCGCATGGCGAAGAGGCGCAGGACGAAGGCGGTCGCGACGGCGGTACCGCTGGTGTAGGCATTCAGCACGTCGAAGCGGATGAAGAGCACGGTCATCGTCGCGCCCACGATGGCCGGCACGGCGTACAGGTCACGGTCCCAGCGCAGCAGCGACGGCACCTCGTTCGCCAGGACGTCCCGCAGGACACCACCGCCGACGGCCGTGGCCAGACCGAGCGCCGCGGAGGAGGTCAGGCCGAGACCGTAGTCGTAGGCCTTGGTCGTGCCGGTCACGCAGAACAGCCCGAGGCCCGCCGCGTCGAAGACGTTCACCGCGGTCTGGGTGCGCTCCACCTCGGGATGGAGGAAGAAGACGAGCACGGTCGCGACGAGCGGCATGAGGAAGTAGCCGAGATCCGTGAACGCGGCCGGCGGTACGGCGCCGATGATCAGGTCCCGCAGGAGCCCGCCGCCGAGCGCCGTGACCTCGGCGAGGACGGCGATGCCGAAGACGTCGAAGTTCTTGCGGACGGCGAGCAGGGCGCCGGAGATCGCGAAGACGAAGATGCCGACGAGGTCGAGCGCGTGTTGGACGGAGGGGTTGAACAAATCGTGGAGCACCGCCCCATTGTCCCGGTCGCGGGGACGGGCTCCGCGCACCGGTGGGGCCGGTACGCCGTGAGGCCCCCGCTGCCCTGGGCAGCGGGGGCCTCACCTGCGTTCACGCCTCCGGCGACTTCTCCGGCTTCGCCGGGGCGTCCGCCTCGGCGGCCTCGGACTCGACGGCCGCGGGCGACGCGACCGCCTCGACCGTCCCGTCCCGCCCGGCCGACGCGTCCGCCTCGGGCTCCGCCGGCGTCTCCGCCTGCTTCGCCTCCGCCGGCGCCTTCGTGATCGCGACCTCGACCGACTCCCGCGCCGCCGGGACCGTCAGGCCCTCCGCGTTCTCCGGGTGGTGGCAGGCCACGCGCTGGCCCGGGCGGAGCTCCAGGAGCGGGGGCTCCTGGGTCTTGCAGACCTCCGTGGCCTTCCAGCAGCGGGTGTGGAAGCGGCATCCCGGGGGCGGGGCGATCGGCGACGGGACGTCACCGGTCAGGAGGATGCGGTCCGTCTTCGCACCGCGGCGGCGCGGGTCCGGGATCGGGACCGCGGACATCAGGGCGCGGGTGTACGGGTGCATCGGCGACTCGTACAGGGACTTGCGGTCGGCGAGCTCGACGACCTTGCCCAGGTACATCACCGCGATGCGGTCCGAGACGTGGCGGATCACCGAGAGGTCGTGGGCGATGATCACGTACGTGAGGCCCAGTTCCTCCTGGAGGTCGTCCAGGAGGTTGACCACCTGCGCCTGGATGGAGACGTCCAGGGCCGAGACGGGCTCGTCCGCGACGACCAGCTTCGGCTTCAGGGCCAGGGCGCGCGCGATGCCGATGCGCTGGCGCTGGCCGCCCGAGAACTCGTGCGGGTAGCGGTTGTAGTGCTCGGGGTTGAGACCGACCAGGCCCAGCAGGCGCTGGACCTCCTTCTTCACACCGCCCTCGGGCTCCACGCCCTGCAGGTTGAAGGGGGCCGAGACGATCGAGCCGACCGTGTGGCGCGGGTTCAGCGAGCCGTACGGGTCCTGGAAGATCATCTGGATGTCGCGGCGCAGCGGACGCATCTTCGCCACCCCGAGGTGGGAGATGTCCGTGCCCTCGAACTCGATCCGGCCGGCCGTGGGTTCCAGCAGGCGCGTGATCAGCCGGCCCATCGTCGACTTGCCGCAGCCGGACTCGCCGACGACGCCGAGGGTCTCACCGGGGTAGACCTCGAAGTCGATGCCGTCGACCGCCTTCACGGCGCCGGTCTGACGCTGCAGCAGGCCCTTCTTGATGGGGAAGTGCTTCTGCAGGCCGGTGACCTTGAGCAGGGGCTCCGGCGAGGATTCCATGGTGTCGGTCACAGCTTCGGCGCAATCTCTTCGGTCCAGATCCGGGTCCGCTCCTCGGGCGCCATGTGGCAGGCCGAGAAGTGGCGGCTGCCGGTCTCGGTCAGCTCGGGGCGCACGGTCCGGGTGATGCCGCCCTTGGGGACGTCCGCGTACGGGCAGCGCGGGTTGAAGGCACAGCCGCTCGGGACGTTGATGAGGCTGGGCGGGTTGCCCTTGACCGGGATGAGCCGGTCGGTCTGCTCGCGGTCGATGCGCGGCATGGAACCGAGCAGTCCCCAGGTGTAGGGGTGCTGGGGCTCGTAGAAGACGTCCTCGGCCGAACCGCGCTCCACGCACCGCCCGCCGTACATGACGAGGATGTCGTCGGCGATCTCGGCGACCACGCCGAGGTCGTGCGTGATGATGATGACCGCGGAGCCGAACTCCTTCTGCAGGTCCCGGATCAGGTCGAGGATCTGGGCCTGGACGGTCACGTCGAGCGCGGTGGTGGGCTCGTCCGCGATGAGCAGCTCGGGGTTGTTCACCAGCGCCATCGCGATCATCGCGCGCTGGCGCATACCGCCGGAGAACTCGTGCGGGTAGTTGTCGAACCGCTTGGCCGGCTCGGGGATGCCCACGCGGTCGAGGAGCTCGACGGCCCGCTTGCGGGCGGTCTTCTTGTCGACCTGGTTGTGGACCCGGTAGGCCTCCACGATCTGGTGGCCGACCGTGTAGTACGGGTGCATCGCGGACAGCGGGTCCTGGAAGATCATCGCCATCTCGCGGCCGCGCATGCGGCGCACCTCTTCGGGGTCCGCGGAGAGCATCTCCCGTCCGTTGAGCCAGATCTCGCCGGAGATGCGGGCCTTCTGCCGGCCGTACTGGCCGACGGTGTGCAGGCCCATGATGCCGAGCGAGGTGACCGACTTGCCGGAGCCGGACTCACCCACGATGCCGAGGGTCTTGCCCTTCTCCAGCTGGAAGGTGAGGCCGTCGACCGACTTCACCAGACCGTCGTCGGTCGGGAAGTGGATCTTGAGGTCGCGGACGTCGAGGAAGGCGTCCGACGGGGCGTCCTTGCCGGACGCGACCGGCTCGCCGAGCGCGGCGCCGGTCTTCGTCAGCTTGTCGGTCATGCGAGCCTCACTCGGGGGTCGATCACGGCGTACAGGAGGTCGACCACGAGGTTCGCGATGACCACACAGGACGCCGTCACGAGGGTCACCGCCAGGATCAGCGGCAGGTCGCGCTCGCTCACGCCCTTGATGGCGAGGCCGCCGAGGCCGTGGAGGCTGAACGCGGTCTCGGTCAGGATCGCGCCGCCGATGAGGGCGCCGAGGTCCATGCCGAAGATGGTCAGGATCGGGGTCATGGTGGAGCGCATGGCGTGCTTGCCGAGCACCACCGGCTCCGGCAGGCCCTTGGCCCGCGCGGTGCGGATGTAGTCCTCGCCCAGGACCTCCAGCATGGTGGCGCGGGTGAGTCGCGCGTACATCGCCGCGTAGAGGAAGGCGAGGGTGACCCAGGGCAGCAGCAGGCCGCCGAACCAGCCGCCGAAGGACTCGCTGATCGGCACGTAGGAGGCGTTGAGCCAGCCCAGCTGCGTGCGGAAGACGAGCATCGCCAGCATGGCGGTGAAGAAGATGGGGAGCGAGACGCCCGCGAGCGCGGTGATCATCGCGGCGCGGTCGATGATCGTGCCCCGCTTGAGCGCGGAGACGACACCGGTGGAGACGCCCATGACCAGCCACAGCACCGCGGCACCGAGCACCATGGAGAGCGTGACCGGGAAGGCGTCGACCAGCATCGACCACACGTCCTGCTCGGTGCGGAACGAGTAGCCGAGGCAGGGGGCCGCGCAGTGGATGGTCTCGCCGCCGCCCGTGTAGTCACGGCCGACGAAGATTCCGGAGACGAAGTGCCAGAACTGCACCAGGATCGGCTCGTCCAGGCCCAGCTTCTGACGGATGCCCTCAATGGAAGCCGGATCCGCCTGCTTGCCGACGAACATCGCGGCAGGGTCGCTGCCGGTCATCTTGGGGATGAGGAAGAAGATGCTGAGCGTCACCAGCGTGACGACGAGCAGCATCACGACGACGGCGAAGAGCCGTCGGACTATGTATGCAAGCATGCGGTCGGCCGGTCGGCGGCCGGGGGACCCGATCGGATCCCCCGGCCGTCGCGCACGGCCATCACCTGCCCTTCGGACCTAGCGGCGGGTGCGCCGTTGGAGCGAGTTGGTTTCTGACTCGGCTTACTTCACGACGCCGAGCGACGCGTAGTCGTAGCGACCGTTGTAGGCGTCGGCCGTGTAGACGTTCGTCAGTCGCGAGCTGCGCCAGATGATGTTCTTCTCGTGGGTGAAGGGCAGGTAGACCGCGGCCTCCGAGACCTTCGTGTTGATCTGCTTGTAGAGCTCGCCGGCCTTGTTCGGGTCGGTCTCCTTCAGCGCCTGGTCGAACAGGCCGTTGACGGCCGGGTCGTTCAGCTCGGAGAAGTTGTTGTTACCGCTCTGCAGGATGAAGCGACCGTCGACGAGCGGCTGCAGGAAGCCCTGGCCCGACGGGAAGTCGGCGCCCCAGCCCATGATGATGATGCCGTAGCCCTTCTCCTTGACCACCTTCGGCGAGCCGATGATGCCGGAGGTCTGGGCGCCGTCGAACTGGTCGATCTGGGCGTCGATGCCGACGGCCTTCAGCGACTGCTGCAGGGACTCGGCGGTGGCGATCTCGATCTTCTTGTTGTTGCGGACCGCGATCGTGGTCTTGAAGCCGTTCGGCTTACCGCACTTCTTCAGCGCCTCCTTCGCCTTGGCGAGGTCAGGGGCGCCACCGAGCTTGCCGTACGGGTCGGCCTTCGGGTCGGCACCCTTGATCGCCGGCGGCAGCATGTTGGAGGCGATGTCGCCACCGGCCTGCGGGCCGCCACGGGCGGTCTGGAGGGACTTGGAGTCGGCCGCGTAGATGATCGCCTTGCGGCACTCGATGTTCGGGATCACCGTCTGCGGGAAGACCGCGTACCGGATGAAGCCGGTCTGCGGGTTGTCCACGTTGCCCTTGTGCTGCTGGAGCACCTTCTGGCGGGCGGAGGCGCCGACACCGGTCGCGTTGATGTCGAGGTCGTACTCGCCCTCGACCAGGCGGTTGTCCATGTCGTCGGCGTTCGTGGTGAACGTGACGGAGATGGTGTCCGGGAGCGCCTTGCGGATGTTGTCCGTCTTCGCGTCCCAGTTCTCGTTGCGGACGAGCTTCATGGACTTGTTCGGCGTGTACGACTGCCACTTGTACGGGCCGGAGGAGAAGACGCCGAGGCCGTACTTGGCCTTGGTGTCCTTGTCCTGGCGGACCGGGGAGGCGGCCGGCATGGCCAGCATCTGCAGGAAGTCACCGTTGGCGACCGGCAGCTTGAAGACGATGGTCTTGTCGTCCGGGGTCTCGATCGCCTTCAGACCGAGCTTGTCCGCGGAGGTGTCCTTGTACGGGCCCTTGTACTCGCCCTTGGGGTCCAGGACCTGCTGGAGGTAGATCGGGCCACCGGAGATGAGGTCCTGGGCCCAGATGCGCTCGATGCCGTACTTGATGTCCTTGGAGGTGATCGGCTTGCCGTCCTCCCACTTCACGCCGTCCTTCAGCGTGAACGTGTAGGTGAGGCCGTCGGCCGAGACCTTGCCGGCGTCGGTGGCGAGGTCGGGGACCAGCTCGGTGGAGGCGGCGCCCGGCTCGGCCTTGAAGGTGACCAGCTGACGCGTGAAGTAGCGCTGGAAGTCCCAGACGAAGCCGTAGTAGCCGCGCTGCGGGTCCCAGCTGTCGGCCTCCTGCGAGCCGATGAACTTCAGCTCGCCGCCCTTCTTGTCGGAGGCGTTCGCGACCTTGTTCACACCGGCGTTGAAGCCGGCCGCGCCGCCCTCGCCCTTGCCGCCACCGCTGCCGCCGTTGCCGCCGCCACAGGCGGTGGTGACGACCATCGTGGCCGCGGCGAGCAGCGCGCCCGCGGCGATTCTGCGCCTCTGGGAGCTGTTCAGAGTCATGGTCGAGCAACCTCCGAAGTAGTGGCGGCCGTTACGGTGGTCCGCCGTTGGGGGATGTGCCTCCTGTCGACAGCGGCAGGGGCTGGTCTTGCGGTGAACGGCGTACGGTCAGCGGGAGCCCTTCGGGTCGAGCGCGTCACGCACGCCGTCGCCGAAGAGGTTGAACGCAAGCACGGTGATGAAGATGGCGAGGCCGGGGATCACCATGAACAGGGGGTCCGACTCGTAGGTCGTGATGGCCGTCGAGAGCATCTGGCCCCAGGAGGCCGTGGGCGGCTTCACACCCGCGCCGAGGAAGCTGAGCGCCGCTTCGGTGAGGATGTTGGTGGGGATCATCAGGGTCGCGTAGACGGTGATGGGGGCGATCAGGTTGGGCAGCAGCTCGCGGCGCAGGATGTAGAACCGGCCGGCGCCGAGGGACTGCGCGGCCTCCACGTACTCGCGGTTGCGCAGGCTGAGGGTCTGGCCGCGGACGATGCGGCCGACGTACGGCCATCCGAAGAAGCCGATCACCAGGACCAGGGCCGCGATGCGGACGCCCGAGCCGTCGAGGCCGAGGAGCTGGTTGGGCAGCACCGAGACCAGCGCGATGGTGAAGAGCAGCTGCGGGAAGGCGAGCATCACGTCCATGACCCGGCTGAGCGCCGCGTCGATCCAGCCGCCGAAGTAGCCGGCGATGATGCCGAGGACGGTGCCGAGGGCCACCGCGAAGAGGGCGGCGAGGAAGGCCACCAGCAGCGAGATCCGGGCACCGTAGACGATGCGGCTGAAGACGTCGCGGCCGTTGACCGGCTCGACCCCGAAGAGGAAGTCGGAGCTCACGCCGCCCCAGGAACCGATCGGGGTGCCGAAGAGCGGGTCGATCTGGTCCTCGTGGAACTCGTCCGGCGGGTGGCCGAGGAGACCGACGATGACCGGGGCGAAGATCGCCACCAGGATCAGGAAGACGACGACGAACGCGCCCGCGAGGGCGAGCTTGTCGCGCTTGAGCCTGGCCCACGCGATCTGCCAGGGGGAACGGCCCTCGATCGCCTTGGCCGGCGCGTCGGGCACGGCGTCGACGGCGGCGGCGGATTCAGCCGCACTCGTCTCGTGCAGTGGTGCCGTCATCGTGGTGAGGACCCCTCTCGGCCGCCGGGTCGCCGGCCCTTGCCCGCCGCGGGTAGCGGCTCGGTGGAACAACTGCTGGGCACCGGCCCTGAGGGGCCGAACGCCTGGTGTTCCGGGGAGTCTTCAATGGGCTCGCGATCACCCGCCAGACCTCGCGGGGAATGTTTGCTCAAACGTGATGCGGTGCGTTGTCTTCCGTTATCCGGACGTCGCGAGCGCGTGAGCGGACCATCTCGGCCGCTATTCGACCAGATCGGACATCCGGCCCAAGTGCTGTCGCGCGGGCGAGAATTGGGGCGACAGGAAGGCCGGAAAGGGACGTTTCAGTACGTGCGGGGCGCGGCCGGGGGGTAGCCGTAGCCGGGGGCGGGCGGGGCCGCCGGACCGGCGTGCGCGTCGCGGTCGTAGAAGGGGCGCGCGTGCGCCTGCAGCCACATCGCGACCGGGTCGTACGTGTCGGACATGGCGACCGTGGAGACGGGCAGGCCGTCGGGGACGGTGGCGACCGTGCGGTGCATCATCGCCCGGACCGCCTCGACGGAGGCCGGCGAGGAGTCGTACAGGTCGAGACCGATGGCCAGGTACGGGGAGCCGAGCGCGGGCTGCACCCAGGCCCGGCGCAGCGAGCGGACGGCCGGGGTGCGGTGGGCGTTCTGCGTGAGCAGGGCGTAGAACTGCGGGATCTCGACGGCGGGCTCGGAGAGCCGCAGGGGCCCGGCCGGCATCCGGCCCAGCCCGGTGGCGATGCGGCGCAGATCGGCCCAGGGGATGCCGACGCCGCCGCCGGGGGCGTGCGGATTGAGCCAGATGCCCCAGCGGTCGGGAAAGAGGGCGCGGGCGATGTCCAGGCCGGACACGACCTCGTGGGCGCGGTTCCAGCCGGAGGCGGACAGCTCCTGGGCGGAGGTGACACAGGGGGCGTAGCCGTAGCCGTCGACCTCCATGTTCCCGTACTGGGCTTCGGGCGAGCCGGGGTTGCCCTGCCAGAGGAGCATCCAGACCTCGCCGCCGGTGAGGGCGTGCAGCAGCTCCTCGTAGGCGTCGTGGCGCCCGGGCGCCACCTGGCGCAGCATGTGCTCGACCTTTCCGGCCGCAGCGGTGCCTGACGCGCTCACCGTGGGTCCCGCCCCTCTTTCTTCCGTCACCCGGTCTGGATCGCCCCCGAGGCCGATCGCCTCCGGAGCTTCTGAATCAGTTCAGCTTAAACAGGGGGGCCGTCACACGGCGGCGCGCTGGAAGAAGGGGCGTACCTTCTCCAGCATCCAGTCGCCGACCGGGTCCTGGGCCACGTCGAGCAGGATGAGGTTGACCGGCCAGGCGACCTCGACCCTGCCGAGGGCGCGGCCGAGTGCGTCGAGCGGCGCGTTGCGGTCGGCCTCGGGGCCGGTGAGCTGGACGCCGACGAAGAGGGCGGGTTCGGTGCCCTCGACGCTGGCCAGGGTGCGGCGGGCGGTGGCGACGACGCCGGTGGCCTCGAACTCGGCGGAGGCGGCGGCGAGGAAGTCGACCGGGTCGTCCTGCCAGTCGGGCTCGAAGAGGCGCACGCGGCCGCCGCCGGCGGGCCCGTCGAGGGCGGTGCGGCCGGACCTGCAGAGCTCGGCGACGGCGGGCGGGGGCAGCGGGACGCCGACGGTGCCGCCGGGGTTCACGGCGATGCCGAGCTGCGGGGGCAGGCCGCGGGCGAAGTCGCGGGCGGGGGCGACGGTGTACGACATGCGCTCGCCGGCGATGGCGAGGAACTGCTGCTCGGAGCTGAAGACCGGCACGTACGGGTAGCCGTCGATCTCCAGGGTGGGCAGGTCGAGCTCGGGGCTGTCGGGGCCGCCGCCGTTGGGCAGGGGCACCCAGACGGGGCTGCGGCCGAGGACCTCGACCAGCCGCCCGCCGGCGGAGGGGTTGCCGAGGGAGGCGGCCAGTACTTCCTCGAGCTCATTGCCCGGCCACGTCACG
Source organism: Streptomyces sp. NPDC051921 (assembly GCF_040680975.1). Taxonomy (NCBI): domain Bacteria; kingdom Bacillati; phylum Actinomycetota; class Actinomycetes; order Kitasatosporales; family Streptomycetaceae; genus Streptomyces; species Streptomyces sp. NPDC051921. The sequence goes on from NZ_JBFAXU010000002.1 coordinate 63,726, forward strand.
TCCACGGTTCTGTCGTCCCCTTCCGGCACTCGGTGCGGTCAGCACCTTAACGGCGGCTCGGCGCCTCCGTGACCGAAAAGGACGCGAGAAGGCATGGGAGTGGTTCAGGACACGTCGCGGAATCCGATGCTCCGCAGGGTGTCGGCGGCGTCCCGGTCGAGCAGGGTGACCGAGGCGCAGCCGGGCGGCAGGGCGCCGGCCTCGGCGGTGCGCACCAGGCGCGCGACGGCGCGGCGGTGCCGGGCGAAGGCGTAGCCGGAGACGCCCCGGCCCCGCTCCCGCTGGCCGGCCCGGGCGGTCTCGGGGTCGACGTCGAGCAGGATCAGGTGCAGCGCGACCCCGCGCCGGCGGGCCTCGCGGGCGAGCCAGCCGCGCACCCAGGACTGGGTGCCGCAGTCGTGCACGACGACGCCGGCGCCGGAGCGCAGGGCGCGGCGGAGGCCCGCGTAGTGGGCGAGGCGGGCCAGGGGGCGGTAGGCGGCGTAGGGCACGAAGCGGGGCAGCCGGGCCTCCCAGCGCTCCCGGGTGTCCTGCGAGTCGACGGCTCGCCCCTCGGCGGCGCGGCTCATGAGGGTCGACTTGCCGGCCCCGGGCAGCCCGGAGACGACCACCACGTCGCCGGCCGCGAAGCTGAGCACCCGGGGGCTGCGTCCGCCGCGCTCGCGCAGGTCCCTGAGCAGCCGCGCGCGGCGGCGGCTGCGGGCGCGGGCCCGGGCTCCGGCGTGCTGGACCGGTATCCCCGCGCTCGTGGCGTAGGCGCTGGTGCGCTGGACCGTCATCGCATGCTCCCCCCGTCGGGCTCTTTTGAGACCCTTGCCCACGAAGTGTAAAGAAACGGTAATGAGACGCAAGCGATTTGCCGCGCGGACCCGCCGTGCAATGATGAGCGCGCCAGGCGCTCGCACGAGCGCCCACAACCGCATACCGGCCGCTCGAATCCGCGCGGGAGAGTTCCGGGGCACCCTGTGCGCCCGGGCGCCGAAGGAGCAAGCACCTCCCTTGAATCTCTCAGGCCCCGTACCGCGTGGATGAGGCAGATCTGAAAAGCGGGTCGCCCTGTCGCGTCCCCACCCAAGGTGCAAGCCGAGGATGCCCTCGGTGAACCTCTCAGGTTCCATGACAGATGGGGAGGATCGTCCTCACCGTCATGCACGTCGTGCCCTGCACGCCCTGGGACCCGGGAGCCACCCCATGAGCACTGCCCCCCGTCTGACCGCCCTCGATGCGCTGCATCGTTCGCTGGGCGCGACCATGACCGACTTCGCCGGCTGGGACATGCCGCTGCGCTACGCCAGCGAGCGCGACGAGCACAACGCCGTCCGCACCAAGGCCGGCCTCTTCGACCTCTCCCACATGGGCGAGATCACCGTCACGGGCCCGCAGGCCGTGGACCTCCTGGACTACGCCCTCGTCGGCAACATCTCCACCGTGGGCAACGGCCGCGCCCGCTACACGATGATCTGCCAGGAGGACGGCGGCATCCTGGACGACCTGATCGTCTACCGCCTCGGCGAGACCGAGTACATGGTCGTCGCCAACGCCTCCAACGCGCAGGTCGTCCTCGACGCCCTGACCGAGCGCGCCGCCGGCTTCGACGCCGAGGTCCGCGACGACCGCGACGCCTACGCGCTCATCGCCGTCCAGGGCCCCGAGTCCCCCGGCATCCTGAAGTCGCTCACGGACGCCGACCTGGACGGTCTGAAGTACTACGCGGGCCTGCCCGGCACCGTCGCCGGCGTCCCCGCCCTGATCGCCCGCACGGGCTACACCGGCGAGGACGGCTTCGAGCTCTTCCTCAAGCCGGAGCACGCCGAGGGCGTGTGGCAGGCGCTGACCGAGGCGGGTGCGGGCGTCGGCCTCATCCCGTGCGGCCTGTCCTGCCGCGACACGCTCCGCCTGGAGGCGGGCATGCCGCTGTACGGCCACGAGCTGACGACCGCGCTCACCCCCTTCGACGCGGGCCTGGGCCGGGTCGTGAAGTTCGAGAAGACCACGAACGAGGGCCGTTTCGTCGGCCGCGAGGCGCTGGAGAAGGCCGCCGAGCGCGCCGAGGCCGCCCCGCCGCGCAAGCTGGTCGGCCTGGTCGCCGAGGGCCGCCGGGTGCCGCGCGCCGGCATGTCCGTCGTCGCGAACGGCGAGGTCATCGGCGAGATCACCTCCGGCGCACCGTCCCCGACCCTGGGCAAGCCGATCGCCATGGCCTACGTGGACGCCGCTTTCGCCGCTCCGGGCACCGAGGGCGTCGGCGTGGACATCCGCGGCGCCCACGAGCCGTACGAGGTCGTGGCGCTGCCGTTCTACAAGCGCCAGAAGTGATCATGGGGCGCCGGCCCCGTCGGCGCCGGACGTGACGCATTCGTCTCAGGACACGTCTCACCCCGCAAGACCCCCGTACATCAGCACTCCCCCGATCCAGGAGAATCAGCTCATGAGCAACCCCCAGCAGCTGCGTTACAGCAAGGAGCACGAGTGGCTGTCGGCCGTCGAGGACGGCGTCGCCACGGTCGGCATCACCGAGCACGCGGCCAACGCCCTCGGCGACATCGTGTACGTCCAGCTCCCCGAGGTCGGCGCCACCGTGACCGCGGGCGAGGAGTGTGGCGAGCTGGAGTCGACCAAGTCCGTGAGCGAGCTGTACTCCCCGGTGACCGGTGAGGTCGTCGAGGCGAACCAGGACGTCGTGGACGACCCGTCGCTGGTGAACTCCGCTCCGTTCGAGGGCGGCTGGCTGTTCAAGGTGCGCCTCACGGCCGAGCAGGACGACCTGCTCTCCGCCGACGAGTACACCGCCTTCACCGCCGGCTAACCGAGACCCCCAAGGGATCGATTCATGTCGCTTCTGAACACCCCTCTCCACGAGCTGGACCCGGACGTCGCCGCCGCCGTCGACGCCGAGCTCCGCCGCCAGCAGTCCACCCTCGAGATGATCGCCTCGGAGAACTTCGCTCCGGTCGCGGTCATGGAGGCCCAGGGCTCGGTCCTCACCAACAAGTACGCCGAGGGCTACCCGGGCCGCCGCTACTACGGCGGCTGCGAGCACGTCGACGTGGCCGAGCAGATCGCGATCGACCGGATCAAGGACCTGTTCGGCGCCGAGTACGCCAACGTGCAGCCCCACTCCGGCGCCTCCGCCAACCAGGCCGCCCTGTTCGCGATCGCCCAGCCCGGCGACACGATCCTCGGCCTGGACCTGGCGCACGGCGGCCACCTCACCCACGGCATGCGGCTGAACTTCTCCGGCAAGCAGTTCAACGTGGTCGCGTACCACGTGGACGAGGCCGGTCTGGTCGACATGGCCGAGGTCGAGCGCCTCGCCAAGGAGCACCGCCCGAAGGTGATCATCGCGGGCTGGTCGGCCTACCCGCGCCAGCTGGACTTCGCCGAGTTCCGCCGGATCGCCGACGAGGTCGAGGCCTACCTGTGGGTCGACATGGCCCACTTCGCGGGCCTGGTCGCCGCGGGTCTGCACCCGAACCCGGTCGAGTACGCGGACGTGGTCACCTCCACCACGCACAAGACGCTCGGCGGCCCGCGCGGCGGCATCATCCTGGCGAAGAAGGAGTTCGCCAAGAAGCTGAACTCCTCGGTCTTCCCCGGCTTCCAGGGCGGCCCGCTGGAGCACGTGATCGCGGCCAAGGCCGTCTCCTTCAAGGTCGCGGCCTCGGAGGAGTTCAAGGAGCGCCAGGAGCGCACCCTGGAGGGCGCGAAGATCATCGCCGAGCGCCTGGTCCAGGACGACGTCACGCAGCACGGCGTCTCGGTCCTCTCCGGCGGCACCGACGTGCACCTGCTCCTCGTCGACCTGCGGAACTCGGAGCTCGACGGCCAGCAGGCCGAGGACCGCCTCCACGAGGTGGGCATCACGGTCAACCGGAACGCCGTTCCGAACGACCCGCGCCCGCCGATGGTCACCTCCGGCCTGCGCATCGGCACGCCGGCCCTCGCCACCCGCGGCTTCCGGGCCGAGGACTTCCGCGAGGTCGCCGACGTCATCGCCGAGACGCTGAAGCCCGGTTTCGACGCCGAGGCCCTGAAGGCCCGGGTGACGGCACTCGCCGAGAAGCACCCGCTGTACCCCGGCCTGAAGTAATTTCGTACGCTTTAGTTCCAGCGCTCGTTCGTACGAAAGCTCCGGGGCACCGCGCACACTGGACAGTGAGCGCGGTGCCCCACCCCTTTGCCGCCCGACCCGCTCTTCCTGCTGTTCTGCACCACCCCGGCAGACAACGGCGTCTAGCCCCACAAGGAGTCCCCGTGGCCATCTCGGTCTTCGACCTGTTCTCGATCGGCATCGGTCCGTCGAGCTCCCACACGGTGGGCCCGATGCGCGCGGCCCGCATGTTCGCCCGCCGGCTGAAGAACGAGGGCCTGCTCGCCCACACGGCCGCCATACGGGCGGAGCTGTACGGCTCGCTCGGCGCGACCGGCCACGGGCACGGCACCCCGAAGGCCGTCCTGCTCGGCCTGGAGGGCCACTCGCCGCGCACGGTGGACGTGGAGACCGCCGACGACGAGTTCGAGCGGATCAAGGAGAGCGGGCGGATCAACCTGCTCGGCGCCCACGAGATCCCGTTCTCGTTCGACGACGACCTGATCCTGCACCGCCGCAAGGCGCTGCCCTACCACGCCAACGGCATGACGGTCTTCGCGTACGACGCCGAGGGCGCGCTCGTCCTGGAGAAGACCTACTACTCGGTCGGCGGCGGCTTCGTCGTGGACGAGGACGCGGTGGCCGGAGAGAACCCGATCGTGCCTGACGACACGGTCCTGAAGTACCCCTTCCGCACCGGTGACGAGCTGCTCCGCCTCACCAAGGAGACCGGCCTGTCGATCTCCTCGCTGATGCTGGAGAACGAGAAGGCCTGGCGCACCGAGGAGGAGATCCGCACGGGCCTCCTGGAGATCTGGCGGGTCATGCAGGCCTGCGTCTCCCGCGGCATGGCCCGCGAGGGCATCCTGCCGGGCGGCCTCAAGGTCCGCCGCCGTGCCGCCACCTCGGCCCGCAAGCTGCGCTCCGAGGGCGATCCGGCCGCGCACGCGATGGAGTGGATCACCCTCTACGCGATGGCCGTGAACGAGGAGAACGCGGCGGGCGGCCGGGTGGTCACCGCCCCGACGAACGGCGCCGCCGGCATCATCCCCGCGGTCCTGCACTACTACATGAACTTCGTGCCGGGTGCCGACGAGGACGGTGTGGTCCGCTTCCTCCTCGCCGCCGGCGCGATCGGCATGCTCTTCAAGGAGAACGCCTCCATCTCGGGCGCCGAGGTCGGCTGCCAGGGCGAGGTCGGCTCCGCCTGCTCCATGGCGGCCGGCGCCCTCGCCGAGGTCCTGGGCGGCAGCCCGGAGCAGGTCGAGAACGCCGCCGAGATCGGCATGGAGCACAACCTGGGCCTGACCTGCGACCCCGTCGGCGGCCTGGTCCAGATCCCGTGCATCGAGCGCAACGGCATGGCGGCGGTCAAGGCCGTCACGGCCGCGAAGATGTCCATGCGCGGCGACGGCAGCCACCTGGTCTCCCTCGACAAGGTCATCAAGACCATGAAGGACACCGGGGCGGACATGAGCGTGAAGTACAAGGAGACCGCGCGTGGCGGCCTCGCGGTGAACATCATCGAGTGCTGATCGGCCCCTGCCGATCAGTGGTCGTCCCCACTGATCGACTGCCGCTGATCACCGCTGATCACCACTGATCGCGGAACCCGGTCCCCGGGACGGTCGGGGCCTGCTGAGGCCTCGGCTCGTCCCTCAGCAGGGGCACGGGGCCGCGGGGCGCGAAGAGGCCGGGCAGGTCGAGCCGGCCGCCCTTGCGCTCGGCGAGCGTCGCGCCCTGGACCGCCAGGCTCGCGTCCACCGCGCAGTCCCCCGAGCGCACCCCGGTCAGGCAGGCGTCGCGGACCACGCAGACGAGCCCGGAGACCCAGAGGACCAGGCCCAGCTCCACCTCCAGGGTGCCGAGCTTCGCCCCGTCGACGTAGACGTCGACGGTGGGCCGGTGCGTGGAGGTGATCCGGTGGCGCGCGAGCGCCACGACCTCCTCGCTGCCGGGCAGGTCCCGGGTGCGGCGTGCGGCGGCCTTCAGGGCGGAGTGTCCACGCCAGCCGCCGGTCGCGAGGTCGAGCAGATCGAGCCCCAGGAAGTCGTCCACGACCGTCGCCAGCTCGTGCTCGACGGCCCGGTCGGCGGCACGCGTCGTCCGGCCGCGCACCGGGGCGAGCAGCGGCCCCGTCGTGCCGTGGGCCCGCAGCGGGCCGTCGAGGCCCTCCTCCGGCCCCAGCAGGAACGAACGGACGGTCGTCGGTGGCATGGGGGGCGCGGTCGTGGTCATCGCTCCTCCTCGTCGAGGGTCTGCCGGCCGGGGTCCGGGTGCGGGTCGAGCCGGGTGGTGTGGGTGGGGGGCTCACCGGGCGCCCGGTCCTCGGTCAGCTCCGTCGCACCGGTCGCGGGCCGCAGCGCGGTGCTCACGTGCTTGTGCACCCAGCGGGGCCCACGGTGCAGCCGCCCGAAGTACACGAGCGCGGCGGCGGCGAGAGCGAACGCGAGGCCGGAGGTGGATCCGACGACCACACCGACCGGGGTGGCGGAACCACCGCTGCCACCGCCGCCACCGCCGTTGTCGGTGCCGCCGTTGTCCGTACCGCCGTTGTCGGTGCCACCGTTGTCCGTACCGCCGTTGTCGGTGCCACCGTTGTCCGTACCGCCGTTGTCGGTCCCGCCGTCGTCCGTGCCACCGTTGTCGGTCCCACCGTCGTCCGTACCGCCGTTGTCCGTCCCACCGTCGTCCGTACCGCCGTTGTCCGTCCCACCGTCGTCCGTACCGCCGTTGTCCGTCCCACCGTTGTCCGTACCGCCGTTGTCGGTCCCGCCGTTGTCCGTACCGCCGTTGTCGGTCCCACCGCCCTTCGGCGTGACCGTGAACGGGGCGTCGGCGTACTGGTCCGGAGGAGTGGTGCACACCGCCCGCACCGTGCGCGCGCCCTCCTCCGAGCCGTCCGGGACGGTGAACTGGGCGGCGAAGGTGCCGCCGCTGTCGACGGCCGCGGTGGCGAGCTGCTTCTCCTCGTCCCACTGGAGGCGGACGTCCGGGCAGGTGAACCCGGTGCCCTTCGCCTGGACGGTGTCCCCCACGGCGCCCTTCTCCTTGCTGAGGGCGAGCGCCGGGTTCGCGGTGTGCGTCGGCTTCTCGACGACGAAGGGGGCGTCGGCGTAGATGCTCGCGTCAGCGCTGCAGGCGGCCCGGAGGGTGTAGGTGCCCGGTTCGGTGCCCTCCTTGACGGTCGACCGGTAGGAGAAGGAGCCGTCCTGCTTCACGGGGATCCCGGAGCCGAGGGAGGGCCCGTCGACCACGGAGAGGTCGACGGTCTGGGGGGAGCACGCGAAGCCCGAACCCTGGGCGTCGAACGCGTCGCCGACCGCTCCGTGGTCGGGGACGAGCTTGAGCGTCGGGTCCGCCGCAAAGGGGGGAGTGCTGCCACCGCCCGACTGGCCGGTCACCGTGAAGGGGGCCGAGGCGTGTGTCCCCTGGGGCTGGCAGGTCACCGTGACCTGGTGCGAGCCCGGCTGGGCGTCCTTCGGGACCGTGAAGGAACCGTCGAGCTTCTTCGAGTCCGGGTCGAACACGGCGCCCCCGAGACCGGCCGCGTCGAAGGTGACGGTCGCCGTCCCGCACGCCGGGAAGGACCCGTAGATCGTCACGTACTTGCCGGGCGGCCCCTTGGGCGGTTCCAGGGTGATGGAGGCCGCCGCCGCCTGCGGCAACAGCGCCGTCAGGGAAGGGAAGACGACCGGTGCCACGCTGATCGCCGCGCTCAGAAGCACCGCCGTCAGCAATCGACGCACCAGCCGCAGGGCAGTGAACATGAGGGTGAGGGAGGGGGTGGGGGTCACTCCCCATTTTCCTCCCCCGCACGGAACTTCGCTCGCTCGGCACGCCTCGTCACGGAGAGTAGCCGGCACCCACGGGCCGCGGACCCCGTACACAGCGCCGGAAGGACGGTCGGGCACGCGGAGGGGAGGCGGAGGGGACGCGGAGCGTCACCTCGTCACCGTCACCGGGGGCCGGGCGGGCGGCGGCTCACGTACGTACGCGTGGTCGTACGGTTCCGCCCACCCGTGCCCCGGGAAGGGCTCAGGCCTTGTTGAGGTGGGCCCAGAACTCGTCCCAGGAGAGGACGCCGTCGCCGTTGCTGTCGCGCTGCTTGATGAGCGCCTCGGCGACGGTCTCGGTCACGTGGAAGTCGCCCATCTCGGCCATGACGTGCTTGTACTCGGAGGCCGTGATGAAGCCGTCCCCGTCCACGTCGAACTTGTTGAATGCCGTGCGCGCCGATTCGATGTCCGCCACTGCTTCCGCCCCTTCATGGTGCTTCGATGTCGGGGGTCAGATTAGCGGGCGCGCTCATGACGGATGATGGCGGTATGAGCAGCGAGGTGGCACGGATACTGGCGGCGGTTGCGGGCGGGGCGTTCCCTCCGCCGGACGGTTCGACGACGATCGTCCCGCAGCCGAACGGGCGGGACGCGGGGGTGCTGTCGTTCACCGCGCACTCGGTGGTGTTCCTGGACGAGGACCCGGAGTGGATCCGGGCCGAGCTGGCGGCGGCGTCGACGGATCCGCTGGTGGCGAGCATGACCCCGCGGTTCCACGCGGCGCTGATGGCGCGCACGGGGCGGTACGTGAACACGGTCGACCTGATGACGGTCGCGGAGGCCCTGCCGGGCGAGCCGGGGATCGAGCTGCGGGAGATCGCGGATCAGGAGCATCCGCGGGTGGCGCGGGCGTTGAAGTACCGCGACGAGGTCCGGGTGTGGGCGGCGGACGGCGGGGTGCTGATCATGGGCCGGGGCGTGGCGGGCCGTATGGAGGTCGCCGTGGAGGTGGACGAGGACGTACGGCACCGGGGCCTGGGCCGGGCACTGGCGACGGCGGCCCGCCACCTGACCCCGGACCCCGTGGTGTGGGCGCAGAACTCTCCCGGCAACGCCCGCAGCGTCCGCACCTTCCAGGCTGCGGGCTACCGCCCGGTGGGCGCGGAGGTGCTGCTCGTCGCGGGATAGGGCCTGCCCGCCCCTGACCCTCCGGACAGGCCCTGAGGACGCCAGGCCGCCCCGAAGGGACGTCCGGCCGCCTCGGTCCGCCGGTCGGACCGGCGGACCGGCGGACCGGCGGACCGGCGGACCGGCGGACCGGCGGACCGGCGGACGAGGGGTCACCGGAAGATGCCCGTGTGTCCGAGGGAGTAGCGGCCGGGCTGCGGGTAGACCGCCAGGCCGTGGGGGCCGCTGCCGACCGGGATCCGCGCCAGCTGCTTCCCGGTGGCGGTGTCGATCGCGTAGACCTCGGAGTTGTAGCGGCCGGAGAGCCACAGGACCTTGCCGTCGGCGGAGACCCCGCCCATGTCGGGTGATCCGCCGTTGGGGAGCCACCACTTCTTGGTGAGCTTGTCCTGCGCGAAGTCGAAGACGGAGACGGAGCCCTCGCCGCGGTTGGACACGTACATCTCCTGGGAGTCGCGGGAGACGTAGAGGCCGTGGCAGCCCTTGCCGGTGGGCAGGAGCTGCGGGGTGGTGAACTTCTCGCCGTCCAGGACCCACATGCCGTGCGCCATCATGTCGGCGATGTAGAACGTCTTGCCGTCCGGGGAGATCTTCACATCCTGCGGCATGGCGCCCTGGAAGGGCAGCTTCTGCTGGCCGACGACCTCCATCTTCTCGGTGTCGACCTTGAGGAGTTCGCCGGAGAACTCGCAGGAGACGACGAAGTAGCGCCCGTCGGCGGAGAAGTCGGCGTGGTTGACGCCGTAACAACTGACCGGGACGGTCTTCTTCCGCTCCATCGTGTGGGGATCGCGGAAGACGAGTTCGCGGTCGAGCGAGGCCATGACGACCGCGTACTTGCCGTTCGGGGTGAAGTAGAGGTTGTACGGGTCGTGGACCTCGACCGGCTTTCCGGCGACCCCGGTGGCCGGGTCGATGGGGGTGAGCGTGTGGCCGCGGTTGTTGTTGACCCAGAGGGTCTTCAGGTCCCAGGAGGGCACGACGTGCTGCGGCTGGACGCCGACGGGGATGGTCTCGACGACCTTGTAGGTGGCGGGGTCGATGACGCTGACCGTGTTGGAGTTGGTGTTGGGGACGTAGATGCGGGAGGGGAAGTCCTTGACGACCGGCGAGAGTTGGTTGGGCCGGTCGGCCGCGTAGACGTCGTCGCGCCGGAGCAGCGGCGGCATGCCGGGCAGTCCGGCGGGGGCGGCGGCCGGCTTCGGTGCGGCGGGGAGCTCGGCGGCCTTCCTGGTGCCGCCGCCGGTGTCGGCGGGGCGGGGGCTGCCGCAGGCGGCGAGGCCGAGGGCGAGCAGCAGGGCGGCGGCCAGCGTCTTCGTTCGGGGGGCGGGGGTCGGCATCAGGTCAGCAACTCCGTGGTGGTCACCGCGGAGAGGCCGCGGCGGTCGAGGTCGGCGAGGAGGAGGGGCAGCGCGGCAACGGTGTCCGGGTAGCCGAAGTGGAGGCTGACGACCGATCCGTTGCGGATGCTCCCGGTGACGTGGGCGACGACGGCGGCGGGTCCGGGTGACGTGAAGTCGAGGGAGTCGACGTCGTACGAGAGGACGTGCGGGTATCCGGCGCGGGCGGCGGCGAGGCGGACGGCCTCGACGGCGTGCCGGCCGCGGGAAGGCCTGAACCAGGTCCCGATGGACCCGGTGAGCCGGCGCAGCCGGCGGGCGCAGGCCTCGATCTCGGCGTAGGCCTCGGACTCGCCCATCGCGTTGACGTCGAGGTGGCGCTGGGTGTGGTTGCCGAGGTCGTGGCCGCCGTCGAGGACGCGGCGGGCCAGCTCGGGGTGCCGGTCGAGCCAGTCGCCGACGGCGAGGACGGTGACGCGGGCGCCGTGCCGTTCGGCCTGGTCGAGGAGGGCGCGGGCGACGGCGGGATCGCCCTGGCCGTGGAAGGTGAGGGCGACGCGGGGCCGGTCGCGGGGGCCATTGGCGATCTCGACGGGCAGGCCGGGCCAGCGGCGGGGGGCGGGGGCGGCGACGGGTGCGGCGGGGGCGGGGCCCTGGGGCCGGGGCGCGGGGCGGGGCTCCGTCCCGCAGCCGGTGGCGAGGGCCCCCGCGAGGGCGGTGGCCGCGCCGGCCCGGAGGGCACCGCGGCGGTCGGTCGGCATCACGGGACCATTTAAGGGCGGGTAAGCCGGAAAGATAACGATTGGGCCGATTCAGGACGTTTGCGGGTCGCCTCCCCGCGTCCACTATGCGGACGACGCAGGGAAACACCCAATGAACCCCATATTTATTCATGCTTTACAAGGTGGGTGCTCTAGGTCACCAACGATTCATCGGTAAACTGTCCGCATTTGTCCGACTCTGCCCCAGTAGGGACTTTTGGCGGGAAGGCCACCTGTCTGCCATAGTCGGAGACACGACCCCCATTGACCCGGGCCAGGTCGTCCAAGCGGCCGTGGATACACCCCCCTATTCCACGGCGCATCACACGGAAGCCCCCAGCGCCCCACCACGGCGAACGGGGGCTTTCGTGCGTCCGGGACGCCCGCCCCCGCTCAGCGGTCGCTGACCCGCATCTCGAACCAGGTCGTCTTGCCGCGGGGGGCCAGATCGACGCCCCAGCGGTCGGAGAGCTTGTCGACGAGGAAGAGGCCGCGGCCGCTGGTGTCGAGCTCGTGGACCGGCATCAGGCAGGGCAGGCCGCGGGAGGGGTCGCGGACCTCGACGCGGATCCAGCCGCGGCGCCGCACCATCCGGAGGGCGAAGACCCGGGCGCCCGTGTGGCGGACGGCGTTGCCGACGAGTTCGGAGACGAGCAGCACCGCGTGCTCGGCGATCTGGGGGGTGAGCGCCCAATGGCGCAGGACGACCCACTGGGTGAGCCGGCGGGCGACCGCGGCGGACTCGGGACGGGACGGCAGCCTGACGTCCTCCTCCGCCGGGTTCCCGTACAAGTGCAGTGCTTCCGCGGCCTGTTCGTCCTCGGCGGCCGGTACCCACCGTGCGGCGGTCGCACCGCCGCGCTGCCGCGGTTGATCCATACCCTCCAGGCCCGCCATGCCCCCCATCATGGCCGCACGGAGCGGGGCGCGGGGCCGTTCCGGGGGATTCGCCCCCCGGAATCGACAATTCCACGAGGCTGCCTCCGGCGTGTGCCGAAGTCAGGCAGCGTTCGTCAGAAATGCACGGATCTCAAACGAACTTGGCCTTGCCCGGGCCCTCCTCCACGAAGCTGCGCATGCCGCGCTCGCGGTCCTCGGTGGCGAACAGGCCGGCGAACCAGTTGCGCTCGATGGCGAGGCCCGTGTCGATGTCCGCCTCCAGACCCTGGTCGATCGCCTCCTTCGCGGCGCGCAGCGCGATGGCCGGGCCCTGCGCGAGCTTGGCGGCCCAGGCGTGGGCCTGCTCGTAGATCTCGGCGGCCGGGACGACCCGGTCGACCAGACCGAGCTGGAGGGCCTCGTCGGCCTTCACCATGCGGCCGGTGAAGATGAGGTCCTTCGCCTTGGAGGGGCCCACGAGGCGGGACAGGCGCTGTGTGCCGCCGGCGCCCGGGATGAGGCCGAGCAGGATCTCGGGCTGGCCCAGCTTGGCGTTGTCCGCGGCGATCCGGTAGTCGGCGCACAGCGCGAGCTCGCAGCCGCCGCCCAGGGCGTAGCCGGTGACGGCCGCGACGACCGGCTTGGGGATGCGGGCGATCGCGGTGAAGGAGTCCTGGAGCGCGCGGGACCGCTTGATCATGGCCGCGTGGTCCATGACCTGCATCTCCTTGATGTCCGCGCCGGCCGCGAACACCTTCTCGCCGCCGTAGAGGATCACGGCGCGCACGTCGTCGCGGTCGGTCGCCTCCTGGGCCAGCTCGCGCAGCCGGTCCTGGGTGGCGATGTCCAGGGCGTTCATCGGGGGGCGGTCGAGGCGGATCGTGCCGACGCCTTCGGCGACTTCGAGGTTCACAGTCATGCCCGAAGGTTAGCCGCCGTTAACGACGCGGGCCCCGGTGCCGTTGGTCACAGCACCGGGGCCCGCGTCGAAGGAGGTGACGCCTCGGAGGGTGTTACGCCTTCCACTCCGACCAGGACATGTTCCAGCCGTTGAGGCCGTTGTCCGGCTGGATCTGCTTGTCCTTCGAGTTCTTCACGATGACGACGTCACCGATCAGCGAGTGGTCGTAGAACCAGGCCGCCGGCGTCGAGCTGTCCCCGGCGCCGCGCGAGTCGCGCAGACCGACGCAGCCGTGGCTGACGTTGGCGGAGCCGAACGTCGAGGAGGAGGCCCAGTAGTTGCCGTGCACGAACGTGCCCGACGTGGACAGGCGCATGGCGTGCGGCACGTCCTTGATGTCGTACTCGCCGCCGAAGCCCACCGTGGCCCCGTTCATGCGGGTCACCTTGTACTTCTCGCTGATGACCATCTGACCGTTGTACGTGGTCGTGGACGGCGCGCCCGCGGTGATCGGCAGGGTCTTGATGACGGCGCCGTCACGCTCGATCTTCATCGTGTGCGCGGAGGCGTCCACCGTGGAGACCTGGCGGCGGCCGATGGTGAAGGTGAAGGTCTTCTTCTGCTTGCCGTAGACGCCGGGGCGCCCCTCGACGCCGTCCAGGTTGAGCTTGACGGTCACCTTGGTGCCCGCGGCCCAGTACTCCTTCGGCCGGAAGTCGAGCCGGTCGTTGCCGAACCAGTGGCCCTCGATCTCCACGGCCGGCTCCGCCGTCACCTTGATGGCGTGCTCGACGGCCTCCGGGTTGGTGATGCCGCGGGTGAAGTTGATGGAGACCGGCATGCCGACGCCGACGGTCTCGCCGTTCTCCGGCTTGTAGTGGCCGACGAAGGTGTTCTTCGGCGTGAGGGTGGAGAAGGTGGTGTCCTTCGCCGACTCACGGCCTTCGGCGTCCTTGGCGATCGCGTGCACCTTGTACTGGGTGCTCGCGGCCAGGTGGCCGAGCGGCTCCCAGCTGCTGCCGTCGGCGGCCATCTTGCCCTCGACGGCGTTGCCCTCGGTGTCGGCGACCGTGACCGTGGTCAGCTTGCCCTGCTCGGCGGTCACCTTCAGGGCGCCGCTGGTGGCGACCGCGTCGGCGCCGTCCTTCGGGGCGATCGTCACGACGGCCTGCGAGGCCGCGATCTCCTGCTTCCCGCCCGCGCCGCCGGAGTCCTGGCCCCCCTTGGCCTCACCGCCGGTGCCACCGCCCCCGCACGCGGTCAGGACGAGGAGCAGCGTCCCCGTCGCCAGCGCCCCCAGGCGTGCGCCACGGCGGCGTCGTCCGGTGGTCGTCCCGGATATCGGCTGCCCGTTCACTATGCTCTTCTCCCCTCGCACGACCCGGCACTGCCTGGGCCCCACCCCCGTGCGCATCCTCTCGCGCACACGGCGTTAGATAATCACACCGCAGGACACGAAAGTTCCTCGTGAATGTCACCGTTCAGTCCCAGTTGACGTGATACGGAGGACGAACACGCGGCCCGCGGGCCGCCGAGGGCCTCAGGTCAACGCGGAGCCGGCCTTCCAACGGCTCCATTCCATGTTCCAGCCGCCCAGCCCGTTGCCCGGGTCGACCTGCTTGTCGCGCGAGTTCACGACCTCGATGACGTCGCCGATGAGGGTCCGGTCGAAGAACCAGCCGGCCGGGGTGTCCGAGCCGCCGCCCTTCACGTCCCTCAGCCCGACGCAGCCGTGGCTGACGTTGGCCGAGCCGAAGGTCGAGGCCGCGGCCCAGTAGTTGCCGTGCAGGAAGGTGCCGGAATCGGTGAGCCGCATCGCGTGCGGCACGTCCTTGATGTCGTACTCGCCGCCGAAGCCGACGGTCCGTCCGTCCATCCGCGTCACGTCGTACATCTCGGTGACCACCATCTTGCCGTTGTAGGTGGTGGTCTTCGGCGCCCCGGCCGTGACGGGCAGCGTGGTGAGCACCTCGCCGCCCCGGCGGATCTCCATCGTGTGCTTCTCGGCGTCGACGAGGGAGACCTGCGAGCGGCCCACCGTGAAGCCGACCGTCTTGCGCTGGGTCCCGTAGACGCCCGGTGCGCCCTCGACGTCCCGCAGCGCGAGCTCGACGGTGACCTGGGTGCCGGGCCGCCAGTACGCGGCGGGGCGGAAGTCGAGCCGGTCCTTGCCGAACCAGTGGCCGACGACCTCCACCGGCGGCCGCGAGGTGATCCGGATGGCCCGCTCGACCTCCGCCCGGTTCTCGATCTCGCGGTTGAAGGAGAAGGAGACGATCATCCCGGTGCCGACCGTGGAGCGGTTCTCCGGTTTGAAGTAGCCGATGAAGCGGTGCTCGGGGACGACGGTCGTGAACGTGGTGTGCCGGGCCGAGCGGCGGCCGTGTCCGTCGAGCGCGACGGCGTCCACGCTGTACTTGGCGGCGAGCGCGAGCCGGGTGCCGGAGCGGGGCCGCCAGCGCAGGCCGTCCGTGGAGATCTCCCCCGCGACCTCGGTCCGCTGCGCGTCCTCCACCTGGACGACTCTCACCCGTTCCAGGCGCCCGCTGTCCACCGCGATCTCCACGGGGCCGTCGGCGGACACCCCGCGGCTGCCGTCCTCCGGGCTCACCCGGATCACGTCGCCGGGTGCCCTCGCCTTGCCCGGCAGGGGGAGGCCCGCTCCCCCGCCGCCGTCCGATCCGGTGCAGCCCGTGAGGCCCGCGAGGAGGGCCGCGACGGCGAACGCGTACCCCGCCCGCTTCAGTACAAGTGTCACGCTCAGCCCAACGACGGCCACCCTCCAGGGGAAACGTGCGTGCGGTGCATGTTGGGAGCACGGCCGTGCGGGCAGAACAGGTGGGAGGACCACGTGCGGGGAGCCGCGGCCGGGACGCCGGGCTCCGTGACACGTGGGAGAGCCGCGGGAGGCCGGGACGGTGTCGAGCGCAGCCGAGCAGGAGGCGGTACGTGAGCATGCCCGCGCCCCGGAGGGGCGGCCGGGCCGGGTGGTGTGGCCGGGGGCGCCGACGCCGCTCGGCGCGCGGTGCCGGGTCGGGCCCGACGGGGTCGCGGGCACCAACTTCGCGCTGTGGGCGGGCGGGGCGGAGGCGGTGGAGCTGTGCCTGTTCGACCCCGACGGCACCGAGACCCGCCTGGAGCTGACCGAACTCACGCACGAGATCTGGCACGGCTTCGTGCCCGGCGTCGGCCCCGGGCAGCGCTACGGCTACCGGGTGCACGGGCGCTGGGACCCGTGGACCGGGGCCCGCTGGAACCCGGCGAAGCTGCTCCTCGACCCGTACGCGCGGGCCGTCGACGGCGACTTCTCGCTGCCGCCCGAGGTGTACGGGCACGTCCGTGACTGGCCGCAGCAGCACGTCGCGGACACCGTCCGCGACGAGCGGGACTCGGCCCCGCACGTGCCCAAGGGGGTGGTCGTCCAGGACGACGACGACTGGTCGGACGACCGCCGCCCCAAGACGCCCTGGCCCGACTCGGTCATCTACGAGCTGCACGTCAAGGGCTTCACCCGGCTCCACCCCGGCATCCCCGAGCACCTGCGCGGCACCTACGCGGGGCTCGCGCACCCCGCGGCGATCGAGCACCTCGTACGGCTCGGGGTGACCGCGGTCGAGCTGCTGCCGGTGCACCAGTTCGCCCACGAGGACCACCTGCTGCGGCGGGGCCTCACCAACTACTGGGGCTACAACTCGATCGGCTACTTCGCCCCGCACGCCGGCTACTCGTCGAGCGGGACGGCCGGCCAGCAGGTCGGCGAGTTCAAGCGGATGGTGCGGGCGCTGCACGCGGCCGGCATCGAGGTCATCCTCGACGTGGTCTACAACCACACGGCGGAGGCCGGCGAGCTCGGCCCCACGCTGTCCCTGAAGGGCATCGACAACCGCGGCTACTACCGCCTCCAGTCCGACGCCCGCCGCTACGCCGACTACACCGGCTGCGGCAACACCCTGCACGTGGTGCAGCCCCAGGTCCTCCGCCTCATCACCGACTCACTGCGCTACTGGGTGACCGAGATGGGCGTGGACGGCTTCCGCTTCGACCTGGCGGCGGCCCTCGCCCGCTCCTTCCACGACGTGGACATGCTCTCCCCCTTCCTCGCCGTCATCGCCCAGGACCCGGTGCTGCGCCGGGTCAAGCTCATCGCCGAGCCGTGGGACGTCGGCAACGGCGGCTACCAGGTGGGCTCCTTCCCGCCGCTGTGGACCGAGTGGAACGACCGCTACCGCGACGCCGTACGGGACTTCTGGCGCGGCGCCCTGCCCGACGTGCGGGACCTCGGCTACCGGCTGTCCGGCTCCAGCGACCTGTACGCGTGGGGCGGGCGGCGCCCGTACGCCTCCGTCAACTTCGTCACCGCCCACGACGGCTTCACGCTGCGCGACCTCGTCACGTACGAGCGCAAGCACAACGAGGCCAACGGCGAGGGCAACCGGGACGGCACCCACGACAACCGCTCCTGGAACTGCGGCGCCGAGGGCGAGACCGACGACCCGGCCGTCACCGCCCTGCGCCGCCGGCAGCTGCGCAACCTCATCACCACCCTGCTCCTGTCGACCGGCGTGCCGATGCTCGTCGCCGGCGACGAGATGGGCCGCACGCAGGGCGGGAACAACAACGCCTACTGTCAGGACAACGAGATCGGCTGGCTGGACTGGACGCTCCCCGAGGATCCCGGCCGCGGCCAGCTCCTGGCGCTCACCCGCCGCCTCCTCGCCCTGCGCCACCGGCACCCCGTGCTGCGCCGCCGCGCCTTCTTCTCCGGCCGCGCGCAGGCGGACGGGCTGCGCGACCTGGCCTGGTTCACCGCCGGGGGCACCGAGATGACCGAACACGACTGGTACGCCCCCGCCGCCACGCTCGGCCTCTACCTGTCGGGCCGCGACATACCGGGCCGCGACGCCCGCGGCGAGCAGGTCGCCGACGACAGCTTCCTCGCCGTGCTGCACGCGGGCCACCGCCCGGTGGACTTCCGGCTGCCCGGCCCGCCGTGGGCGGAGTCGTACGAACTGGTCGTCGACACCGCCCGGGAGGACCAGTCCCAGCCACCCGGCACGGTGCACCCGGGCGGCGGGACGATCACGGTCGCGGCGCGGTCGGTGGTGCTGCTGCGGGTGGGGGGCTAGCGGGAGGCCCGGGCAGCGCGTCGTGCTCCGGGGCGGGCCGGGCCGAGGTTCCGCACGGCGCGCGGGTCCCGCCGGGGCTGCTGACGAGCGGCGCCGGCCCGCCGCCGGCCCCGGGACCGCCGAGGTCCCTCCGCGCCGCGCCGCCGGCCTCGCCCGGGGGGCGGCGGTCCGGCGGCGGCCGGAAAACCATGTGAGCGATGTCAGGGGTGAACCCTAGGCTCGGGCCTGATGCCTTCAGAACACACACCCCCCGGAACCCCGCCCGCCCGCTCGGCCGTGCGCTCGCTGCTGCGCCTGTGGCCGTACGTCCGCCCGGTGCGCGCACGCCTGTTCACCGCGGCCGTCGTCGCGACCGTCGCGTCCTGTCTGTCGCTGGTCATCCCGCTCGTCCTCAAGTGGCTGGTCGACGGACCGGTCACGGACGGCGACACCACGGGGGTGTGGCTCGGCGCGCTGTACCTGCTGCTGCTCGGGATCGCGGAGGCGGTGCTCTTCGGCTTCCGGCGCTGGCTGGTGGCCCGGCCCCTCGCCGGGGTCGAGGCGGAGATGCGGGGCGCCCTGTACGGCCGGCTGCAGCGGCTGCCGATCGCCTTCCACGACCGGTGGGCTTCCGGCCAGCTGCTGTCGCGCGGCACCACGGACCTGATGATGGTCCGGATGTTCCTGGCCTTCCCCCTGACCTTCCTGCTGGTCAACGGCGTGACGATCCTGGCCGGTTACCTGGTGCTGCTCGCCCAGGACTGGACGCTGGGCCTGGTGCTGCTGACGCCGGTGGCGCCGATGGTGATCCTCTGCTCGGCCTTCGAGCGGCGGTACGCGGTGGTCGCGCGGAGGGCGCAGGACCAGGTGGGCGATCTGACGACGGTCGTCGAGGAGAGCGTGCTCGGCATCCGGATCGTCAAGGGCTTCGGCCGGCACCGCAGTCAGGCGGAGGCGTTCCGGACGCTGGCGGAGCGGCTGCGTGCCACCGAGCTGGGCAAGGCGAAGCTGCTCGCCGGGATCTGGGCGCTCATCACGCTGCTGCCCGAGGTGGCCGTCGGCGCCGCACTGGTGATCGGCACCGTGCAGGTCGCCGACGGGGACCTGTCCGCGGGCACGCTGGTGGCGTTCCTGTCGACGGCGCTCGCGCTGCGCTGGCCGGTGGAGTCGATCGGCTTCCTGCTGGCGATGAGCCAGGAGGCGGCGACGGCGACCGAACGGTACTTCGAGGTCATGGACGCGGTGGAGGAGACGGATCCGGACGCCCCGGACGAGCCCCGCGCCGACCCGGTCGCCGACGGGGTCCGGTTCGAGAACGTCTCCTTCCGCTTCCCGGACGCGCCCGCGGACGCCCCGCCGGTGCTCGACGGGGTGAACCTGCACATCCGGCCCGGCGAGACGATGGCTTTGGTCGGCGGCACCGGTTCGGGCAAGACCACGCTCACCGCGCTCGTACCGCGGCTGCACGAGGCGACCGGCGGACGGATCCTCCTCGACGGCGAGGACATCACGCTCATGACGCGGGAGCGGCTGCGGACGCTGGTGGCGGTGGCGTTCGAGGAGCCGACCCTGTTCTCGGCGAGCGTCGGCGAGAACGTCCTGATGGGGGCGGGCCCGGACGCCGCCGGGCCGGAGCTGCGGCGCGCGCTCGCCGTCGCCCAGGCGGACGGCTTCGTGGACCGGCTCCCGGACGGCGCCGCGACCGAGGTGGGCGAGCAGGGCCTGAGCTTGTCGGGCGGGCAGCGGCAGCGGCTCGCGCTGGCCCGCGCCGTCGTCGGGAACCCGCGCTTCCTGGTCCTGGACGACCCGCTGTCGGCGCTCGACGTGCACACCGAGGCCCGGGTCGAGGCGGCCCTCCGCGAGGTGCTGCGCGGCACGACGGCCCTGGTGGTGGCCCACCGCCCGTCGACGGTGCTGCTCGCCGACCGCGTCGCCCTGCTGTCGGGCGGCCGCGTCACGGCCGTCGGCACCCACCACGAACTGCTGGGCAGCAGCGCCGAGTACGCGTGGCTGATGTCCGGCGAGACGGAGCACGAGGGGACACGATGACGGACTCGACCACGGACACCCGGGAGGCCGCCGATCCGCACCCGGTGACGGCGGACCCCGGTGGCGACCCCTTCGACCAGGACGACCTGCCCGCCGCCCCTGGGGCCACCGGCCGGCTGCTGCGGTCGCTGCTCGCCGCGCACCGGGCGCGGGTCGTGGTGGCCGCGGTGGTGCTGCTCGTCCAGCAGGCGGCGCTGCAGGCGGGGCCGTTGCTGGTGGCGTACGCGATCGACCGGGGGGTGCCGGCCTTCCGCGACGGGGACCACGGGCCGCTCGTCGCGGTGGCACTCGGGTATCTGGCGTGCGCGGCGGGCGGTGCCCTGCTGCAGTACGCGTTCATCCGGGTCGCGGCCCGGGTCAACCAGGCCGTGCTGCTGGACCTGCGCGGCCGGATCTTCCGGCACGCGCAGGTCCTCAGCGTCGACTTCCACGAGCGCTACACCTCCGGGCGGCTGAT
This sequence comes from Streptomyces sp. NPDC051921, assembly GCF_040680975.1. NCBI lineage: Bacteria > Bacillati > Actinomycetota > Actinomycetes > Kitasatosporales > Streptomycetaceae > Streptomyces > Streptomyces sp. NPDC051921. The sequence continues at coordinate 84,275 of NZ_JBFAXU010000002.1, forward strand.
CTCCCGGTCCACCACCGACGTGGAGTCGCTGCGGGAGCTGCTCAACGAGGGGCTCCAGGAGCTGGTCGTGGTGGTGCTCTCGTTCGTGTCGATCTCGGCGACGCTGCTCTGGCTCGACCTGGGCATCGGTGCGGTCGCGGTGGCCTCCTTCGGGCCGCTGTACCTGCTCGTACGGCTCTACCGGCGCCGCTCGGCCCTGGTCTTCGCGGCGCGCTCCACGGCGATCGCCGGGGTGATCGTGAAGTTCGCGGAGACGATGAACGGGATCCGGCCGGTGCGGGCGTTCCGCCGGGAGCGGGCCAACGACGCCGAGTTCGCCGTGCTCAACGAGCGGCACGCGCGCAGCAACGGCGACGCGCTCCTGGAGATGGCCCGCTACGTGGTCGGCTCCCGGCTCGTCGCCAACACCGCCGTGGCCGGCATGTGTCTGTGGGGCGCGTGGCGGGTGGCGGACGACAGCCTGGAGCTCGGCGTGCTCGCGGCGGCCGTGCTGTACGTGCGGCGGCTGTACGACCCGATCGACCGGCTCGGCATGTTCCTCAACTCGTACGAGTCGGCCGCCGCCTCGCTCACCAAGATCGCCGGGCTGCTCGCCCAGGAGCCGGGCGTCCCCGAGGCGGCGGCGCCGCGGGAGCTGCCCGCGCGGACCGGCACGCCGGGGCGCGCGGTGGTGTTCGACGGGGTCCGCTTCGCGTACCGGACGGGCGGCGAGGTGCTGCCGCGCTTCGACCTGACGATCCCGGCCGGCCAGACGGTCGCCGTGGTCGGGGCGACGGGTGCGGGCAAGTCGACGCTCGCGAAGCTGCTCGCCCGGTTCTACGACCCGACGGAGGGCCGGGTCCTGCTCGACGGGGTCGATCTGCGCGACCTCGCCACGCCGGAGCTGCGGCGGGGCGTGGTGATGGTGACGCAGGAGGCGTTCCTGTTCTCGGGGTCGGTCGCGGAGAACATCGCGATCGGGCGGCCGGAGGCGAGCCGCGCGGAGATCGAGCAGGCCGCCAAGGCGATCGGAGCGCACGAGTTCATCGCGGGCCTGCCGGACGGCTACGACACGGACGTCCGCAAGCGCGGCGGCCGGATCTCGGCGGGTCAGCGTCAACTGGTGGCGTTCGCCAGGGCGCTGCTGGCCGATCCGGCGGTGCTGATCCTGGACGAGGCGACCAGCTCGCTCGACGTGCCGGGCGAGCGGGCGGTGCAGCGGGCGATGGACACGGTGCTCGCGGGCCGTACGGCGGTGGTGATCGCGCACCGGCTGTCCACGGTCGAGGTCGCCGACCGGGTCCTGGTGATGGAGGCCGGCCGGGTGGTGGAGGACGGCTCCCCCGCCGAACTGGTCGGCGGCCAGGGGCGCTACGCAGGTCTGCACCGGGCCTGGCGGGACAGCCTGGTCGGTTGAGCCGCGCCCCGCGGCCTCCGCCCGCCCGGGCGGGCGGAGGCCGCGGGGGTTCGGTCGCCCGAGCGGCCCCGGCAGAGGATCTCCTGGGGCCGCCGGCGGTGCCGAGGAGCATCGTGGACCGCCGCGGCGCGGCCCCGGCGTGATCCGGAGGACGGGCCCCGGGCGCTGCGATCCGGTCGAGATCGAGGACGGGGCGAGTGACCTCTTCTCGCGTCGACCCGCCCTTCCGGAAGGCTCGTTCGGTGCGGGGCGAGGGCCTTCCGCGCCCCTCGCCCGCCCCCGGGTGGTCCCGCTCGTCGAACACCTTCCGTCTCACGGAGTGGAAGGCCGCGTGCGGATCGTCCTCGTGGGGCACGGCGCGGTGCCATCCGGATGCTCCCGTGCGGTGACGCCGGCCGCGGGCTGCGACAGCAACATCGTTCCGATTACTGAAACGTCCGCTTAACGAACAGCGACGCACGGGCAACGAACGATTTCCGGCCAAGTTGTTGACGCGCTCCTGACAGGTGACGGTCTCAGCTGCCACTCTCTCCCCCGGCTCTTCGCAACAACGTTCACCGCTTCACCCGTTCGTGCTCCACAGCTCTGCTTGCTCTGCCCGGGCGGCCTCACCCAGCCCCCCGGTACCCCCCTCGCAAAAGGAGTCTGCGTGAGATCCACGCCCAGCCGCCGTGCCACCGCGACCGGCGCCCTGATCGCTGCCGCCGCCATGATCGCCGTCGGCGTCCAGACCGGCACCGCCACCGCCGACCAGTTCGGCGCCGCCCCCACGGCGCAGGCCGCTTCCAAGGCCAACCCCGGCAAGCTGCCGGCGGACCTCTCCCCCGCCCAGCGCGCCGCGCTGATCAAGGCCGCCCAGGCGGACACCGCCGCCACGGCGAAGCAGCTCGGCCTCGGCGCCCAGGAGAAGCTGGTCGTCCGCGACGTCGTCCAGGACCGCGACGGCACGACCCACACGCGCTACGAGCGCACCTTCGCGGGCCTGCCCGTCCTCGGCGGTGACCTGATCGTCGCCGAGACCAAGGCCGGAGCCACCACCTCCGTCGCCAAGGCCACGCGTGCCGACATCACCAAGGTGGACACCCAGGCCACCCTCGCGCCGGCCGCCGCCGAGAAGCAGGCGCTCGGCCGCGCGAACGCCGAGGGCTCCAAGGCCGCCAAGGCCGACCGCGCCCCGCGCAAGGTCGTGTGGGCCGCCAACGGCACCCCCGTCCTCGCGTACGAGACGGTCGTCGGCGGCATCCAGCACGACGGCACCCCGAGCGAGCTGCACGTCGTCACGGACGCCAAGACCGGCGCCAAGCTCTACGAGTGGCAGGCCATCGAGACCGGCATCGGCAACACGATGTACAGCGGCCAGGTCACCCTGGGCACCGCCCCGTCGTACACGCTGACGGACACCGGCCGCGGCAACCACAAGACGTACAACCTCAACGGCGGTACGTCCGGCACCGGCACGCTGTTCACCAACAGCACGGACACCTGGGGCAACGGCCTGCCCTCCAACAAGGAGACGGCCGGCGCCGACGCCCACTACGGCGCCGCACTCACCTGGGACTACTACAAGAACGTGCACGGCCGCAGCGGTATCCGCGGCGACGGTGTCGGGGCGTACTCCCGGGTCCACTACGGCAACGCGTACGTGAACGCCTTCTGGTCGGACTCCTGCTTCTGCATGACCTACGGCGACGGCTCGAACAACAGCAAGCCGCTCACGTCCATCGACGTGGCCGCGCACGAGATGACGCACGGCGTCACCTCCAACACCGCGGGCCTGGTCTACAGCGGCGAGTCCGGCGGCCTCAACGAGGCCACCTCGGACATCTTCGCGGCGGCCGTCGAGTTCTACGCCAACAACGCCAGCGACAAGGGTGACTACCTGGTCGGCGAGAAGATCGACATCCGCGGCAACGGCACCCCGCTGCGCTACATGGACAAGCCGAGCAAGGACGGCTCGTCCAAGGACTCCTGGTACTCGGGCATCGGCTCGATCGACGTCCACTACTCCTCGGGCCCGGCGAACCACTGGTACTACCTGCTCTCCGAGGGCAGCGGCGCCAAGACCGTCAACGGCGTGAACTACGACTCGCCGACCTCCGACGGTCTGCCCGTCACCGGCATCGGCCGGGACAAGGCCTCGCTGATCTGGTTCAAGGCGCTCACCACCAAGTTCAACTCGAACACCAACTACGCCGGCGCCCGCACGGGCACCGTCGCGGCGGCCACCGAGCTGTACGGCGCGGGCAGCGCCGAGGTGACGGCCGTCGAGAACGCCTGGGCCGCCATCAACGTCGGCTCCCGCCCCGGCGGCCCCGGCGGCGGCACGGTGTTCACCAACGACGCCGACGTCTCCATCCCGGACAACAGCACCGCGGTGACCTCGTCGCTGACCGTCTCCGGCATCACCGGCAACGCCCCGAGCAACCTCTCCGTCGGTGTGAACATCGTCCACACCTACATCGGTGACCTCGTCGTCGACCTGATCGCCCCCGACGGCTCGGTCTACAACCTGCACAACCGCTCCGGCGGCAGCGCGGACAACATCAACCAGACCTACACCGTGAACGCCTCCTCCGAGGTCGCCAACGGCGTCTGGAAGCTCCGCGTCCAGGACAAGGCCGCGATCGACACCGGCTACATCAACAGCTTCAAGCTGACCTTCCCGTAAGGGTCGGGCCACGCCGGAAGTGAAGTGAACTGACGGACGCCCGGAGGGAACGTTCCCTCCGGGCGTCCGCGCGTCTGCGTAGGGTGGGCTGATGATCAGGGTGCTCCTTGCGGACGACGAGGCGATGATCCGGGCCGGGGTGAAGGCGATCCTCGCCACCGACCCCGGGATCGAGGTGGTCGCCGAGGCCGGCGACGGACACGAGGCCGTGGAGTGCGCGCGGCTCCACCGGCCCGACGTCGTCCTCCTCGACATCCGCATGCCCCGGCTCGACGGACTCGGCGCGGCCGAGGAGCTGCGCCGGGCGGTGCCCTCGGCGGCGCTCGTGGTGCTCACCACCTTCTCCGAGGACGCGTACATCGAACGGGCGCTGGGCTGCGGGGTCAGCGGCTTCCTGCTGAAGTCGGGCGATCCGCGGGAGCTGATCGCCGGGGTGCGGGCGGTCGCCGAGGGCGCCGCCTTCCTGTCCCCCGTGGTCGCCCGCCGGGTCATCGACACCCTCGGCGGCGCGCGCTTCACCAGGGCCGCCGACGCGCGGACCCGGCTCGCCCCGCTCACCGGACGCGAGCGCGAGGTGGTGGCCCTGGTCGGCGCGGGCCTGTCCAACCAGGAGATCGCCGAGCGGCTCCACGTGGTCGAGGCCACGGTCAAGGCGCACGTGAGCGCGGTCCTGGGCCGGGTCGGGCTGCGCAACCGGGTGCAGCTGGCGATCCTCGCGTACGAGGCCGGGCTGGTCCCCGATGAGTGACACGACCCGCGAGCGGGCGTTCGACGTCCTGCTGTGGCTGCTGCTGTGCGTGCCCGTGCTGCTCAGGTCCGATGCGAACGACGGCGGTTCGTGGACGCAGGTGGCGGTGGGCGTGGCGCTGCTCGCGGTGGGGGTGGCGCTCGGCAGGCGGTGGCCGGTGGCGCCGCTGGCCCTCGCCGTCGCGGTCTCGCTGGTGCACGGCGCGGAGCTGTTCACGCCCTCGTACGTGCTCGCCCTGGTCGCCTTCGGCTATCTCGCCGGGCGCCGGGAGGAGCGGACCCGGCCGGCCCTGTGGCTGTTCGGCGCGGTGCCGGTGGCGGGGCTCGTCCTCGTCCTGGTGACCGGTGGGACGCCGGCGCACTGGTTCGCCCTGCTGCTGTCGCTGGCCCTCGCCGTGGTCGCGCCCTGGTTGATCGGGCGGTACATGCGGCAGTACGACCGGCTGGTGCGCAGCGGCTGGCAGCTGGCCGACCGGATGGAGCGCGAGCAGGCGGCGGTCGCGGACCGCGAGCGGCTGCGCGAGCGGTCCCGGATCGCGGGCGACATGCACGACTCGCTCGGCCACGACCTGGCCCTGCTGGCGCTGCGGGCGGGCGCGCTCGAACTCGACCCGGCGCTCGGCGCCGAGCAGCAGCGGGCGGCGGGCGAGCTGCGCCGGGCGGCGGCGGACGCGACCGCCCGGCTGCGGGACATCATCGGGGTGCTCCGCGAGGGTGACGACGAGGCGCCGGTGGCGCCGCCGGACGAGACGGTGGCCGAGCTGGTGGCCCGGGCCCGGGAGTCCGGTCTGGCGGTGACGCTCGCGGACGCGGCGGAGCCGCCCTCGGAGATGGCCGCCCGGGCGCTGCACCGCGTGGTGCAGGAGGGCCTGACGAACGCGGCCAAGCACGCGCCCGGCGCGCCGGTGGCGGTCGTGGTCGAGAGGGACGCGGGCACGGTGCGGGTCCGGATCACCAACGGGCCGGGCCTCGACGCGGAGCAGCCCGCGGCGCGGTCCGCGCGGGGGGACGGGGGGTCCGCCACGACCTCGCCCTCGGGTCTGGCGTCCGGCGGGGCCGGTCTGGTCGGACTCGACGAGCGGGTGCGGCTCGCGGGCGGTTCGCTGCGGCACCGGATCACCACCGAGGGGGGCTTCGTGCTGTCCGCCGTGCTGCCGCTGCGGCCGCCCGCGCCGCGTGCCGCCGCGCCGCGGTCGGCGCGCGAACTGGACCTGGCCCGCCGACAGGTACGGCAGGGGCTGGCGCGGGCGATCTGGATCCCCCTGGCGCTGCTCGCGGCGCTCGGGGTGCTGATGGCGGGGGTCGCCCTGTACACCCAGCACCAGACGTACCTGGAGCCGGAGGACTACGCCCGGATCCGGATCGGCCAGACCCGCGCCGAGGTCGCCGAGCACCTGCCGGACCGGCATCTCGACGGGCGTCCGCATCGGGTGCCGGCCGAGCCGCCGGGCATGGACGAGTGTCTGTACTACCGCTCGACCATGCTCGCGGCGATCCCGGTGTACCGGCTCTGCTACGTGGACGGGCGGCTGGCCGGAAGGGCGGAGCTGGGCTGAGGGGTCAGTTCGGGTTCTCGGCGTGGGTCAGGGTCTCCCAGGAGACGAAGTAGTTGTCGGTGCCGGCCGGGCGACGTCCTTCGGTGTAGACGCCGGTGTTGGTCATGCCGATGCCGAGGCGGTGGTGGAGGGCGTTGTAGCCGACCTCGGTGACCGGGCCGAGGCCGAGCTTGACGGCGCCGCCGCACAGCCAGGACGGGACGGCGGTGCCGTTCTCGTACCTGGTGTGGAAGCCGAGTGCGTGCCGGAGGCGTTCGGCGACCCGGGGGTAGAGGTCCTGGCCCTGGAGGCGGCTGGTCTCGGCGGTGTGGACGGCGGCGGCGAGGCCCCACCCGGTGTGGCCGAAGTCCCGGCAGGTCTCCTGGGAGATGCCGTCGGCGAAGGTGCTCTGGCCCTGCCAGTACCTGACGATCTCGTCGCGGGTGTCGATCGAGCTGTTCGGCGGCGGCTTGGGCAGGGCGCCGTCGGTCGCGAGGTAGACGTAGGCCGGGACCCGGCCGAGGTAGGTGGCGACGGCCTTGTCGTAGGCGGCGCGGTCCTCCAGATGGACGGCGATGCCGATCGCCGCCTCGGTCATGATGAGCTCCCAGTTGCCGTTCTTGGTGAGGGCGGCGCCGCCCGACACCTCCGGCAGGTAGACGTTCCGGAGCATGGTCGCGAAGCGGCCGGCGTTCGGCCAGCCTCCGGTGTAGGTGTACTTGACGATCTCGGCGGCCCGGGGCCAGGAGGAGCCGGCCCAGCCGGTCTGGAGCGGGGCGTTGGAGTTGGTGTGGTCCTGGATCACGGCCGACCAGGCGTCCATGATCTCGATGGCCTTCTTCGCGTGCCGGGCGTCGCGGGTGAGGTACCAGGCGAGGGCCTGGGTGTAGGCGGCGACGGCGTCCTGACGCTCGTCCGTGCAGCCGTAGTTGGGGTTGGAGGACGAGCCGCACTCGACGATCGCGCGGGGCTTGGGGGTGCGGGTGAGCGAGGCGTAGGGGCTCGCCATCATCTGGTCGTAGGCGCCCTTCCAGGGCTGGGCCCCGGCCTGGACCTTGGCCCGGACGAAATCGAGCTGGGCGGTGCCGACGAGGACGCCGGGGTGGGTGAAGGCGGCGGGGGCGGCCGCCGCCTGTCCCTGGAGGACGGGTGCCGGCGCGGGAGCGGCGGCGGGTGTCGGTGCGGGTCCGGCGGCGGCCGTCGGGGCCGCGATGAGTGCGGCGGCCGCCGCGACGGTCAGGACCAGAGCTCGAAGGCGCATGTGGGGGGTACCTTTCGCTCGCCGAAGTTCAACGATGTGAACACGGGTCGGGAGAATGAACTCCGCGTCGAGCGTGGAACCTAGAGGCACCCCATGAACACGTCAAGACCCTGGTCCAGACCAGCAGTTCACCATACCGCCGGACGGGTCAGCGCAGCAGCACACCGCCCTCCCCCGCCGTCTCCACCGGCAGCGCCACCAGGCCCAGTTCCGCCGGGTGGGCCAGCAGCGGATGCGTGGGCAGCACCCGGACCGTGCAGCCGAAGGGACCGGTGCGGTCCAGGGACAGGGCGCCCGCGTACGGCAGCCTGCCGTCCAGGTCCGGACGCCCCGCCGGCTTGAGCACGCTCGTGCGCGGGTCGAGCAGCCGGTCGTCGGCGTCCACCCGGCCCGTCACCGCCTGCACCTCGACGTCCTCCGGGCCGAGCTCCCCGAGCGCCACCCGCACCCGGACCGCCGGGGTCGCGCCCAGCTCCGCGTCCGCGTCCCCCTCCAGACCGTCACCGACCTCCACGTGGTCGACCGACACCTTCGGCCAGGCCCCGCGCACCTTGGCCTTCCAGGCGGCGAGTTCGCGCGCCTCCTCCGGGCGCAGCCGCCGGTGCGCGGCGGCCGCCGGGGCGTAGAGCCGCTCCACGTACTCGCGGACCATCCGGTCGGCGAGCACCTTCGGCCCGAGGTCGGCGAGGGTGCGCCGGACCATCGCGGTCCAGCCGGCCGGCACGCCGTCCGGACCCCGGTCGTAGAAGCGCGGCGCGACCCTGCGCTCGATCAGCTCGTACAGCGCCGCGGACTCCAGGTCGTCGCGGCGCTCCTCGTCGCGGGCCGCGGCCCCGTCGGCCGTCGGGACGGCCCAGCCGAAGTCTGGCTCGAACCACTCGTCCCACCAGCCGTCCAGCACCGACAGGTTGAGACAGCCGTTGAGGGCGGCCTTCATCCCGCTCGTGCCGCAGGCCTCCAGGGGTCGCAGCGGGTTGTTGAGCCACACGTCGCAGCCCGGGTAGAGCCCGCGCGCCATCCCCATCCCGTAGTCGGGCAGGAAGACGATCCGGTGCCGCACCCGCGGGTCGTCGGCGAACCGCACCAGCTCCTGCACGAGCCTCTTGCCGCCGTCGTCGGCCGGGTGCGCCTTGCCCGCGACGACCAGCTGCACCGGCCGCTCCGGATGCAGCAGCAGGGCACGCAGCCGGTCCTTGTCGCGCAGCATCAGGGTGAGCCGCTTGTACGAGGGGACACGGCGGGCGAAGCCGATGGTGAGGACGTCCGGGTCGAGGACGGTGTCCGTCCAGCCGAGTTCGGCGGCCGCGGCACCGCGCTGTCGCCACGAGGCCCGCAGCCGCTGCCGCACGTCCGCCACCAGGCGTTCGCGCAGGGTGCGGCGCAGCTCCCACAGCTCCCGGTCGGAGACCTCGGGGGCGAGCCGGGCGACCTCGGGGGCGGTCCAGGTCGGGGCGTGGACGCCGTTGGTGATCGAGGTGAGCGGGGTCTCGTCCGGGTCGAACCCGGGCCAGAGACCGGCGAACATGGCGCGGCTGACGGCTCCGTGGAGGGTGGAGACGCCGTTCGCGCGCTGGGCGAGCCGCAGGCCCATCGCGGCCATGTTGAACACCCCGGGCTCGCCGCCGAGCGGGGTCTCGTCACCGAGGGCGAGGATCCGGGCGGTGTCGACGCCGGGCAGTGCCCCGTCGTCGCCGAGGTGCCGGGCGACCAGGGCCCGGTCGAAGCGGTCGATGCCGGCCGGCACGGGGGTGTGGGTGGTGAAGACCGTGCCGGCCCGGACGGTCTCCAGGGCGGCGTCGAAGTCGAGCCCACGGCCGCCCAGTTCACGGATGCGTTCGAGGCCGAGGAATCCCGCGTGGCCCTCGTTGGTGTGGAACACCTCGGGCGCGGGCGTGCCGGTGAGCCGGCAGTACGCGCGGACGGCGCGGACCCCGCCGATGCCGAGGAGCATCTCCTGGAGCAGCCGGTGCTCGCTGCCGCCGCCGTAGAGCCGGTCGGTCACCTCGCGCTCGCCCGGCTCGTTCTCCTCGACGTCCGAGTCGAGCATGAGCAGCGGGACCCGGCCGACCCGGGCGATCCAGAGGTGGGCGTGCAGGCTGCGCCCGCCGGGCAGCCCGAGGGTGATCCGGGCGGGGCTGCCGTCGGGCTCGCGGAGCAGGGTGACCGGCAGCTCGCCGGGGTCGAGGACGGGGTAGTGCTCCTGCTGCCAGCCGTCGCGGGAGAGCGACTGCCGGAAGTAGCCGTGGCGGTAGAGCAGTCCGACGCCGATCAGCGGGACGCCGAGGTCGCTGGCGGCCTTGAGGTGGTCGCCGGCGAGGATGCCGAGGCCGCCGGAGTACTGGGGCAGGGCGGCGGTGACGCCGAACTCGGGCGAGAAGTACGCGATCGAGGCGGGCGGTTCGCCGGGCTGACGCTGGTACCAGCGGGGCTCGGTCAGATAGCGGTCGAGCTCCTCGGCCGCGGTCCGCAGGCGGGCCAGGAAGTCCTGGTCGGCGGCGAGCGCGGCGAGCCGGCCGGCGTCGATGGCGCCGAGCGCGCGGACGGGGTCGCCGTCGGCGGCGCGCAGACCCTCGGGGTCCACGTGTTCGAAGAGCTCGCGGGTGGGTTCGTGCCAGGACCAGCGCAGGTTGCGCGCCAGGTCGGCGAGGGGTCGAAGGGTGTCGGGGAGGACGGGACGCACGGTGAATCGACGGATTGCCTTCACGTGTTCCACCTTCGCAGGCCGTGACGGAGCGGAGCGGAAGCACCACGCTGTGCTTCCGTTGTTCCGCCCCGGAGCCTAGGCGACCGGGGCGGACCGCGCCCCGGCGCACACGGGGAGGTACGGCGGCCCGCAGGGGGAGCCCGGGTCGGCCGTGGCCGGGCCGGGCGCCGCCGGCGGCGCCCGGCCCGGGGCTGGGCCCGGCACCGAGCGGTCGGGCCCGGCGGGCGGCCCCGACGACGGTGATCCGGTGGACGCCGTCGGCGTGCGGGGCGAGCGCGGCGGTGAGCCCGGCGATGCCGCCGCCGGCGATCACGGCACGACGTGGGGGGTCCGGGGGAGACGTGGGGTTCTCCGTGGGGCGACGCGGGGGGGGGGTCAGGCGACGGCGTGGCGGACCAGCGTCTCGTTGTCGCGCGTGAGTTCGAGGATCGTGCGGAGCAGGGCGACCGGAGCGCCGCCGCTGCCGTCCTCGTACCGGCGCCGGTCCTCGTGGTGGGCCTTGCGGGCGAGGGTGGTGTGCCGGGCCCGGAAGGACTTGAGGATGTGCAGGACCCGGGTGAGGGAGCGGGCGGAGGCGGCGAGCTCCGGAGGCAGCCGGTCGGCGCCCTCCCAGCTGAGGGCGGCGGACACCTTGCTCACGGCGGAGACACCGCCGCGGTGGCGGGCGTGGAAGGCGCGCCAGGACGGCAGGGCGTACGGCAGCGACTCGGTCAGGAAGACGTCGTGGGCCGGGTCCGAGCGGTCGCACTGCCACAGCGTCAGGTCGACCAGCCAGAGGGGGACCTGGGCGGCGGCGGGGCCGAGGTAGCTGCGCCCGTCGACGTCGATCTCCTCGAAGTAGGGGCGCAGGGTGCCGGCGAAGTACTGGGGCGTGACCTGGGCGACGGTGAGGTCGATGGCGTCGACGACCGCCTGGACGTGGTGGGCGACGCGGTCGAGGGCGAGGGCGAAGCCGGGGTCGTACGGTTCGAGCCGGGCGATGCGGGCGCAGGTGTCGAGGGCGGCGACGAGCCCGGGGAACGCCATCCGTACGGCCTCCTGGAGGTGGGCCTCCATGGGGTGGCCGGTGTAGGTGCGCCGGCGGGGTCCGGGCGGGTTCCAGGCCGTGTAGTGGTGGACGGTGTCGCGGGGCACCATGTCGGTCCGCCTGCCGAGGAGTTCGAGGATCGGCAGGACCTCGGGGACGGCGGCGACGGGCTGCACGCCGTGACGTTTCAGCGAGCCGAGCACGATGCCCAGGTCGCGCATCGCGGCGAGCGCGGCGACCACGTTCCATTCGGCGGCGCGGTCGGCGTCGGGGACGAGCGCGCGCAGCGCCACGGTCAGCGCGGCGGCGTCGGCGTCGGCGTTCATCGCGGGCAGGGCGGCGAGTACGGCGTCCGCGCCGAGCGGGTCGGCGGCGCGTATGTCGGCCATGCGGTAGCGCGGGTCGGTGCGGTCGTCGAGTCCGGGCACGACGAGGTCGTACAGCGTCACGGAAGCCCCCTCGGGAGAGGTAGGTGGGTGTCGGGGTCGGCGAACCGCCCGGGGCGGCGGTCAGCGCGGTTCGCCCGCCCGGCGGCGGCGCGGTGGCGCCGTGGCGGGGGCGGGCAGGCGCGGCCGTGCGGAGCGCGGCGCGGCGACGCCGTCGGACACGGCGCCTCCGGGGGCGCCGTGCGGGGGCCGCCGGTCTCGGCGGCGGGGGTGGGGGTTCCGGTGGTGCCGGTCGTGCCGGTGGCGGCGGTGAGGTGGGGGGCGGGGAGCGCGCGGGCGGCGGCTCGGCGCGCGAGGGAGGTGCTCACCGGACGGTTCCGTGGTCGAACCGCCGCCGCCGGGGCCGCGTGGTCGGGCCTCCGGTAGAGGAGGCGGTGACGCGCCTCCGCCCGCACCTCGTACGCCCCCCGCCGGGCGACCTGGTCCTCGTACGGGCGGGGCGTGGGGCACGCCCGGTGCGCCCCGTCCCCGAACAGCACGGAACGCGGCCCGGGGTCGGCGGCCAGGTCGAAGGGCCGGGTGGAGGAGGCCGCGGAGCGGAGGGCGGGGTGGGCGGTGGCGTCCCTGACGCACGCGCCGTCGAGCCGGATCCCCCGGCCGTCGCGCGGGGCCCGCGGATACTCCTGCCCGGACCTCGTCACCGGTGTGTCGCCTCTCCTCGGGGATGCCACGGGGTGCCGCGGGGCCCCGCACCCGTCGTGCGTGGGGGACGCCGCGGCCGTGCCGCTCCGAGACTCCACGGGCCGGGCCGCCGGGCGCAATGAACGACCGTCCAGGGCTCCTTAAGAACCGGCCAAGCCCGAGGGCCCGCCCGGCGACCGCTCCGGGCGGACCCGTTCCGCGTCAGGCGGCGCTGGCGACCCCCGTCCGGTACTCCCCCGGCGTCATCCCGAACCACTTGCGGAAGGCGAGGTGGAAGCCGACGGCGCTCTGGTAGCCGACGCGCGGCGGGACGGACGACTGGGGCAGGTGGGTCTCGGTGAGGAGACGGGCGGCCTCCTGCATGCGGCGGGCCGTGAGGTGCCGGGCCGGGGACTCGCCGACGAGCTCGCGGAAGGCGGCGGTGAAGGCGGAGCGGGACATGCCGACCTCGCGGGCGAGGGAGTCGATGGTCCAGGGTTCGGTGAACCGGGTCGCGATCATCACCAGGGCGCGGCTGATGCCGGGATGGCGCAGCACCGGCAGGGAGGCCGGGTTGTCGGCGAGTTCGCGCAGCAGCGGGCGGAGCGCGAGGACGAGGGCCATCTCGAAGGCGCGCAGAGTGATGAGCCGGTCCCCGGGGCCGATGGGCCGGTCGGTGGAGGCGAGCAGCCGCAGCGTGTCGCGGAGCAGGGGCTCGCGGTCGACCTGGGCGCCGTCGAGGACGAGGGCCCAGGGCAGCGAGCGGTAGAGGCCGCCGGCGGCGCCGGCGTCGTAGTGGAGTCCGGCGCACAGCAGCCGGCTCTCGTCCCCGGTGCCGTCGATGCGGATCTCGCCGGAGGTGCCCGGATCGCGTTCGGGCAGGACGGCCTTGAGGGACAGGCCCTGCCGCTCGGGCCGGTCGGAGAGCCGGTGCGCGGCGCCGGTGGGGAAGACGATGAGATCGCCGGCGCGCAGTTCGACCGGCGCCTGGTCGGCGCCGGTGATCCAGCAGCCGCCCTCGACGACGTAGTGGAGGACGGCGCATCCCTCCTCGGCGTCCCCCTCGATGGCCCAGGGGGCGCTGACATGCCAGCGGCTGTCGAAGACGCCGGTGAGGCGGAGCGGTTTGAGGAGTTCGCTCAGGAGGTCGTCGTGCTCGGCCTCCGGCCGGCCCCGCCCGGTCGGCGCGGTAATACGACGGTCAGTGCCCGGGGTTCCCACGGTGTCCATGGACGATCCTTCAACTTCCGCCCCTGTTTGTTAATTGAACGGATGGAACCGCCGCCACCAGCCTGGAAGGACAACCGGAACGGCAGCGGTCACAGCCTATCGAAGGGCCTCATCGACACATGTCCAGTCTGAATCCGATGCGGGTGGCGGTCGTGGGGGCGACCGGCTTCCAAGGGGGCGCCGTGGCCCGGCTGCTCGTGGAGCGGCACCACCGGGTGCGGGCCCTGACCCGCCGCCCGGAAGGAGACCGGCCACCGCTGCCGGGGGCGGAGTTCGTGCCGGGGGAGCTGGCGGCGCCGATGGACGTGCGGCGCCTGTTCGAGGGCGTGACGCACGGGTTCGTGACGATGCCCCTGATGTACGAGCCGGGGAGGGTGCGCGCCTACGCGGAGAACGTCGCCCGGGCGGCACGCGCGGCCGGGGTCGAGCGGCTGGTGTTCAACACCAACACGCGGATGCCGCAGGAGCCGACGTCGGTGCCGGCCTTCGAGACACGCCGGATCGCCGAGGAGGTGCTCAGGGACAGCGGAGTGCCGCTGGTGGTCGTGCGCCCTCCGGTCTACCTGGACAACCTGTTCTCGCGCTGGAACGGACCGGGGCTGGTGAACGAGGGCGTGCTCGCCTATCCGCTGCCGGCGGTCGCGCCGACCGCGTGGATCTCGCACCGGGACCTGGCGGAGGCGGCGTACGGGGCGCTGACCCGGGACGGCCTGGACGGGCGCGCCTTCGACGTCGGCGGCGCGCTCTCGCTCACGGGTGCCGGTCTGGCGGCGGCGTTCGGGCGGGGCCTGGGGCGCACCGTGCGGTATGTGCCGCTGCGTCCCGAGCTGTTCGAGCGGGCCGTCGCCCAACTGCTCGGCCCGGAGACCGCGGCCGGAGTGGCCGGGATCTACCACTACATGGCGACCGGCGACGACCCGCTCCTGATGGCCGGCGACGGCGGGGGGTCGGCGGACGCCCTCGGCCTGGCGCCGGCGCCGGTCGAGGAGTGGGTGACGCGTCAGCCCTGGCAGGTGTGGTCGAGCGACACGGAGGAGCAGCGGGCCTGAACCCCTGTCGCAGGAAGGCCTCCTGGGCCCCGGAGCCACGGACCGGACCCGGGGGAACCGGCCCCGTCCCACAAGGACGGGGCCGGTTTCTTGTCCGGGACGTGTTCTTGCCGGTGCGGCTACGCCCTAGTAGTTAACAAACAGCCGGATTGCCCACCCGAAAACGGGGGGAAGGCTCCTCCTCGTATCCCTTCGAAGACTCCTCCTCGTACCCCTCCGTACCGGATCCAGCCCCGCCATCCGAGTGAACCCGCACCGGAGCGGCCATGCCCCCGTTCCACCGGCCGTCGACGGAGCTAGAAAGAGCGCACACCACCCGCACCCTCGCGAACCGTCAGGTGATGCCGTGAACCCGCTCATGGGACGTATTCCCGTACTGGACGTCCGCCCTCTGGTCGACTGTGGCCGTCGCCCCGCGAAGGCGGTGGTGGGCGAGACCTTCGAGGTCACGGCCACCGTCTTCCGGGAGGGGCACGACGCCGTCGCCGCCAATGTCGTGCTGCGCGGCCCGTCCGGCCGGCCCGGCCCCTGGACCCCGATGCGGGAGCTCGCGCCCGGCACCGACCGCTGGGGCGCCGAGGTCACCCCGGACGCCGAGGGCCTGTGGACGTACACCGTGGAGGCCTGGAGCGACCCGCTCGCCACCTGGCGGCACACCGCGAGGATCAAGATTCCGGCCGGCATCGACTCCGAACTCGTCCTCGCCGAGGGCGCGGAGCTGCACGAGCGGGCCGCCAAGGGCGTGCCGAAGAAGGGTGGCGGCCGGGAGGCGGTGCTCGCCGTCGCGGACGCGCTGCGCGACGAGTCCCGGCCGGCCGCGGTCCGTCTCGCGGCGGCTCTCGCGCCCCGGGTCCTGGCGGCCCTGGAGGCCCATCCGCTGCGCGAACTGGTCAGCTGCTCGCCCAAGTTGCCGCTCCGGGTGGAGCGGGAGCGGGCGCTCTTCGGGTCCTGGTACGAGTTCTTCCCGCGCTCCGAGGGGGTGCGGAAGGTCCGCGGCCGGACGCGGCCCGGGACCTTCCGCACGGCGGCGGAGCGGCTCCCGGCCATCGCCGCGATGGGCTTCGACGTGGTGTACCTGCCGCCGATCCACCCGATCGGCGTGACCCACCGCAAGGGCCCCGACAACTCCCTGTCGGCGAGCCCCGAGGACGTGGGCGTGCCGTGGGCGATCGGCTCGCCGGAGGGCGGGCACGACGCGGTCCACCCGGACCTGGGCACGATCGAGGACTTCGACGCCTTCGTGGCGAGGGCCCGCGAGCTGCGGCTGGAGATCGCGCTGGACTTCGCCCTGCAGTGTTCGCCGGACCATCCGTGGGTGGAGAAGCACCCGGAGTGGTTCACCCGCCGGCCGGACGGCTCGATCGCCTACGCCGAGAACCCGCCGAAGAAGTACCAGGACATCTATCCGATCGCGTTCGACAAGGCCGGCGACAACATGGACGGGATCGTCGCCGAGACCGTGCGGGTGCTGCGGCACTGGATGGACCACGGGGTGCGGATCTTCCGGGTGGACAATCCGCACACCAAGCCGGTGGTGTTCTGGGAACGCGTGATCGGCGAGATCAACGGGGCCGACCCGGACGTGATCTTCCTGGCGGAGGCGTTCACCCGGCCGGCGATGATGCACACGCTCGGCGCGATCGGCTTCCAGCAGTCGTACACGTACTTCACCTGGCGCAACACCAAGGACGAGCTCACCGAGTACCTCACGGAGCTCACCGGGGACGCCGCCGCCCACATGCGGCCCAACTTCTTCGTGAACACCCCGGACATCCTGCACGCCTACCTCCAGAACGGCGGCCGGCCGGCCTTCGAGGTGCGCGCGGTGCTCGCCGCCACCCTCTCCCCCACCTGGGGCATGTACGCCGGCTACGAGCTGTGCGAGGGCACCGCCCTGCGGGACGGCAGCGAGGAGTACCTGCACTCCGAGAAGTACCAACTGCGCCCGCGCGACTGGGAGTCCGCGGAGCGCTCGGGCGCCTCGATCAGCCCGCTGATCACCGCACTGAACCGGATCAGGCGCCGCCACCCGGCCCTGCGACGGCTGCGGAACCTGACCTTCCACCAGACCGACAACGACGCGGTGATCGCGTACAGCAAGCGGTCGGGGTCGAACACCGTCCTGGTGGTCGCCAACCTCGATCCCCACCACACCCAGGAGGCCACGGTCTCGTTGAACATGCCGGAACTCGGCCTCGGCTGGCACGAGACCGTGCCGGTGCGCGACGAGCTCACCGGCGAGACCTATCACTGGGGCAGGTCGAACTACGCGCGCCTGGAGCCGGGTGTCACACCCGCGCACGTATTCGCCCTGCGACCGTCCCCGCAGACCGGAGGGTCACCCACAAAATGACAGTCAACGAACCCGTCCCCGACACCTTCGAGGACACCCCCGCCAAGGACCGCGATCCCGAGTGGTTCAAGCGGGCGGTCTTCTACGAGGTCCTGGTCCGTTCCTTCCAGGACAGCAACGGCGACGGAGTCGGCGACCTGAAGGGCATCACGTCCCGACTGGACTACCTCCAGTGGCTGGGCGTGGACTGCCTCTGGCTGCCGCCGTTCTTCAAGTCCCCGCTGCGGGACGGCGGCTACGACGTCGCCGACTACACCTCCGTGCTGCCCGAGTTCGGGGACCTCGCCGACTTCGTGGAGTTCGTGGACGCGGCCCACGCGCGCGGGATGCGCGTGATCATCGACTTCGTCATGAACCACACGAGCGACGCCCACCCGTGGTTCCAGGAGTCCCGCAGCGACCCGGACGGGCCGTACGGCGACTACTACGTCTGGTCCGACGACGACAAGCAGTTCGCGGACGCCCGGATCATCTTCGTCGACACCGAGACGTCCAACTGGACCTTCGACCCGGTGCGCAAGCAGTACTACTGGCACCGCTTCTTCTCGCACCAGCCCGACCTCAACTACGAGAACCCGAAGGTGCAGGAGGAGATCCTGTCCGCCCTTCGCTTCTGGCTGGACCTGGGCATCGACGGCTTCCGTCTCGACGCCGTGCCGTACCTCTACCAGGAGGAGGGCACCAACTGCGAGAACCTCCCGGCCACCCACGACTTCCTCAGGACGGTCCGCAAGGAGATCGACGAGCACTACCCGGACCGGGTCCTGCTCGCCGAGGCCAACCAGTGGCCGGAGGACGTCGTCGACTACTTCGGCGACTTCCGCTCGGGCGGCGACGAGTGCCACATGGCCTTCCACTTCCCGGTGATGCCGCGGATCTTCATGGCCGTGCGGCGCGAGTCGAGGTACCCGGTCTCCGAGATCCTCGCCAAGACCCCGGAGATCCCCTCCGGCTGCCAGTGGGGCATCTTCCTGCGCAACCACGACGAGCTCACCCTCGAGATGGTGACCGACGAAGAGCGCGACTACATGTACGCCGAGTACGCCAAGGACCCGCGCATGCGGGCCAACATCGGCATCCGGCGCCGGCTGGCCCCGCTCCTCGACAACGACCGCAAGCAGATGGAGCTGTTCACCGCCCTGCTCTTCTCGCTGCCGGGCTCGCCGGTGCTGTACTACGGCGACGAGATCGGCATGGGCGACAACATCTGGCTGGGCGACCGGGACGGGGTGCGCACCCCGATGCAGTGGACCCCGGACCGCAACGCGGGCTTCTCCTCGTGCGATCCGGGGCGGCTCTACCTGCCGACCATCATGGACCCGGTGCACGGCTACCAGGTGACCAACGTGGAGGCGGGGATGGCCTCGCCGTCCTCGCTGCTGCACTGGACGAAACGGATGATCGAGATCCGTAAGCAGAACCGCGCCTTCGGGACGGGCTCGTACACGGAACTCCCGTCGACGAACCCGGCGGTGCTCGCCTTCCTCCGCGAGGACGGCGACGACCAGGTGCTGTGCGTGAACAATTTCTCCCGGTTCGCGCAGCCGACGGAGCTCGACCTGCGGCGCTTCGACGGGGTGAAGCCGGTGGAGCTGATCGGCGGGGTGAAGTTCCCGGCGATCGGAGAGTGGCCGTACCTGTTGACGCTGGCCGGGCACGGTTTCTACTGGTTCCGCCTCAAGCGTTCCTGAAGTACCGTCAATTGAGCGTGTGGGGCGGTTTCCCCCGCCCCACACAGGGAACTGTGTCCCTCACACGATTCAGGTGATTCAGGTCAGCTCAGGTCCATCCGGGCCTTCTCACCGGGCCCATACGAATCTTCCCCTCCCGACACGTCCCGCACAGCCGGACAGCCGAAGCCGCCATCCGGGACAATCTGCGCATTTGAATGCATACGAACTGCCCTTGCGCACCCCGGGGAAAGGACGCGATGCCATGCCGGAGACCGCATCCACCACCCGGGCCCCCGACGCCCTCCTTCCGTCGCTCACACCCCTGCTGCACAGCTGGCTGCCCCGGCAGCGCTGGTTCGCGGGCAAGGGCCGCCGGGTCACCGGATTCACCCTGGACGCGGCCACCGAGCTACTGCCGCTGGACGGCACCGGACCCGGACTCCTCCATCTCCTCGTACGGGTCGAACAGCCGGGACGCCCGGCCGGAACGCCCGCCGACTGCTACCAGTTGCTCCTCGGCGTGAGGCCCCAGCTGCCGCCGCGCCTCGCCCCGGCCCTGATCGGCCGGATCCGCCAGGGCCCGCTCGCGGGACGGGCGGTCTACGAGGGCCTGCGCGACCCGCGGCTCGCCGGACTGCTCTACGAACGCCTGCGCAGCCCCGGGCGGAACGGCCCGCTGCGCTTCCACGCCACGACCGCGCTGCCGCCCGCCCTCGCCCCCCGGATGCTGGACGCCGAGCAGTCCAACTCGTCGCTGGTCTACGGAGATTCGTTCATCCTGAAGATCTTCCGGCGGGTCAGCCCGGGCGCCAACCCGGATCTGGAGCTGCCGCTCGCCCTTTCCCGGGCGGGCTGCGAACGCGTCCCGGCCCCGGTCGCCTGGTTCGAGACCGGCGCCGCGACGCTGGGCGTCCTCCAGCCCTACCTCCGCGACTCGCGGGACGGCTGGCGGCTCGCGCTCGACGCGCTGGCCGACGGACGGGAGTTCACCACCGAGGCCCACGCCCTCGGCCGGGCCACGGCCGAGGTGCACCTCGCGCTCGCGACCGCCCTGCCGACCGAGCGGCTCCGGCGCGAGGGGGCCCGGCACGTGGCGGCCGCCATGGACGCCCGGCTGCACGCCGCCGCGCAGGCCGTGCCGGCCCTGCTGCCGTACGTGCCGGGCCTGCGGGCCGTGTTCGCGGCGGCCGGGGACTCCCTCGGTGCGGGCCGCCTCCAGCGCATCCACGGCGACCTGCACCTCGGGCAGACGCTGCGGGGCTCCGACGGCGCGTGGGCGGTGATCGACTTCGAGGGCGAGCCGGCCAAGCCGCTGGACGAGCGCCGCAGCACCCAGCCGCCCGTCCGCGACATCGCCGGCATGCTCCGCTCGTTCGACTACGCGGCCCGTACCCACCGCCCCTGGAACGCCGCCTGGGCCGCCCGCTGCCGCGCCGCCTACTGCGCCGGCTACGCGGAGGCCTCCGGCACGGATCCCCGCGACCACCCGGACCTCCTGCGCGCCTACGAGACCGACAAGGCGGTCTACGAGGTCGTCTACGAGGCCCGCCACCGCCCGGACTGGCTCCCGGTGCCCATGGCGGCGATCGAACGCCTGGCGGGGGACGCGTGACGCCGACGCACGGTGCCCCCGCCCGGGACGGGCGGGGGCACGGCACGCCCGAAGCGGCCGAGCTCCACCCGGAGGGGGCGCGGCGCCGCCCCCGTTCGGACCAATCGACGCGGCCGGCCCGTTCGCGCGGCCTGCGGGGCGGGCGACGAGGCCCGTTCGGCCGAGTGTCCCGCGCGGGGCGCGCCGCGTTGCGCTTGCGTGGAAACCGCCGGGCCCCGCAGCCCCGCACCCCCACCCGCTCCCACCCCTCCAGGAGGCATTCCGGTGACCGCCCGATCCGCAGGCAGGACCGCCCGCAAGCCGAAGACGCCCGCGCCCCGCGCCGAGGTCAAGCCGGATCGGGCCGCCGTACGGAAGGCGCCCCCGCTCGACCCGGGCGACCGGGCCCGGCTTCTCGCCGGTGAGCACCACGACCCGCACGGGGTGCTCGGCGCTCACCCGGTCAAGGGCGGGATCGCCGTCCGGGTGCTCCGGCCGTGGGCCACGGAGGTCGCCGTCCTGCTGCCCAAGGGACGCCGGGTCGAGCTGCACGACGAGGGCGACGGGCTGTTCTCCGCCCTCGTCCCGCTGCTCCGCAAGGTCCCCGCGTACGAGCTGCGCGTCCGTTACGACGCCGACGAGCTGCCCCTGGAGGACCCGTACCGCTTCCTGCCGGCGCTCGGCGACCTCGACCTGCACCTGATCGGCGAGGGCCGGCACGAGGAGCTGTGGACGGCGCTCGGGGCGCGGGTGATGACGCACCAGGGGGTCGCCGGGACCCGCTTCACCGTGTGGGCACCGAACGCCCGCGGCGTCCGCGTCACCGGCGACTGGACCTTCTGGGACGGCAGCGCGCTGCCGATGCGCTCGCTCGGCTCGACGGGCGTGTGGGAGCTGTTCGTGCCGGGTATCGGCGAGGGCGCGCACTACAAGTTCGACATCGCCCGCCCGGACGGCTCGCACACCGTCCGCGCCGACCCGATGGCCCGCCGCACCGAGTGCCCGCCGAACACCGCCTCGGTCGTGACCGCCGACCACCACGTGTGGCAGGACGAGGACTGGATGGCACGGCGCGGGGCCCGGCCGCACCACGAGGCGCCGATCTCCGTCTACGAGGTGCACCTGCCGTCCTGGCGGCCCGGCCTGACCTATCGGCAGCTGGCCGAGCAGCTGCCCGCGTACGCCGCCGATCTGGGCTTCACCCACGTGGAGTTCATGGCGGTCGCCGAGCACCCCTTCCACGGTTCCTGGGGCTACCAGGTCACCGGCTTCTACGCGCCGACCGCCCGCATGGGCACCCCCGACGACTTCCGGTTCCTGGTGGACGCGTTGCACCGGGCCGGCATCGGGGTCCTGATGGACTGGGTGCCCGCGCACTTCCCGCGGGACGACTGGGCTCTCGCCGAGTTCGACGGGCGGCCCCTGTACGAGCACGAGGACCCGCGGCGGTCGGCCCATCCCGACTGGGGGACGCTGGAATTCGACTACGGCCGCAAGGAGGTGCGGAACTTCCTGGTCGCCAACGCCGTGTACTGGTGCGAGCAGTTCCACATCGACGGCCTGCGGGTGGACGCGGTCGCCTCGATGCTCTACCTGGACTACTCGCGCGAGCACGGCGAGTGGCTGCCGAACGAGTTCGGCGGGCGGGAGAACCTGGACGCGGTGGCCTTCCTGCAGGAGATGAACGCCACGGTCTACAAGCGCTGCCCGGGGGTCGTCACCTTCGCCGAGGAGTCCACCGCCTGGGACGGGGTGACCCGGCCGACCGACCAGGTGGGCCCGGGCGGCTTCGGCGGGCTCGGCTTCGGCATGAAGTGGAACATGGGCTGGATGCACGACTCCCTCGGCTACGTCGAGAAGGATCCGGTGCACCGCAAGTACCACCACCACGAGATGACCTTCTCGATGGTGTACGCGTACAGCGAGAACTACATCCTGCCCATCTCCCACGACGAGGTCGTGCACGGCAAGCGCGCGCTCGTGTCGAAGATGCCCGGCGACTGGTGGCAGCGGCGCGCCAACCACCGCGCCTACCTGGGCTTCATGTGGGCCCACCCGGGCAAGCAACTCCTCTTCATGGGGCAGGAGTTCGCGCAGGGCGCCGAGTGGTCCGCGGAGCACGGCCCCGAGTGGTGGCTGATGGACGAGACCTACCACTCGGCCGGTGACCACCGGGGCGTGCGCGACCTGGTGCGCGACCTGAACACGGTCTACGGGGCGACGCCCGCGCTGTGGGAGCGGGACACCTCCCCGGAGGGCTTCCAGTGGATCACGGGCGACGCGGCGGAGGACAACGTCTTCGCCTTCCTCCGCTTCGACGCGATCGGCGCCCCGCTGCTCGCGGTCTGCAACTTCTCCCCGGTGGTGCGGCACGACTACCGGCTGGGCGTGCCGGACACCTTCGCGGCCTGGTCGGAGGTCCTGAACACGGACGCGGCGCGGTACGGCGGCGGTGACGTGGTCGGCACCGACCCGGTGAAGACCGAGTCGGTGCCCTGGCACGGGCGGGCGTCGAGCGTGCGGATGACACTGCCCCCGCTCGCCACCGTGTGGCTCAGGCCCGCCTGATGACGCCGAGCCGCTGAGTGGCCCGGGTCAGCGCCACGTACAGGTCGTTGATGCCGTGCGTGGCGCCGGCCCGGATGCCGTCGGGGTCGACGACCAGGACGGTGTCGAACTCGAGGCCCTTGGCCTGACGGGGGTCGAGCAGCACGACCGGGCTCGTCAGGTCGGGCTTCGGCCCGTGCGACGCGTCGGGGAGCGCGGCGATCAGCTCGGGGTGCAGCTCCCCGGGCGCGATGACGGCGAGCCGCCCGTCGGGCCGCAGCTCGGCGGCGACCGCGTCGGCGGTCTCCTTCACCGGGTCCTCCGCCGTACGGTCCCAGGGCTGGACACCGGTGGACCGGACCGAGCGCGGCGGCTCGAACCGCGGGTCGGCGGCCCGCCGTACGTCGGCGGCGACCGCCATGATCTCGGCCGGGGTGCGGTAGTTGACGCCCAGCCGCACGAGCTCCCAGCGGTCCGCCACGTACGGCGCGAGGATGTCCTGCCAGGCGCCGACGCCGGCCGGGTCGCCGGTCTGCGCCGGGTCACCGACCAGGGTCATGGAGCGGGTGGGGCTGCGGCGCATGAGCAGCCGCCACAGCATCGCGGACAGCTCCTGCGCCTCGTCCACGATGATGTGCCCGAACGCCCAGGTGCGGTCGGCGGCGGCGCGCTCGGCGGCACTGCGGTGGTCCGCCTCCTCGTGCCGCTCGGCGAAGCGCTCGGCGTCGATGATGTCGTGCGCGGACAGCACCTCGGAGGCGTCCTTGTCGAGCTCCTCCTTGTCCTCGAACTCGTAGGTGCGCGAGGCGAACGAGACGTCGAGGACGCCCTGCGCGTACTGGATCTGCTTCTGCCGCTCGGCCTCCTCGGCGGCGCGCGCGGCGGAGTCGTCTTCGCCGAGGAGCTCGGCGGCCTCGTCGAGGAGCGGCACGTCGCCGGGGGTCCAGGGGGCGCCGGCGGGCCGCCGGACGGCCGCCAGGTCCGCCGCGTCGTCGAGGTGGGTGGGCTCGGCGAGGTAGTCGGCGAGGAACTCCTGCGGAGTGAGCGGCGGCCAGAGGGTGTCGAGCGCGGCGTGCACGTCGGGGTTGGCGGCGACGCCCTTGGCGAGCAGGGCGCGGTCGTCGGGACCGAGGAAGTTGGGGCCGCCGTACGGGTCGGCGCCGATCCGGTCCGCGAGCTGCTCGGCGAGCGCGTCGAGGACGTGGAAGACGAAGTAGGGGCGGGCCAGGTTGTGCGGGAGGAAGGTCTCGCGGGCCTTGTGCCGGGCCTCCAGGGCCATGTCCCAGTCGATGACCAGGTCGCCGTCCTCGTGGGGCACGATCAGCGGCTCGCCGCGTTCGGGCACCTGCTGGCGGTCGGCGACGGCCTTGGCCAGCGCGTCGGCCATCCGCGCCGAGCCCTTGACGGCGGCGGCGCGCGGGGTGTCGGTGCCGGTGGCGTGGACGCCGGGGAAGAGCTCGCCGGGGGTGGCGAGCAGGACACCGGTCTCGCCGAGAGAGGGCAGGACGTTGCCGATGTAGCCGAGGAAGGCCGGATTGGGGCCGACGATGAGCACGGCGCGCCGGGCGAGCTGCTCGCGGTGGGCGTAGAGGAGGTACGCGGCGCGGTGCAGGGCGACCGCGGTCTTCCCCGTCCCGGGCCCGCCCTCGACGACGAGGACACCGCGGTGCGGGGAGCGGATGATGGCGTCCTGCTCGGCCTGGATGGTCTGCACGATGTCGTGCATGCGGCCGGTGCGGGCGGCGTCGAGCGCGGCGAGCAGCACCTCGTCGGCGTCGCGGTTCTCGTGGCCGGTGCGCGTGCCGTCGGCGAGGTCGAGGACCTCGTCGTGGAGCGAGACGACCTCGCGGCCCTTGGTGGTGATGTGCCGGCGGCGGCGCAGGCCCATGGGCTCGTAGCCGGTGGCGAGGTAGAACGGCCGGGCGACGTCGGCGCGCCAGTCGACGACGAGCGGGGTGTGGTCGGCGTCGTCGCGGCGGATGCCGATCCGCCCGATGTGGTGGTCGTGGCCGTCCTTGAAGACGAGCCGGCCGAAGCAGAGCCCGGTCTCCCCGGCGTTGAGGGCGGAGAGCAGTCCGGACTGCTCGGCGACGAGGACGTCGCGTTCGAGCCGGGCCTGGGCACTGCCCTCGCCGGAGGTGGCGAGGGCGTCGGCGACCCCGGCCTCGGCCTGGTCCCTCAGGTGGTCGAGTCGCGCGTAGAGCTCGGTGATGAATCTCTGCTCGTTCCGAAATTCTTCGGTTGACAATTCGACTCCCGACGCGATACAGTGCATTCAGTGAACTTCACGTGTCTTCGCTATGCCCGGACACGGAATCCACAAATATACGTGAACCATCACCCCGGCTGTCAATTCTAGTCCGGGGTATTTTTGTGCCCCATGGGAAGCGACCCGTCCGACCCCGCCGCCCCAGAGGCGGCCCGCGCCCTGCTCGTCACGTGCGGCGCAGCCGCCCTCGACCATCCCGGCGGCACGCTCCTGGCCCACCTCGACCGCGTCGAGACCCGCCTCGCCGCCTGGAACGCCCGCCCCGACCTGCGCCTCGCCGGCCTCTGCCACGCCTTCTACGGCACCGACGGCTTCGCCGAGAGCCTGCTCCCGCTGGACCGTCGCGCCGAGCTCGCGGCGGCGATCGGCCCGGAGGCGGAGCAGCTCGTGCACCTCTACGCGAGCTGCGACCGGAAATTCACCTACCCCCACCTGCCGGCCCGGGACGCCCCCTTCCGCGACCGATTCACCGGTGCGACATTCACCCCCGGCCCCGCCCGCCTCGCGGACTTCGCCGAAATCACGGCGGCCAACGAGCTGGACCTGGCGGCGGTGAACCCGGAATTCCGCTCCCGGCACGGCGGCCCCTTGCTGAGCCTCTTCACCCGCTGGCGCCCGCTGCTGAGCGAGCGGGCGTTCGCGGACGTCCGGGGCGTCCTCGCCCCGGGGGGCCCGGAGCGTTAATCCCGCGCGCCACCGCCATGCCCCCTGCTAGCGTCTGGCGCATGAAGCGCGCTGCCATGATCACGACGACGCCGGAGAGTGTCCCGGCGCGCTGACAGCTGTCTTTGTCCGAAGCCCCGGGGCGAGTGCCCCGGGGCTTCGCCGTGCCGGCCGGGCGCTCGCTCCTCCCCCACCGCAACGAGGAGTGGCCGTGAACGCCGAGAAGACCGTGGAGAAGAACCCCGGCAAGAACGCCGGGAAGAACGCCGACCACCGCAGGCTGGGCCGCGAGCTGGGCCTGTTCGACACCGATCCGCTGATCGGGGCCGGGCTGCCGTACTGGCTGCCCGACGGTGCCGTCGTGCGGCACGTGCTGGAGGAGTACGTACGCGAGGCCGAGCGGCGGGCCGGGTACCGGCACGTGTACTCGCCCGTGCTCGGGAAGCGGGAACTGTACGAGATCTCCGGGCACTGGTCGCACTACAGCGACGACATGTTCCCGCCCATGGAGGTCGGCGGCGAGCAGTTCGTGATGCGGCCGAGCCTCTGCCCCCACCATGCCGTCATCTTCCGCTCGCGACCGCACAGCTACCGCGAACTTCCACTGCGCATGGCCGAGTTGGGAGGGATGTTCCGCTCCGAACTGTCCGGGGTGCTCGGCGGACTCACCCGTGTCCGGGGCATCCAGCTCAACGACGCCCACATCTTCTGCACCCTCGACCAGGTCGCCGAGGAGGCCGCGGGCGCCCTCGACCTGATCCGGCGGGCGCACGCCGACCTGGGCATCGCGCCCGTCCGCCACCGCCTCTCGCTGCCCGGCCCCGGCGGCAAGTACGTCGCCGCGCCCGAGAAGTGGGAGCGGTCGATCGCCCTGCTGCGGCAGGTCCTGGACGCCTCCGGGGTCGCCTACGAGGAGGCCGAGGGGGAGGCCGCGTTCTACGGTCCCAAGATCGACGTGCAGGTCGCCGACCCGGCCGGCCGGGAGTCCACCCTCTCGACCGTCCAGGTCGACTTCCACCAGCCCGAGCAGTTCGACCTGCACTACATCGGCTCCGACGGCGCCAAGCACCGGCCCGTGATGATCCACCGCTCCGTCATCGGCAGCGTGGAGCGCGCCGTCGCCCACCTCGTCGAACACCACGCCGGCGCCTTCCCCGCCTGGCTCGCCCCGGTCCAGCTCGCCGTCCTGCCGATCTCGGACGCCGAGCACGAGGCCGCCACCCGGCTCGCCGACCGCTGCGCCGGACTCGGCCTGCGCGCCGAGGTCCTCGGCCCGGAACGCGGCAGCCTGGGCGCCCGCGTCCGCGAGGCCAGGCTCGTCCCGTACCAGGCGGTCATCGGCGCCGGAGAAGCCGCCGCCGACCGCGTCTCCGTGCGCCTCCGCGACGGTCGGCGGCCCGACCCGCTGCCGGCGGCGGAACTCGTCGACCGGATGAGCGACTCGGTGAGGTCCCGCGCCACCGACCTGTGGGTCGGCTAGGAGGCCCCGAACACCGGGGCGAGGGCGGCCAGCAGCCGGGCGCCGAGGTCCCGCCTCGCGGTCTCGGTGTCCGGGTGGGCGTCGTCGAAGCCGTCCCAGTCCACCTCTCGGAGGGCGTTCTCGAACATCCCCAGGTGCAGCGGCTCGTCCGGCCGCCCCGGCCACTCGTCCGCCTCGCGCAGCACCGTCTCCAGGAGGGCGAGCGGCACGGCGCAGCTCTCGGCGAGCAGGACGGCGTCGTACAGGTCCTTGGCCTGGGGATACATGTCGCAGCTCAACCACATGAGCTTCCACGCCTGGGACAGTTCCCGGTCCGCGGCCGGCAGCCGCACCCCGGCGACCTCGGCCTGGCGCGGCGGGGTCGGGAGGCGTTCCTGGAAGACGAAGTCGAGCTGGACCTGGCCGCCCGGCAGGCCCGGGGCCTTCCAGGGCAGGACCAGCCGATGGCCGGGCACCCGCTCGTACGTCCAGATGCGCTCGGAGACGGCGCCGGCCGCCGAGACCGACAGGCCGGTGCCGCGCACCGCGGCGAGCCGCTCCGCCGCCTCGGCGATGCCGTCGAGCATGGCCCGGGTGCGCGGGTCCTCGATGCGCCAGGTCTCGGGAACGACGACGAAGTCGATGTCCTTCGGCGCGCGGGCGGCCTCGCCGAACCAGGCCGACATCAGCATGCTGCCGCGCAGCACGAGCGAGTCGGCCCACGGCGAGCCGGCGACGGCCGCGAGGACCAGGTCGAGGGCCGACCGCCGGGCCTCCTGCCAGCGGGCCCGCAGCTCCGGGTCCTCGACGACCTCGTCCGAGGGCCGGTAGGCCTCGTCGAAGTGCTTGAGGGCCGGGTCGAAGACCCGGTGCCGGACGGCCGCGTCGCCGATGCCGGCGGTCAGGGTGTGCGGCAGCTCGTCCCTGCGGCACGCGTGGTCGACACCGGGCTCCGCCCGGGTGACCGGCCCGTCCGGGCTCGACGGGGTCCCCGCGTTCTCGTTCGTGTTCATACGGCCTCCTCCAACCAACCCTCGTCCAACGACAGATCGCTGTCGGAGACGACGAACTCCCGCTCCTCCGCGACCGGCTCGTGCCCGGCGGCGGCCAGCGCCGTGACCAGCGCGTCGCAGGCCCGGCCGGCCGCGTCCGCCGGTCCCGGGTGCCGCTGGGTCACGAAGCGCTCGTGCCGCCCGCCGGGTCCCGGCAGGACCCGACGCGCGTTCCACGAGACGTGGGCACCGTGCGGCACGACGAGGGCCTCCAGCGCGGCCCGGTCGTAGGCGGCGGGCAGGGCCAGTTTGAGGTGGTGCTCGTAGTAGCCCCCACCGGGCCCCGCGGGCTCCGTGCTCCACGGCACCGTCTCGACCTTGACCCGCACCGGCTCGAAGCCGGCCTCCCGCAACCCGGCCACGACCGCCGGGTGACCGGTCCGGTCGGGCAGCGTCAGCATCGGCTGGACAGGCGTCCGACCGCGGGCGAGCACGATGGTGGTGACCTTCAGACCCCGGTCCGCCGCCCACACCTCGAGCCGGGTCCGCTCCCC
The DNA here is from genome assembly GCF_040680975.1 of Streptomyces sp. NPDC051921. Taxonomy (NCBI): domain Bacteria; kingdom Bacillati; phylum Actinomycetota; class Actinomycetes; order Kitasatosporales; family Streptomycetaceae; genus Streptomyces; species Streptomyces sp. NPDC051921. The sequence goes on from NZ_JBFAXU010000002.1 coordinate 113,060, forward strand.
CTCGGTCCGGCACCGGACCGTCACATGCGTCTCGTACACCGGAGCGATTCTGGCAGACGGGAGACCAGGGCTCATCCGGGTTTCCGGTCCGTGCGCCCGTAGGCTCATGGCCGACGACGACGGGAGATCGGCATGGGGAAGCGGGCCCTCGACCGGGCCGGGGTGCGGGAGCCACGGCTGCGGCGGGACTACGCGCAACAGCAGCGGGCGGTGCGGAGGTACCGGCCGGCCGAGTACGCGGCCGCGCGCCTGCTGCTCCCCGCCGGGCTGCTGCCGCACGTCATGGCCGCCGCCTCGTTCATGCACGACACCGACGACCGGATCGACCACGGGGCCGAGGACGAGCGAGCGGCCGCACTCGCGGAGTGGGACGGGCTCGTACGGAAGGCCTTCGCCGAGGGCGACTCCGGGCTGCCCGTGCTGCGTTGCCTGGTGCACACCGCCGAGCGCCACCCGGAGGTGCGCGCGCACGTCGAGGAGTTCCTGCGGGGCTGCGAGCGCGAGGTCGCGTGGCGGACCCTCGCGGACGAGGAGGAACTGGAGCGGTACGTACGGGAGTACTCGCTGCCCGGGCTGATGCTCACGGCCTGTCTGATCGCCCCCGGGGACGTGTCGGCGCGGGAGGCGTTCACGGACGGCTGCCACCGCCTCATCCGCGGCATGCAGCGCGTCGACTTCCTGGAGGACCTGTCCGAGGACGTGCGCGCGGGCCGGCCGGGCGTCCCCGCCGACGCGGTGGCCCGCCACGGCGCGGACCTGACCCTGCCCGGCGCGGCGCTGGGCCGGCTCGTCGAGGAACAGGCGGGGCGGGCCGCCGAGGACCTGGCTGCGGCCGCCCCGCTCGCCGGCTTCGTGGACCGGGCGTACCGGCCCTTCGTACGGGCCCTCGTCGGTGTCCAGCGCCTCCGCCTCGACGCGGTGCGCCGCGCGGGCGCGTCCCTGGCGACGCGGAGCTCCGGCCCCCCGGCGACGGCGGCCGCCGTCCTGCTGCTGCGGGAGACGGCCGCACGGACCCGAAGGGTCCCGCGGGCCGGGTCCTGGGTCGTGTCCGGGAAGTAGCGCCGTCCGCCCGCAGGGCGCGGCTCGCGGCGTCCGGTGCGTGCGATCGCCGGGCGGCCGCCCTCGTGCCGGGTGTACGCGGGTGGTCCGACGTCCTTCCGGCGCCGCGGCACCCGCGCCTTACGCGCCCACCGGCTCCACGACATCGGCGAGCTCCTGCAGGAGCCGGCGCTTCGGGCGGGCGCCGACCATCGCCTTCACCGGCTCGCCCTGCCGGAACACCATCAGGGTCGGCATCGACAGGATCCCGTACCGGGAGACGGTGTCCGGGTTGGTGTCCGCGTCGATCTGCACCACCTTCAGCCGGCCGGCCTCCTCCGCCGCCACCGCGCTCAGGACCGGTGCCAGTTGGCGGCAGGGGCCGCACCAGTCCGCGGTGAACTCCACGAGCACCGGCAGCTCCGCGCCCAGCACCTCCGCCGCGAAGTCGGCGTCGGTGACCTCGGCCACGCCCTCTGCTCGGATCATCGTCCTCACCCTCCCTGTTCGATGTGGTCCGCCCGCTCCCCCAGCTCGCACCTCGGCTCCGGGCCGCCCGGCAGCTCCGCCTCGGCGCGCAGCAGCTGCGCGCCGACCTGGGCGCGTACGGACTGCAGTTGTTCGATGAGCCCGTCGAGCTCGGCGAGCTTGCGCCGGTAGACGGCGATCGACGCGGGGCACGCGTCGCCCGCCGGGTGGCCCGCCCGCAGGCACTCGACGAAGGGCCGGGTCTCCTCCAGCTCGAACCCGAAGTCCTGCAGGGTCCGGATCTGCTGGAGGGCCCGGAGGTCCCCCTCGTCGTAGGTGCGGTAGCCGTTCTCCGTACGCCGTGCGGTCAGGAGGCCCCGGGACTCGTAGTAGCGCAGAGTCCGCGTGGTCGTGCCCGCCCGCTCGGCCAGCTCGCCGATTCGCATGCCCCGAACGTAAGCCTTGACGCCGACGTCAAGGCAAGCGGCACGTGCCCGTCCGGCTCAGGAGCTCTCCCTCAGGAGCTCTCCCTCAGGAGCGGGACCACCTGGTCCTCCTCGTAGGCGAAGTGCGCCTCCAGCTCGCTCGCGAGGGCGTCGAAGCGTTCCCTCAGCACCTCGGGACCGGTGGCGTCGAGCCGGGCGAGGAGGTCCTGGAGCTCGTCGAGGACGCGGGAGACGACGGCGTGCTCGGCCTGGAGGCGGGTGAAGGCCTCGGCCTTGTCCGGGTACTGGCGGGCCAGGTACGGGAAGAGCGCGGCGCCCTCGCCGCCGTGGTGGACGGCCAGTGCGGAGCAGAAGCTGAGGCAGTGCCGGCGCAGCCGCACGGTGAGGCCGGCGCCGTCCGCGGGCCGGGCGCCGAGTCCCTCGCGCAGGGCCTTCAGTTCGCCGCGCAGCCAGTCGTGGAGGGCGACCAGCTCGTCGGCGAGGGCATCGAGCCGGGTCGGCGGGGTGTAGTCGGCGGCGGGGGTCCGGTAGAGGGCGACGACGGGGATGACCCGGTCGGTGGCCTTCTGGTAGTCGGCGTACCCGGGGGCGACCGAGACGACCTTGGCGAACAGGGCGTCGCGTTCGGAGCCGGTGGCGGCGACCGCCGTGGCCTGCCAGGTCTCGACGCCGGCGCCGTCGGCCCCCGGAATCTCCGCGGTGACCTGCGGGTTCCGAAGGACGTTGCGGTACCAGTCGGGGTGCCGGTCGGAGCCGCCGGCCGAGCCGGTGACGAGCAGCCGCTCGCCGTCCTCGCCGTCGCCCTCGTCCCGGACGAAGCCGAGCGGGGTCGTGTGGGGCTTTCCGGACCTGGCGCCGGTGGTGGTGAGAAGAAGGAGCACCCATCCCTCGAAGGGGCCGCCGAGCCGGCCGGCGTTGGTGCGGAATTCGTCGATGACGCGGGAATTGAAGTGGAGAGGCAAAGCCGTCCCTACTGTCCTCTTGCCTCCATGTCTCCGCTTTCGAGCGCGGACCGACACGCGACGTGAGTTCCCCCATCCCAACCGCGCCCGCGGCGTCCTGTCAAGTCCCCGGCGGGAGCAGCGGCTTGCGCTCGACGGGCGAGGACAGCACCACCGACGTGGTGGTCCGGCCGAGGGCCGAGGTCTGTTCCAGGATCTCCTCCAGGTGGACCGTGTCGGTCACGGCGACCTTGAGGATCCAGCAGTCCTCGCCCACCACGTGGTGCACCTCGCGGATCTCGGGGCGGGCGACGAGCTCCAGGGTGCGCGGGTGCTTGAGGGTGTAACCGCCGTGCGGGTTCACGCGGATGAAGGCCTGGATGCCGTAGCCGAGCCGGGCGGGCGCGACCTGGGCGCCGTAGCCGGTGATCGCGCCGCAGGCCTCCAGGCGGCGCACCCGCTCGGTGACGGCGGCCGGGCTGAGCCGGACGCGCCGGCCGAGCTCGCTGAGCTTGATGCGTCCGTCGCTCTGGAGCAGGTCCAGGATCTGCCGGTCGATGGGGTCGAAGGCGCCCACCGGGGTTTCGACGGCCGCGGGGCGCGACGACCGCGGTTCCTTCGGCGAGACGGCCTGGACTCCCATGTTTCCCCCTTCAGATGACGAGCGCACACCGTAACACTTGAGGACATGGACATTCTGATCATCGGCGGGACCCGCTATTTCGGAAAGCGCCTGATAGGGCGCCTGCTCGAAGCGGGGCACCACGTCACCGTCATCAACCGCGGTTCTTCCCCGGCCCCCGAAGGAACCCTCTCCCTCGTGGCCGACCGAAATGATGAAAAGGCACTGGAGAAGGCCGTCGGGGACCGGACGTTCGACGTCGTCGTCGACCAGGTCTGCTACACCCCGCGCCAGGCGGAGATCGCCCGTCGCGTCTTCGCGGGCCGGACCCGCCGCTACGTGACGACCTCGACGGTGGAGGTGTACGAGTACGAGGACTCGGCCGCCCCGGTCGCCGAGGACGCCCTCGACCTGGCTGCCGTGACGGTCGACACGGACCTGCCGTGGGACGACCCGGAGTTCCTGGAGTCCCACTACGGGGAGGGAAAGCGCCAGGCGGAGGCCGTCTTCGCGGCCGGCGCGGACTTCGCGTGGAGCTCCGTGCGGGTGGCACACGTGCTGGGTGGTGCCGACGACTTCACCGGTCGCGTCGCGCACTACGCGCGGCGGATCCGGGCGGGCGAGCCGATCGCCGTGCCGGTCGTGAACCGGCCGGCGACCTATGTGTACGTGGAGGAGATCGCCGCGTTCCTCGCGTGGGCCGCGGAGGGGGAATTCACCGGACCGGTGAACGCCCATTCCCACGGCCCGCTGACGACGGCGGACATCTGCGCGGAGATCGAGGAAATGACCGGCGGCCGAACGATCTTCCAGGAAGTCGAAGTGGGCGAGGTCTCCCCCTTCTCGTTCAGTCGCTCCTATGCGATGACGAATTCGCGTGCGGAAAACCTCGGTTACCGCTTCTCCCATTCCTCGGAATGGCTGCGAAAGGCCCTTTCCGAGACGCTCGCGGCGGAGGTGGAATCCTGATGCGCCGCCGCACCCTCGGCGACACGGCCGTCAGCGCGATCGGGCTCGGCGCGATGCCCCTCTCCATCGAGGGCCACCCCGACGAGGCCCGCGCCCTCGCCACCGTCCACGCCTCCCTCGACTCCGGTGTGACGCTGCTCGACACCGCGGACTCCTACCACCCGCCAGGCGGTGAGACCGGCGCGAACGAACGCCTGGTCGCCCGCGCCCTCGCCACGTACGGCGGCGACCGGGACGCCGTCCTCGTCGCCACCAAGGGCGGGCGCGGCCGGAGCGCCGACGGCGGCTGGACGGTCGACGGCCGCCCGGAGCACCTGCGGCGCGCGGCCGAGGCCTCCGCCCGGCGCCTCGGGGTCACGGCGATCGGCCTCTACCAGCTCCACAAGCCGGACCCGGCGGTGCCGTACGCGGAATCCCTCGGCGCGGTACGGGAGTTGCTGGACGCGGGCACGATCCGGATGGCCGGCGTCTCGAACGTCGACCGCGGGCAGATCCTCCAGGCCCGCGAGATCCTGGGCGACCGCCTGGTGTCGGTCCAGAACCGCTACTCACCGGCGGTCCGTGACGCCGAGCCCGAACTCCGGCTCTGCGCGGAACTCGGCCTGGCCTTCCTGCCCTGGAGCCCGCTGGGCGGCATCTCCCGCAGCTCACTCGACGGCGCCGGCGCCGTCGAGCCGGACGCCCGCCTCGGCGCCTTCCACCGCGTGGCCGGTGCCCGCGGCGTCACCCCGCAACAGATCGCCCTGGCCTGGCTCCTGGCCCGACCCGGTCACGTCCTCCCGATCCCGGGCGCGAGCCGCCCGGAGACGGCACGGGACTCGGCCCGGGCGGCGGAACTCGTCCTCACGGAGGCGGAGTTGCGGCAGCTGGGCGACTGAGCCCGTCGGCGGGGAGGGGACCGGGGCCCGGATCCGGCTCAAGACCCGGGACCCGGGGCTTGTCAGACGCCGGCGCGGGCCTTCTCGTCGCCGTCCTCGGCGCGCTGGTCCGGCACGGCCGCGCCGTGGGCGTCGTCGACGAACGTCGTCTCGTCGAAGGGGGCATTACCCGCCAGGACCTCCGTCACGCGCGCCTTGTCGATCTCCTTCGTCCACGTGCCGACGAGCACCGTGGCGACCGCGTTGCCCGCGAAGTTGGTGAGGGCGCGGGCCTCGCTCATGAAGCGGTCGATGCCGACGATCAGGCCGACGCCGTCGACCAGTTCGGGCCGGTGCGACTGGAGCCCGCCCGCCAGGGTGGCGAGGCCGGCGCCGGTGACGCCCGCCGCACCCTTCGAGGCGATGATCATGAAGACGAGGAGCGAGATCTGCTCACCGATGGACAGCGGGTCGCCCATCGCCTCGGCGACGAAGAGCGAGGCCATCGTCAGATAGATGGCGGTGCCGTCCAGGTTGAAGGAGTAGCCCGTCGGGACGGTGATGCCGACCACCGGCTTGGAGACGCCCAGGTGCTCCATCTTCGCGATCAGGCGCGGCAGCGCCGACTCGGACGAGGAGGTGGAGAGGATCAGGAGGAACTCGCGTCCCAGGTACTTCAGGAGGGACAGGATGTTCACCCCGGCGACCAGCCGCAGCAGCGTACCGAGGACCACGAAGACGAACAGCGCGCACGTCACGTAGAAGCCGATCATGATGACGGCGAGCGACGTGAGCGCGGCGCTTCCCGTCGCGCCGACCACGGCGGCGATCGCGCCGAAGGCGCCCACCGGCGCGGCCCACATGATCATCGCGAGGATGCGGAAGACCAGCCGCTGGATGTGCCCGATGCCGCGCAGCACCGGCTCGCCCGCGGTGCCCATCGCCTGGAGCGCGAAGCCCGTGAGGAGGGCGACGAGCAGGGTCTGGAGGACCTCGCCCTCGGTGAAGGCGGAGACGAGGGTCTTCGGGATGATCCCGAGAAGGAAGTCGGCGGTGCCCTCGCTCGCGCCCTCGGCCTGCTTGGCGCCGGCCTCGGCGAGGTCCTTGGTGAGGTGGAGGCCGGAGCCGGGCTCCAGGAGGTTGCCGACGACGAGGCCGATGGCGAGGGCGACGGTCGACATGACCATGAAGTAGCCGAGGGCGAGGCCGCCCACCGCGCCGACCTTCGCGGCCTTGCGCACCGAGCCGACGCCCAGCACGATCGTGCAGAAGATGATCGGCGAGATCATCATCTTGATCAGGTTGACGAAGCCGGTGCCGAGCGGCTTGAGCTCGACGGCGACGCCGGGCGCCAGGAAGCCGACGGCGATGCCGAGCAGGACGGCGCCGATCACGGCCAGATACAGATAGTGGGTGCGGTCCCGACGTGCGGCCACGGGGTCCTCCTCGTACTCAGGGGTGTCCACGTCCCGGTGGATCTCCGCGACTATCCATCACCCTGTGACCCGGGTCACGCTTGCGTGCGTTTCGTTCACGGCCGACACGTCGTGACCGGGCGGAGCAGGCCCGGAGCCGCTCCGGACCGGCCCGGAGCGGCCGCCGCCGCGGGGCCCGGGTGGCCGCCACCGCGCGGCCCGAGCAGACCGGAGTCGCAGGCGACCGGGTGGCCGCCACCGCGGGGCCCGAGCGGGCCGGAGTCGCAGGCGACCGGGGTTCGTCTCGTTCCAGGCACGATTCGGGCACGCGGTACGAGGGAGCAAATCGGGCCAGGCACACTTGCTCGCATGCGTCTCCCCCTCCCCCGGCCGCGCAGCCTCGCGGGCCAGCTCTTCGCGATGCAGGTCGTGCTCGTGGCCGCCGTCGTCGCGGGGTGCGCGGTCTTCGCGTACGTGACGGACCGCGCGCAGGCCGAGGAGACCGCGCGCCGCCAGTCCACGGCGACGGCGACGGCCGTCGCCGAGTCGCCGGCGGTCGTCGCCGCGGCACGCTCGGCGGGCACCGTGGACCCGACCGCCGCGCTCCAGCCGTACGCGGAGGGGCTGCGCCGGCACGCCGGCGTCACGTTCGTGGTGATCATGGCGCCGGACGGAACGCGGTGGACGCACCCCGAGCCGGAGCAGATAGGCCGGACCTACCTCGGGCACATCGACCGCGCGGTCCGCGGCGAGACCTTCTCCGAGATCCACCTGGGCGTGCTCGGCCCCTCGGTGCGCACCGTCGCGCCGGTCGTCGACAAGGAGGACCACGGCAGGGTCATCGCCCTCGTCAGCGCCGGCATCACCATCGAGAAGATCAGCGAGCAGGTACGCGAGCAGGTCACGGCGCTGCTCGGGATGGCGGGCGCGGCGCTCGCACTCGGCGGGGCGGGCACGTACGTCATCAACGCGCGGCTCCGCCGGCACACCAAGAACATGAACGCGACCGAACTGAGCCGCATGCACGACTACCACGAAGCCGCGCTGCACGCCGTGCACGAGGGTCTGGTGATGCTGGACGGGCAGCGGCGGATCGCGCTGATCAACGACGGGGCGCGGGAGCTGCTGGGCCTGTCGGGCGAGGACGTGGTCGGCCGGTCGGCGACCGAACTCGGGCTGCCTGCGCCGTTGACGGGGGCGCTGCTGTCCTCGGCGCCGCGGGTGGACGAGCTGCATCTGACGGACGAGCGGGTGCTGGTCGTCAACACGCGCCCGGTCGTGGGCGGGGAACGCCGCGGCACCGTGGTGACGTTGCGGGACCGGACCGAACTCCAGGCACTCTCCGGCGAGCTGGACTCGGAGCGCGGCTTCACGGAGGCGCTCCGCTCCCAGGCCCACGAGGCCGCGAACCGCCTCCACACGGTCGTCTCACTCATCGAACTGGGCCGTGTCGACGAGGCGGTCGACTTCGCGACGGCCGAACTGGAGCTGGCGCAGGCGCTGACCGACCGGGTGGTGACCGCGGTGGGCGAGCCGGTCCTCGCCGCCCTGCTCCTCGGCAAGGCGGCCCAGGCCAACGAGCGGGGCGTGGAGCTGGTCCTGACGGAGGACAGTCGTATCGACGACGGCGTCCTCCCGGTGTCACTGCCCTCTCGCGACCTGGTGACGATCCTCGGCAATCTGATCGACAACGCGGTCGAGGCGGCGGGCGGCAGCTGCACGCTCCCGGCCCCGGCGGGCCCGGCCGCCCCGACCCCGCCGCCCGTCACGGCGTCGCCCCCGCCCGTACCGGACTCCGTCTCCGCACCGGGCTCGCTCTCCGTACCGAACCCCCTCTCCGCACCGGACTCCCTCTCCGCAACCACGAGCCCGGCCGCGCCCACCGGCCCCGCGCCCCACACCCCCGGCTCCCTCGCCGACCCGCGGGCCGAGGGCCTCCGGAGCGCCCGGGTGCTGGTGACCGCGCTCGCCGAGGAGGGCGAGCTGTTGCTGCGGGTCGGGGACAGCGGGCCCGGGGTGCGGGCCGAGGACCGAGGCGCCGTACTCGACCGCGGGTGGTCGACGCGCGGGCCGGGCCGCGGGCTCGGGCTCGCGCTCGTGCAGCAGGCCGTGACCCGGGCCGCCGGGACTCTGGCAGTGGGCGAATCCCCCTTGGGTGGAGCCGAGTTCACGGTGCGGCTGCCGCTCGCGGTGGCCGTGGAGGTGGGCGCGTGAGTGCCGTGGGTCAGGACATCCGGGTGCTCGTGGTCGAGGACGATCCCGTCGCGGCCGACGCGCACGCGCTGTACGCGGGGCGGGTGGCCGGCTTCGCGGTGGTCGGGGTGGCGCACTCGCGGGCCGCGGCGGTGCGGGTCCTCGACCGGACGCCGGTGGATCTGATCCTGCTCGATCTGTACCTGCCGGACGGGCACGGGCTGCAGCTGCTGCGCGCCCTGCGGGCCGCCGGCCACACCGCGGACGTGATCGCCGTGACCTCGGCGCGCGATCTGGCGGTCGTGCGCGAGGGAGTGTCCCTCGGCGTCGTGCAGTACGTGCTGAAGCCCTTCACCTTCGCGACCCTGCGGGACAGGCTCGCCCGCTACGCGGAGTTCCGCGCGACGGCCGGGGAGGCCTCGGGGCAGGACGAGGTGGACCGGGCGCTCGCGACGCTGCGCGCCCCGCAGCCCGCCGCGCTGCCCAAGGGACTGAGCGGCCCCACCCTGGAGGCGGTCACGCGCTCGCTGCGGGCCGCTCCCGAGGGGCTGACGGCGGCGGAGGCGGGCGCGGTCGTCGGGATCTCGCGGATCACCGCCCGCCGCTACCTGGAGCACCTGGTCGGCGCGGGCCGCGCGGCCCGGGCCCCGCAGTACGGTCAGGTCGGCCGCCCCGAGCTGCAGTACCGGTGGCTCAGCGCGACGGACGGCCCCACTCGGAGTTACTGACCGGTTCCCACGTTCCTACGACCATCAGCGTTGGGTGAACGCACCGTAGCTAACGATCACCCTCCGCATCTACGGTGGCGGGGTGCACCAACCCTCTCCCCCCTTCAACGCCCTCGCCGCACGCCGCCTGCGCGAGGGTCTCGGCATGGGCCCGGACCATGTCGCCTACGGCCTGCGCGCCCAGTACGGCCTCTACATAGGTCCGGAGACCGTCGTCGCCTGGGAGCGCGGCCGGCTCGCCCCCACCTCCCAGGAGCTCACCGCCCTCGCGGGGGTGCTCTGGTGTTCCCCCGCCGAGCTCCTCGCCTCCGCCAGCACCCTCCGCGAGCACCGGATCGCCCGGGGTCTCGGCCCGGAGGACCTGGCCCGCCGGGTCGGCCTCGACCCGTCCGCGTACGAGCGGATGGAGGAGGCGGGCCGCTGGCGCGGCAACGAGCGCCAGACCGCCGCCCTCGCCCAGGTCCTCGGCCTCGACTCGCGCGCCCTGCTCGTCGCGACCGGCGGCGACGAGAAGCTGCGCGAGCTGCTGCGCGACGCGGCGACCACCCGCTGGCAGGCCTATGTGAAACCCGTCATCAAGCTGCTGCCGCTGCCGAAGCGCACGGTGGAGGACGCGCTCCAGCGCCTGCACACGGACTACCACGCCAAGATGGCCGCCACGAGCAGCTGGGGCGCCTCCGCCTCGACGGGCGACGCGGGGCGCGCGTACCTCGACGAGATCACCGACCACTTCTGGGCCATCGTCGGCAGCTAGGCCCGAAGGACAGACCCTGCGCCGACCGCCGCAACTCCCGGCACCGACACGTAGATTGGCCGGGTGAGACGACACATATCCTTCGAACGGCTCCACAACTTCCGTGACCTGGGCGGCTATCGAACCGCCGACGGCGGGACCGTGCGGTGGGAGACCCTCTACCGCTCCGACTCGCTCGCCAAGCTCGCCGGCCCGGACGCGCGCCCCGCCGATCTGGAGCGCTTCCGGGAGCTGAACGTGGCCACCGTGATCGACCTGCGCTACCCCTGGGAGATCGAGAAGAGAGGCCGCCACCCCGAGAGCGAGCCGCAGGCCTGGCACAACCTGAGCATCGAGCACCGGCCGTACGACCAGACCCAGATCGATCCGGAGCTCGACCCGTGGCGCTACCTCGCCGACCGGTTCGCCGAGGTCGCGCTCGACGGGAAGGCCGAGCTGCGCGAGGCCCTGGAGATCATCGCCGCGGCCGACGGGCCGCTGGTCTTCCACTGTGCCGCCGGCAAGGACCGTACGGGTCTGCTCGCGGCCCTGGTCCTCGGACTGCTCGACGTGTCGGACGAGCAGATCCTCGCCGACTTCGCGCTCACCGAGCTCGCCACGGAGCGGTTCGTCGTCGACTGGAAGGCCGCCAACCCGGGCCGCGAGCTGCGCTGGCCCGGATTCGGGCGGGCGCCCGCCGAGATCATGCGGCTGGTCCTCGCGGACCTGCGGGCGGAGTACGGCTCGGTGTACGCCTACGCGACCGGTCATGTGGGTCTGGACCCGGCGGTCGTGGACGCCCTGCGGGCCCGCCTCGTGGAGTCCTAGTCCGCGGTCGGGCGCGACCACGGGGACGTCAACGAGGTGTCCGCCTGTCGGACGGTGAATGGCCGGATGTGCGCGGACCGCACCCCTTGACGGGTGCGGTCCCCGTCCGGCGCGGGCCCGCGGGACGTGTCGCCCGCCCCGCTCCTCCGCGGCGCGGTCACCGCCCGCCACCACGGCCGACGGCGGATGGCGCCCGGCGGTGCCCGCCGCGCCGGTGACGCGGCGAACGGCTCCCGGAGCGGCGTCGCCGGACCCGGACACCCCTTCGGGGATTGGCCGGTTCTGGCAGATCCCGGATGGACTTCCTCCGGTGGATTCTGTAGCCCCGAGCACTTCCGGCGATTCGTAGGAGGAACTCCATGCCTGTCATGTCCACGACGCGTACGGACGAGATCGTCACCGCCTGGCTCCAGGGCGCCGAGACGGCCTTCGGCACCGACAACCCGGCCGGCCCGCTCTACGTGGGCGGTGCGGCCGGAGAGGCCGCGCTGACCGACGGCACCGAGGCGCTGTTCACCGGGTGCAGCAGCTGTACCGGCTCCTGGCACAGCTACTGCTGCTGACGAGCCGCCGCACGCACCGGACGCAACACCCGGGGAGCCCGCACGGGTTCCCCGGCCCGCGCCGGCCGTCCCGGCGGTCCCCTGGGACCCGCGGGTCCGGCCGCCGCGGTTCGCGGAAACCCGCCCCCAGCCGTCAGGGAGGACTCAGCATGGTGGAACCGGTGGCAGCGGCCCGCGCGGCCGGAGGACCGCCGCCCGAGGGATGGTTCGCGAGGCCCGTCGACGCCTTCGCGAGCCCGCTGTTCGCGGAGCTGGACGGCGTGATCCCCAGGATCGCCGGGCTGGCCCCCGGCGATCGGGAGGTCCTGCACGAGGCGACGCGCGAGGCCCTCCGCCGCACCCTCCAGCTCCGGCTCAACCGGGTGCTCCTGCTGGAACTGCGGGCCGCCTCCCTGGCGGGCGACCTGCCCGGCGCCGACCCCTCCGCGCGCTGGGACGCCTTCCTCCGGCACGCCTGCGACCCCGGCTTCGCCGAGACCCTGCACCGGCGGTACCCGGCGCTGCGCCGACGGGCCTTCGCCTCCGGGCGCCTGCTGATCGAGGGCGCCGTGGAGCTGGGAGCCCGGCTCGCCGCGGACCGGCGGGCCGTGGCCGGCCTGCTCGGCGCCGACCCCGGACCGCTGCGCGCCGTGGAGCTCGCCCGCGGGGACACGCACCACGGCGGTCGGGCGGTGGCCCGGCTGGTCTTCGAGACCGCCGGCGTCATGTACAAACCGCGGCCGGTGCGGGTGGACGCCGCGCTGCGTGCCTTCGTCACCGCCGTCCCCGGCGCCCAGGACCTGGGCGTGCCGCGCGTGGTGGTCCGGGACGGCTACGGCTGGGCCGAGCACCTCGGGCACCGCTACTGCCGTGACGAGGCCGAACTCGCCCGCTTCTACCGCGCCCTGGGCGGCTGGCTGGCGGTGATGCGACTGCTCGGCGGGACCGACCTGCACGCCGAGAACCTGGTGGCCCATGGTCCGGTGCCCGCCGTGGTCGACGCGGAGGCCCTGTTCACCCCGGACGTCGAGGTCCCGCCGAGCGGGCGCGGCGACGCCGTGGACCGGGCGGCCCGGACGATCCGCAACACCGTGCTGCGCACCGGCATCCTCCCCCTCCGCACCGACGGCTACGCCCTGGCCGGCGTGGACCTCTCGGCCGCGGGCGGGCTGCCCGGACAGCAGCCGCGGATCCGCGTCCCGGTCATCGCGGACGGCGGACTGGACACCGCCCGGATGGAGGTCGACGAGGTGGACCTGCCGCCGGCCGGCAACCACCCCAGCCCCGAGCCGGTCCTGATCCGGCACTGGGACCAGGTGCTGGCCGGCTTCGACGACATCACCGGGGCCCTGGCGCGGCTCGACGCGAGCGGTGGACTCGCCACGCTGATGGGCGTGTTCGACGGCTGCCGGATCCGCAGGATCCGGCGGGCCACCCAGACGTACACGGACATCGGCCGGATGCTCTGGCACCCCGCTTCGCTGCACGACCCCGACGCCGCCCTGGCGCGGGCCCGGGACATCCTCCACCGCAACGCCCTCGCCGCCCCGGGAGCGCCCCGCGAACCCGCGGTGATCGACGAGGAGATCGCGGACCTCCTGGTCGGAGACGTGCCGGTGTTCGAGGACACGGTGGACGGGCGGCGGCTGGACGCCTTTCTGACCGGGTGGAGGAGCGCGGACCTCACTCGCGAGCGGGACACCATCCGCAGCGCCCTGGTCGGCGCGTACCTGAACGAACGCCGGCTTCCCGACCGGGTACGGACCCCGGCCGTCGCACCGCACGCCGAGAACCTGGACCGGCGCCGGCGCGCGCTGGCGGCGGAGGTCGTGAGGACGGTCTGCGCGGCAGCCGTGCGCGGCACGGACGCCACCGCGACCTGGATCAGCCCCGTGCTCACGGACTACGGCTGGGCGATCCGCCCGCTCGGCGCGGACCTCTACACCGGGCAGGGCGGCGTCGCCCTCGCCCTCGCGGCGTACCTGCGCGAGGCGCGCGCCGGGCGGGCCGACCCGGTGACCGGTGTGGAGTCCGTGCTGGCCGGGACCCTGGAGGTGCTGGCCGCCACCGAGGAGCTCACGCCGACCCGCCAGCTCGGCGGGTTCACCGGCGTCGCCTCCCAGGTGTGGACCTGGGCCGCGCTGCACCGACTCCTCGGTACGCCCGGACTCCTCGACCGCGCCCGCGCCAGGGCCGCGCTGCTGACCCCGGACGCCGTCGCCGAGGACCGGGCGCTGGACGTGCTCAGCGGCGTGGCCGGCGTGCCGGTGCCGCTCCTCGACCTCGCCGAACTCACGGGTGAGGAGAGGTGGTTGGACGTCGCCGCGGAAGCCGGTCGACACCTGGAGCGGACCGCGGTCGTCAACGACCGCGGCGCGAGGTGGTCCACGGTGATGTTCCCGGAGGGCATCGGCGGATTCGCCCACGGAGCGACCGGCGCCGGGTGGGCCCTCACCAGGCTCTCCCTGTCCGCCGCCGGGAGCGCGGCCGACCGCCGCCGGTGGCGCGAACTGGGCGCTCTGGCACACGACTTCGAGGAGTCGCTGTACGTGCCGGCGGAAGGCGCCTGGGCCGACGCCCGGATCGGCGGAGCCGTCGACCGTCCGACCGCGTGGTGTCACGGCAGCACGGGCATCGGTCTGGCCGCCGTCGACCTCCACGCGCGCACGGGCGATCCGCGCCACCTGGACACCGCGCTCCGCTCGGGGCCGGCCGGCCTGCGCGAGGGCTTCGGCTGGAGCCACACGCTCTGCCACGGCGACCTCGGGCTCGGGGAGCTCCTCCGTCGCCTGCGGGGCCTGCCGGGCCACGAGGGCCCGTCCGCCGCGCAGGCCGACGGCGAGTTGATCACGGGCATCGAGCAGCGCGGTCCGGTCGGCGGCCTCGCCAAGGAGGCGTTCGCACCGGGCCTGCTCCCCGGACTGTCGGGAGTGGTGCACCACCTGCTGGGGATGCACCGGGAGGCCCGGCTGGGCTCACCCCTGCTCCAGGCCCTTCCCGAGGAACCGGAGCGGCCGGACGCCGCGGGCGCTGTGCGGGACTCTCACCGCACCCCCTAGTCGCGCCGGTCGAAGCTGAAGAGCTGGCCCCGGGCGTCCGCCGCGCAGGGCGCCTGGGTCAGCCGCGACCACTCGGCGGCGCGGTCGCCGACGACGGTGACGCAGCTGCCGGGGGTCGCGGAGCCGGCCGGCACGATGCGCCAGCCGGCGGCCGGGGTGCCGTACGGCTCCAGGGTGAAGCGTTCGACACGGGTGGGGTCTCCGCACTCGGAGTCCTCCAGCGCGGCGTGGGGTATCCGGCCGCCGGAGGGTATGCCCGCGCAGCCGACGGGGAAGTCCGGGTGGACCGAGACGATCCGCCAGTGGTCTCCGGCGAGTCGTTTCAGCTCGTAGCGGGGGACGTCGGCGCCGGCGCAGGAGCGCTGGTGGATCTGGCCGCTGCTGCTGCCGCGCCGCTCGTTCAGACACAGGCCGGAGCCGATCACCCGGATGTGGACCGGGCCCTCGGCGGGCGCGGTGAGCACGGGCGGGCGCTGCTCCCGGCGGGGGCGTCGCTCCCCGTCCCGCACGAGGGCGACGACGCTGACCGCGGCGAGGACGAGGCCCGTCACGGCGACCGCTGCGACGAGGGTGCGGCGTATCCCGGAGCGTGGCGGTTCGGGCGCCGGGCCGGCGGGCGGCTCCTGCGGTACGTCCCCGGGCCAGACGGGCACCGCCTCCGCGCCCGCCCCAGCCTCCGCCCCCGATCCCGGGCCAGCCTCCGCCCCCGAGCCCACACCCGCGCCCGCCCCGACCCCCGGGCCCGCCTCCGCGCCCGGCCCAGCCTCGGCGCCTGGTCCCGCGCCCCGCCCAGCCTCGGCGCCCGCATCCGGCGCCGCCTCCTCGGCGGGCTCCGGCTCCCCCTCCCGCCCGTACGCTCCGCGGACGGCGAGCTCCTTGCGCACCGCCTCCCACTCCTCGGTCGGGGCGCCGCATGCGCGGACGAAGGCGCCGAGCAGTTCCTCGCGCGGGACGGTGGTCCGCCCGAGCATGTTGGCGACGGTCGAGCGGGGCAGCACGTCGCCGAGCGCCTCGGCGCGGGCCGTCAGCTCGCGGTAGGTGAGGCCGGACCAGTCCTTGAGGGCCTGCAGCCGCGCGAGGAACTCGGCCGGGTTCCGTGCCTCCCGCGGGTCGGGTGGCGTCTCCCCCAGGGTCATGGCGCGCCGCTCCCCTCCGTCGGGCCGGGCCCGGATGGAGTTGGGACATGTCCGGGACAGGCTCAAGCCTTGTTGATCGCGGCGGAGGACTCAAGCATGGATTCGGCCCCGATCGTCCACGGGGGGACGATCGGGGCCGTGGGGTGCCTGGGACGAGGTCGGGACGAGGTCGGGACGGAGGGCCCGCGGATCAGGGCCGGTCGGACCGTGCTCCGGGTCGGACGGACCCGCCGTCCGGACGACGCGCACGGGCCGGGCACCCGGGTCTGGCACCCGGACCACGCGCACGGCCCGGGTCGGACGGACCGCCGTCCGGACCACGTGCAGAGTCCGGGCGTACGGACCAGGCGCGCGGCCCGGGGGTCCGGATCAGGCGCACGGACCAGGCGCGCGGACCAGGCACCCGGACCAGGCGCGCGCCCCCGGGCGCACGGCTCCGGGGCGCGTGCCGGTCAGAAGACCGACTCGGCCTCGCGCATCCGGTGCGCCGGGACCGTCTTCAGCTGGGTGACGGCCTCCGCCAGCGGGACCATCTGGATGTCCGTGCCGCGCAGCGCCGTCATCCTGCCGAAGTCGCCGCGGTGCAGCGCGTCCACCGCGTGCCAGCCGAAGCGGGTGGCGAGCACCCGGTCGTACGCGGTCGGGGTGCCGCCGCGCTGGACGTGGCCGAGGATGACGGGACGGGCCTCCTTGCCGAGGCGGCGCTCCAGCTCGTACGCGAGGGCGGTGCCGATGCCCTGGAAGCGCTCGTGGCCGAACTGGTCGATCTCGCCCTTGCCGTAGTCCATGGTGCCCTCGGCGGGGTGCGCGCCCTCCGCGACGCAGATGACGGCGAACTTCTTGCCGCGGGCGAAGCGTTCCTCGACCATCTTGACCAGGTCGGCCGGGTCGAAGGGGCGCTCGGGCAGGCAGATGCCGTGGGCGCCGCCGGCCATGCCGGACTCCAGGGCGATCCATCCGGCGTGGCGGCCCATCACCTCGACGACCATGACGCGCTGGTGGGACTCGGCGGTGGTCTTGAGCCGGTCCATGGCCTCGGTGGCGACGCCGACGGCCGTGTCGAAGCCGAAGGTCCGGTCGGTGGAGGAGATGTCGTTGTCGATGGTCTTGGGGACGCCGACGACGGGCACACCGGCCTCGTGCAGCATCCGGGCGGCGGTGAGGGTGCCCTCCCCGCCGATCGGGACGAGCGCGTCGAAGCCGCTCTTCTCGATGAGTTCCTTGGCGTTGTCGCAGGCCGCGCGGAAGCGGTCGCGCTCCAGTCGGGAGGAGCCGAGGATGGTGCCGCCGCGGGCGAGGATGCCGCTGACGGCGTTGAGGTCGAGGGGCCGGTAGCGCCCGTCGAGCAGGCCCGCGTAGCCGTCCTCGAAGCCGATGACCTCGTCCCCGTAGTGGGTGACGGCCCGGTGCACGATCGACCGGATCACCGCGTTCAGGCCGGGACAGTCGCCGCCCGCTGTCAGAACTCCGATGCGCATCGTGCTGTGTCTCCTGCTCGGTAGTGGTACGTGTGAGCCGCGTCGATTCTCACACGGTCGGCCGTGCCGGCGCGCTCGCCGCTCCTCCGCGCGTCCGGCGGGGGAAGACCCTTCCGGGCCTTTGGTCCCTTGGATCGGGGCCCTTCGCCCAGCGGGCGTCGTATAGAGCCGCAGGGGTATTGTCAAGAGGGCATTGCCACCCTATCGATGGTTTTTGAACACACTCGCTTGACGGACAACCCGTAGCGATACGGACAGGAGACGACGGCGTGACGCGCAGCGTGTACGTGACCGGGATCGACCGCGGAGACGGCCGCCAGGTCGTCGAGCTGGGAGTCATGGAGCTCCTGACCCGCCAGGTGGACCGCGTGGGGGTGTTCCGCCCGCTGGTGCACGACGGCCCCGATCGCCTGTTCGACCTGCTGCGCAGCCGCTACCGGCTCACCCAGGACGCCGCCACCGTCTACGGCATGGACTACCACGAGGCCTCCACGCTGCAGGCCGAGCGGGGCACGGACGAGCTGGTCTCCCGGCTCGTCGACCGCTTCCACGCGGTCGCCCGCGACTACGAGGTCGTCCTGGTCCTCGGCACCGACTACGCCGGCACCCAGCTGCCCGACGAGCTGGCGCTCAACGCCCGGCTCGCCAACGAGTTCGGCGCCTCGGTCATACCGGTGGTGGGCGGCAAGGGGCAGCCCTCCGAGTCCGTCCGTGCCGAGGCCCGCAACGCCTTCCGCGCCTACGACGGGCTCGGCTGCGACGTGCTCGCGATGGTCGTCAACCGGGTCGCGGGCGAGGACCGGACCGTGATCGCCGAGCGGCTCGCCGCACGGCTGCCCGTGCCCTGTTACGTGCTGCCCGACGAGCCGGCCCTCGCGGCGCCGACCGTCGCCCAGATCACCCACGCGCTGGGCGCGTCCGTGGTCCTCGGCGACGACTCCGGGCTGGCCCGCGACGCCCTGGACTTCGTCTTCGGCGGCGCCATGCTGCCGAACTTCCTCAACGCGCTGACCCCCGGCTGCCTCGTCGTCACCCCCGGGGACCGGGCCGACCTGGTGATCGGCGCGCTCGCCGCGCACTCGGCCGGCACCCCGCCGATCGCCGGCGTGCTGCTCACCCTCGACGAGCGCCCCAGCGACGAGGTCCTGACCCTGGCCGCCCGCCTCGCGCCCGGCACCCCGGTCATCTCCGTACCGGGCAACAGCTTCCCCACGGCCACCGAACTCTTCGCCCTCGAAGGCAAGTTGAACGCGGCCACACCGCGCAAGGCGGAGACCGCGCTGGGCCTCTTCGAGCGCCACGTCGACACCGCCGACCTGCTGCGCCGGATCTCCGTCGCCCGTGGCAGCCGGGTCACCCCGATGATGTTCGAGAACGAGCTGCTGGAGCAGGCCCGCGCCGACCGCCGCCGGGTGGTGCTGCCCGAGGGCACCGAGGAGCGGGTGCTGCGCGCCGCCGACGTGCTGATCCGCCGCGACGTCTGCGACCTGACCCTGCTCGGCGACATCGAGACGATCCGCAAGAAGGCCGCCGATCTGAGCGTGGAGCTCGGCTCCACCCAGCTGATCGACCCGCAGACCTCGGAGCTGCGCGACTCCTTCGCCGAGAAGTACGCGCGGCTGCGCGCCCACAAGGGCGTCACCGTGGAGCTCGCCTACGACGTGGTGTCGGACGTCAACTACTTCGGCACCCTGATGGTCGAGGAGGGCCTGGCCGACGGCATGGTCTCCGGCTCGGTGCACTCCACTGCCGCGACGATCCGCCCCGCCTTCGAGATCATCAAGACCAAGCCGGACGCCTCGATCGTGTCCTCGGTCTTCTTCATGTGCCTGGCCGACAAGGTGCTCGTGTACGGCGACTGCGCGGTCAACCCGGACCCGAACGCGGAGCAGCTCGCCGACATCGCCGTGCAGTCGGCGGCCACCGCCGCCCGCTTCGGCGTCGACCCGCGGATCGCGATGCTCTCGTACTCCACCGGCACCTCGGGCTCCGGCGCGGACGTCGACAAGGTGCGCGAGGCGACCAAGCTGGTCCGGGAGAGCCGGCCGGAGCTGCGGATCGAGGGCCCGATCCAGTACGACGCGGCCGTCGAGCCGTCCGTCGCGGCGACCAAGCTGCCCGAGTCGGAGGTGGCCGGCCAGGCGAGCGTCCTGATCTTCCCGGACCTCAACACCGGCAACAACACCTACAAGGCCGTGCAGCGCTCGGCCGGCGCGGTCGCCGTCGGCCCGGTCCTGCAGGGCCTGCGCAAGCCGGTGAACGACCTCTCGCGCGGCGCGCTCGTCAGCGACATCGTCAACACCGTCGCCATCACGGCGATCCAGTCCCAGGGTCAGGAGCTCACCGCATGACCGCCCACCCGTCTCCCACCACCGCCCGGGCCGACGGGCCGCGCTCGGCCCCCCTCCCCTCTCGCGTCCTCGTCCTCAACTCCGGCTCCTCGTCGGTGAAGTACCAGCTCCTCGACATGAGCGACGGCAGCCGGCTGGCGCTCGGCTTGGTCGAGCGGATCGGTGAGGAGACCTCGCGGCTCGCGCACACCCCGCTGCAGGGCGGTGGCGGGGAGAAGCGGGAGAAGAACGGGCCGGTCGCCGACCACGCGGCGGCCCTGAAGGCGGTCGCCGAGGAGCTCGCGGCGGACGGCCTCGGCCTGGACTCCCCCGAACTGGCCGCGATCGGGCACCGGGTGGTGCACGGCGGACTGCGGTTCACCGAGCCGACCGTGATCGACGACGAGGTGCTCGCCGAGATCGAGCGGCTGGTGCCGGTGGCCCCGCTGCACAACCCGGCGAACCTCACGGGCATCCGTACGGCGATGGCACTGCGCCCCGACCTGCCGCAGGTGGCGGTCTTCGACACGGCCTTCCACACCACGATGCCGGAGGCGGCGGCGCGGTACGCGATCGACGTGGAGACCGCGGACGCGCACCGGATCCGCCGCTACGGCTTCCACGGCACCTCGCACGCGTACGTCTCCCGGGAGACGGCGAAGCTGCTGGGCAAGGCGCCGCAGGAGGTGAACGTGATCGTGCTGCACCTGGGCAACGGGGCGTCCGCCTCGGCGGTGGCGGGCGGGCGCTGTGTGGACACCTCGATGGGCCTCACGCCTCTGGAGGGCCTGGTGATGGGCACCCGCTCCGGCGACGTCGACCCGGCGGTCACGTTCCACCTCATGCGGAACGCGGACATGTCGGCGGACGAGATCGACGTCCTGCTGAACAAGAAGTCCGGTCTGGTCGGGCTCTGCGGCGACAACGACATGCGGGAGATCCGGCGCCGGATCGACGAGGGCGACCGGCGTGCGGCGCTCGCCTTCGACATCTACATCCACCGCCTGAAGAAGTACATCGGGGCGTACTACGCCGTGCTGGGCCGGGTGGACGCGGTGGCGTTCACGGCAGGGGTGGGCGAGAACGCGGCCCCCGTGCGGGAGGCCGCGATCGCGGGCCTGGAGGAGCTGGGCCTTGCGGTGGACGCCGACCTCAACGCCGTACGGTCCGACGAGGCCCGGATCATCTCGCCGGACTACGCGCGGGTGGCGGTGGCCGTGGTGCCGACCGACGAGGAGCTGGAGATCGCCCGACAGAGCTACGCACTCGTGAGCGAATCGACCCCCGAGGGAGTGAACGCCTGAGCGGCCCCCCGCCCATTTGTACTTTCCACCAGACGGAATATTCCGCCGCGAAACAAACCGATAGGATCCGCCTCATGCGCCGTTCCAAAATCGTCTGCACGCTGGGCCCCGCCGTCGACTCCTATGAGCAGCTGAAGGCTCTCATCGAGGCCGGCATGAACGTGGCCCGATTCAACATGAGCCACGGGACCCAGGCAGAGCACCAGGAGCGGTACGACCGTCTCCGCAGGGCGGTGGCGGACACCGGCCGCGCCGTCGGCGTGCTCGCCGACCTCCAGGGCCCCAAGATCCGTCTGGAGACCTTCGCGGAGGGTCCCGTCGAGCTGGTGCGCGGTGACGAGTTCACCATCACCACCGAGGACGTACCGGGTGACAAGTCCATCTGCGGCACCACGTACAAGGGCCTGCCCGGCGACGTGTCCAAGGGCGACCAGGTCCTGATCAACGACGGCAACGTCGAGCTGCGCGTGGTCGAGGTCGAGGGCCCGCGGGTCAAGACCGTCGTCATCGAGGGCGGTGTCATCTCCGACCACAAGGGCATCAACCTGCCCGGAGCGGCGGTGAACGTCCCGGCCCTGTCCGAGAAGGACGTCGAGGACCTCCGCTTCGCGCTCCGCATGGGCTGCGACATGGTCGCCCTCTCCTTCGTCCGCGACGCCAACGACGTCAAGGACGTCCACAAGGTGATGGACGAGGAGGGCCGACGGGTCCCGGTCATCGCCAAGGTCGAGAAGCCCCAGGCCGTCGAGAACATGGCCGACGTCGTCGCCGCGTTCGACGCCGTCATGGTGGCCCGCGGCGACCTCGCCGTGGAGTACCCGCTGGAGCGCGTCCCGATGGTGCAGAAGCGCCTCGTCGAGATGTGCCGCCGCAACGCCAAGCCGGTCATCGTCGCCACCCAGATGATGGAGTCGATGATCACCAACTCCCGCCCGACCCGCGCCGAGGCGAGCGACGTCGCCAACGCGATCCTGGACGGGGCGGACGCGGTCATGCTCTCCGCCGAGTCCTCGGTCGGCGCCTACCCGATCGAGACCGTGAAGACGATGTCGAAGATCGTCACCGCGGCCGAGGAGGAGCTGCTCTCCAAGGGGCTGCAGCCGCTGGTCCCGGGCAAGAAGCCGCGCACCCAGGGCGGTTCCGTCGCCCGCGCGGCCTGCGAGATCGCCGACTTCCTGGACGGCAAGGCGCTCATCGCCTTCACCCAGTCCGGCGACACCGCCCGCCGCCTCTCGCGCTACCGCACGCAGCAGCCGATCCTGGCCTTCACGACGGACGAGTCGACGCGCAACCAGCTCACCCTGAGCTGGGGTGTCGAGTCCTTCCTGGTCCCGTTCGTGAACAACACGGACGCCATGGTCGACCTGGTCGACGCCGAGCTCCTGAAGCTGCAGCGCTACAACGCCGGCGACACCATGGTCATCACCGCTGGCTCGCCCCCCGGCGTCCCCGGCACCACCAACATGGTCCGGGTGCACCACCTGGGCGGCGGCGAGCACGCCTGACCCGCCCCGGCCGCATGACGGAGCCCCCGTCCCTCCGAGGAGGGACGGGGGCTCCGTCGTGCGCGGCTCCCGGGGTGGTACGCGGGACTCAGCTCGGCTCGATGGTGTTCTGCAGGCCCGGGATGGTGAGCGTGCCGCCGAACTGGCCGGCCTGCTTCACCGTGCAGCTGGTGAAGATGGCCCACGGAACGTCGAGCGGGGGCGGGGTCTGGGGGCTGAAGGTGACCGGGATGAGACCGAAGAGGTTGCCCTTCAGCTCCTCCGTGTACATGGTCACGGTGCCGTGACGCATGGTGGACATCGAGCCCGGCCTGGAGCGGACGTGGCCGGTCATGCCGTCGGAGTGGACGGTCAGCTGGTGCAGGTTCGTGATGTCCACCTCGTCCGCGGTGAACTTGAGAACCTTCTTGATCTTGCCGCTGCCCGTCTTCACCTCGACGATGCCGTGGTACTTGAGACCGCGCAGTTCCAGCTTCGAGGTCTGGAGGATCCACGGGTCGTCCGGCAGCAGCGGCATGCCCTCCTCCAGATCGGCGGCGGCGAGCGCCTTCGGATCCGGTTCGGGGCACGGGAAGCGCGGCTTCGCGCCCTCGGGGATGTCCTCGTCCTTCTTGGCGTCGAGGCCCTTGGCGGAGTCGGGCAGCTCCTCGGTGGTCGCACCGGCCGTCCTGGCGGCGGCCTTGATGGCGTCCTTGGTCTTGTCGACCGTGCCGCCGGTACCCGCCTCCGGCGCCTTCGTCTCCTTCGGCGCGTCCGGGGTGCCGGCCGAAGCCGTCGGCTTGGGCGCCGCCGTCGTGGAGCTCGGCTGGGGCGCGGGCGCCGTGGTCTTGTCCGGTCCGTCGAAGAGGTCCTTGAGCGCGTCGCCGAGACCCAGCGGGTCGAGCGGGTTCACCGACTTGGTGGGCGTCGGGGTCACCTGGGGTGCGGCCGTCGTCGTCCGGGGCGCGGGCGTCTGCGTCGCGGCCTGCTTCTGGGCGGTCGCGCCGGAGGTCTCCGTCGGCTTCGGCTCGGTGGTCGCGGAGGTCTCCGGGGCCGGCTTCTCGCTCGCGCTCGCCGTCGGCTCGGGGCTCTGCGTCGTGGTCGGTTCGGTCGTCGCCTCGGCCGTCGGCTCGTCGGAGCGTGTCACGCACGGGCCGGGGGCGAAGGGGATGTCCGTGCTGTCGTCGGCGAGGGCGAGCCGGGGTGCCAGGCCCATGCCCATGATGACCGCGGTGGGCATGGCCGCGAGGGCCATCGCCTTGCCCGCGGGCACCTGGAGCTTGTTCAGGAGCGACTTGCGGGGGGCCGCGTGGCGCGGTCCTCTCGTCGTTCCGGCCGACTGTGTTTCGTCACCCCGCACTGTTCCTCCCGCCGTTGGCATCGATCGTCGTCCCGGACACCGGCGCCTCGTGTCCCTGCTGGGGGATCACGGGCTGCGTGGTGCCGTCGTGCATGTGCTCGTCCGGCGCGGTCCCGGCGTCCGCCGGTTCGGCGTCCTGCCCGGCCGGCTCCCCGGCGGCGTCCGTGTTCTCCGGGGCGCCCGCGACGGCCTCGTCGGTCTTCGGCTCGGCCGGCGCCCAGGCCGCGGACATGCCGCCGCCCACGAGCGCGAAGAGGAATCCGATCACCAGGCCGCCGAAGTTCGACACCGGGATGGAGACCAGGGCGAGCACGATCGCCGCGACGCCGGCGAAGACCCGGACGAGGGGCTGGAACCACATCGTCAGACCCAGCGTGATGAGCAGCAGGCCGATGATCAGCGCACCGGCTCCGGCCGTCGTCTGCATGGCGAGCGTCATGTTGCCGAGCCGCATGTCCCCGTACGGGAGATAGGCGATCGGTACGCCGCCGATCATGGTGAAAAGGCCCGCCCAGAAGGGCCGGGTCTGCCGCCAGACCTTGAACCGGTTCTCCTTGGGGACTCCGCGGGAAGCAGTGGACTCGGCGCTCATGGAAACAGCTCCCTGGAAGCGGTGTTGCTGAGATGGTGAAGAAGAAGGGGCGCTACCGAAGCGGGTGGGGGCCGTACGGGACGGCCCCGCACCCGTGTGCGTCAGTCCCGGTAGGACGTCGGCATCAGTAGCACTCGACCCCGGCGCCCTTGCCGCGCTTCAGCGAGAGGTCGAGGTTCGGCAGCTTGAAGGTCGCGGCGGTGGTGGCCCACGCCCGCTGCTTCACGTTGCTGAGCTTCGCGTCCTCGGCACGCTGACCGAAGCCGAACGGGTTGGCCTTGGTGTTCGGCTGGATGCCCGGCTTGCCGGGGGCCTTGGCCAGGTTGCCGGCCGCGACGCCGATGTCGATGTTGCCGAACTCGGCGTCGGCCTTCAGCTCGGCGACATCGAGGTAGATGCCCTTCGCGTAGACCGGCTTGTTGTCCTCGGTGCCGGCGCGCAGCACCAGCGTCACGTCGCCGACGAACGGGACGTTCGGCGTCACGACGGACTGGCACATGTTGGTGATCCAGGCCTCGGAGAAGCCGGACACCGCGACGGGCTCCGCGAAGTCCTTGCCTTCGAGGTCCTTGCCCGCGTCGACGCTGCCGTACTGGACGAAGTCCTTACCGACGAGGCTGTCGGCACGAACCTTGAAATCCTGGCCGGAAATGCTGAAGGACGCGGCGAGCGCGCCCTGGGCCAGGCCGACACCGATCGCGGCCGTCGCGGCCACGCTCGGCACCATGACGACGGCGAACCGCTTCCATCTGGTCCCGCCACGAACCTGGGACTTCATGAGAATCCTCCTTCTCGGACGTACATCTCCGGATGGGCCCAGGGCCCGTCCTGGGATGGGAGAAGTGCTACGTCCTCGGGAAGGAGAGCGCCGAGGGCTCAGGCGGCACGACGTGCGTCCGAATCACCGGCGATCACCCCCGAGCGACAACCACTGGCCGCGCGGTGCGCGCGACCGGATTGGACAGGCCCTGCCGGTGAGAGCAGGAACCCCCCTGTCCACGACCGACGGCACTGCCGCCGGCCCGCTCGGTGGGGACCCTTCGCCGCGCAGTCGGCGGGTTCGCCGGGCTGGTGCGGTGTCGGACCGAGCGTCGCCGATCGTGGTCGATTCCGGGCCCCCGCACAAGGGGGTTCGTTACTCGCTAGTAACGGCCTGATAACCACGGAACGACGGACCGCCGCCGGACCGCAACACAGGGTGCAATCGCGTGACGCGACAAAGGGCGATGAGGTCGGAGAAATCCGGACAGAAATCCAGGTTCGATTTACTGCAAGTAACAGCGGCCGCGATTACCAAGTTTTGGTAAAGCGCGGCCGCCGAATGTCACTGTGTCGCCAAATCGTCCCGTTGCGGGACCGCCCCGGAGGGCCGGGTACGCCTCAGAACAGGGCGCTCGCCAGGGCCTGGCGGGCCGCCGTCACCCGCGGGTCCTCGGGACCGATGACCTCGAACAGCTCGAGGAGTCGCACCCGCACCGCTTCCCGGTCCTCGCCGAACGTGCGGCGCACCGTGTCGACCAGCCGGCCGAAGGCGTCCTGGACGTGACCGCCCGCCAGATCGAGGTCGGCGGCGGCGATCTGCGCGGCGACGTCCTTCGGGTTGTCGGCCGCGTTCTTGCGCACCGCGCCCGGGTCCATCGCCCGCACGCGCGCCAGCAGTTCGGCCTGGGCGAGGCCCAGCTTGGCCTCCGGGTGCTCCGGGTCGTCCGCGAGCACGTTCTTGTACGCCTGGACGGCACCGGCCAGATCGCCCGCGTCCAGCGCGGAGACCGCCGCGTCGAGCAGGGCGTCGTACGGACCGGCCTTCTCGGGGGCCGGGGCGTCCGGGTCGGCGTCGGCGTCGACCTGGAGTCCGGTGAGGCCGAAGCGCTCCTCGGCGACCTGCACCAGCTGGTCGAGGGTCTGACGGATCTGCGCCTCGGGGGCCGCACCCTGGAAGAGCGGCAGCGCCTGACCGGCGACCACCGCGAAAACGGCCGGAATTCCCTGGATGCCGAACTGCTGCATCAGCATCTGGTTGGCGTCGACGTCGACCTTGGCGAGCAGGAAGCGGCCGTGGTACTCGACGGCGAGCCGCTCCAGAAGCGGGCCGAGCTGCTTGCACGGCTCGCACCACTCGGCCCAGAAGTCGATGACGACCGGGACCTCGGCGGACCGCTGGAGCACCTCGCGCTCGAAGCCGGCCTCGTCGACGTCGATCACCAGGGAGGAAGGGGCGACGGCGGCCGTCCCGCCCTGCCGTGCGGCTTCGGCACGGGCCTGCTCCGCCTTCACCTTGGCCTCACCGGCCGCCTTCACCGCGGCGAGGTCGACGACGCCGCTCATGGACATGTTTCGGGGCTGCATGCCTATATCCTCCCCCCTCCGCAGGTGTGACCGGTAAGCCATGGCCGAACAGTGCCGTCCGGGGCCGGGCGGCACTGTCGTCGCTGTTCGTGTGCGCCGGGTCCCCACCCGGCGCGGTGGTTGTCGCGAGGAGCCCGATCGAGCCTTTCGCTACGCGTCGTAGCGTAATGGCGAGCCCTCCCCCGCGGGGAGAGTCGGGCCGTGAACTGCCTCACATCACCGGCCCCTGGCGCAATACTTACCGGCGGGTATGGTCGTCACCCATGTGTAAGCGCACCAGCTCCCGGGCCCGAACCGGACGCCCCCGCTCCGCCGAGGCCGACACGGCCATCCTGGAGGCGACCCGGGCGGCCCTGGTCGAGCTGGGCTGGTCCAAGCTCACCATGGGGGACGTCGCGACCCGGGCCGGGGTCGCGAAGACGACCCTCTACCGGCGCTGGAACAACAAGAACGAACTCGTCGTGGACGCCGTCGCCGTCCTCTTCGACGAACTCGAACTGCCCGACCTGGGTTCCCTCCAGGCCGACATCGAGAACGTCGTCCTGCAGTTCGCCGCGCTCCTCGAACGCCCCGAGACCAAGACCGCCCTCATGGCCGTGGTCGCCGAGTCCACCCGGGACGAGCCGCTCCGCCGGCGCATCCGCGCCTCGATCGTGGACCGCCAGAAGCGCCTGGTCCTCGACGGGCGGCAGCGTGCCCAGGAACGCGGCGAACTCCCCGACGAGCGCGACCCGGCGACGACCGAGGCCGTCGACGACCTGATCTTCGACGTGGTCGCGGGCGCCGTGGTGCACCGGGCCCTGGTGAGCGCGGAGCCGGTGGACGGGGTCTGGGTGCAGCGGCTCACGGCGATGCTGCTGGGCGGGCTCGCGGCCGCCGCGGAACTGTAGACGCCGAGCGCCCCCGGACCACCGCGCACGGGGGTACGGGGGCGCTGCGACGCGTGCGGCTAGAAGCCCGCCGGCTCCGTGTAGACGCCCCACTCGTCGCGCAGCACGTTGCAGATCTCGCCGAGCGTGGCCTCCGCCCGGACGGCGTCCAGCATCGGGCCGATCATGTTGGAGCCGTCCCGGGCCGCGGCCAGCATCGCGTCCAGGCCGGCCTTGACCTTCGCCTCGTCCCGGCGGCCCTTGCGCTCGCCGAGGACGCGGACCTGCTCCCACTCGACCTCGTGGCTGACCCGCAGGATCTCCAGGTCGCCGGTGACCGAGCCGTGGTGCACGTTGACGCCGACGACCCGCTTCTCGCCCTTCTCCAGGGACTGCTGGTAGCGGAAGGCGGACTCGGCGATCTCGCCGGTGAACCAGCCGTCCTCGATGCCGCGCAGGATGCCGGAGGTGACCGGACCGATCGGGTGCTTGCCGTCCGGGTGGGCGCGCAGTCCGCGCTCCTTGATCTGGTCGAAGATCTTCTCGGCGTCGGCCTCGATGCGGTCGGTGAGCTGCTCGACGTACCAGGAGCCGCCCAGCGGGTCGGCCACGTTGGCGACGCCCGTCTCCTCCATGAGCACCTGCTGGGTGCGCAGCGCGATCTCGGCGGCCTGCTCGCTGGGGAGCGCGAGGGTCTCGTCGAGGGCGTTGGTGTGGAGGGAGTTGGTGCCGCCGAGGACGGCGGACAGGGCCTCGACCGCGGTGCGCACGACGTTGTTGTACGGCTGCTGGGCGGTGAGCGAGACACCGGCGGTCTGGGTGTGGAAGCGGAGCCACTGCGCCTTGTCGGTCTTGGCGCCGTAGACCTCCTTCATCCAGCGGGCCCAGATCCGGCGGGCGGCTCGGAACTTGGCGATCTCCTCGAAGAAGTCGAGGTGCGCGTCGAAGAAGAAGGAGAGGCCGGGGGCGAAGACGTCGACGTCGAGGCCGCGGGAGAGGCCGAGTTCGACGTAGCCGAAGCCGTCGGCCAGGGTGTACGCGAGCTCCTGCGCGGCCGTCGCGCCGGCCTCGCGGATGTGGTAGCCGGAGACCGAGAGCGGCTTGTACGCGGGGATTCCGGCCGCGCAGTGCTCCATGAGGTCGCCGATCAGGCGCAGGTGCGGCTCGGGCTGGAAGAGCCACTCCTTCTGAGCGATGTACTCCTTGAAGATGTCCGTCTGCAGCGTCCCGTTGAGGACGGCCGGGTCGACGCCCTGGCGCTCGGCGGCGACCAGGTACATGCAGAAGACGGGGACGGCGGGGCCGGAGATCGTCATCGACGTGGTGACGTCGCCGAGCGGGATGTCCTTGAAGAGGACCTCCATGTCGGCGGCGGAGTCGATGGCGACACCGCAGTGGCCGACCTCACCGAGGGACCGCGGGTCGTCGGAGTCGCGGCCCATGAGGGTGGGCATGTCGAAGGCGACCGAGAGCCCGCCGCCGCCGGCGGCCAGGATCATCTTGTACCGCTCGTTGGTCTGCTCGGCGTTGCCGAAGCCGGCGAACTGGCGGATGGTCCAGGTGCGGCCCCGGTAGCCGGTGGGGTGCAGACCGCGGGTGAAGGGGTACTCACCGGGCCAGCCGATGCGCTCGAACCCCTCGTACGTGTCCCCGGGCCGGGGCCCGTAGACGGGCTCGACCTGGTCCCCGGAGAGCGTGGTGAAGTCGGCGTCGCGCTTGCGGGCCTTGTCGTAACGGGCCTGCCAGCGACGGCGGCCTTCCTCGATGGCGTCAGCGTCCATGCCTTCAAATTTACTAGGACGTCCTAGTAAATGTCGATGGCAAACCCCCGCACATCAGTGCGGGGGTGAGGGTCAGGCCTTGACCGGCTCCGGCTGCGCGCCGCTGACCAGCGGAAGCGTGTCGCGGACGACCTTGCGCTCGACGAAGAAGGCGGCGAAGGGGATCGTGCCGGACAGCAGCACCCACAGCAGCCGGCCGAACGGCCACTTGGCCTTGGAGCCCAGGTCGAAGGCGAAGATCAGGTAGATGATGTAGAGGACGCCGTGGGCCTGGGAGACCGCGAAGGTCACGTCCTCGCCCATGTCGAACCCGTACTTGAAGATCATGCACGTGCAGAGCACGAGCAGCATGACCGCGGTCACGTACGCCATGACGCGGTAGCGGGTCAGCACGCTGGATTTCATGCCGTCGAGCGTAACGGCACGTTCCGGGCGATCTTCCGCGGGGGTCCGCCCGTCCGCGGACCCCGTCAGGACTCGTCGAAGTCGTTCGCCGCCACCCGCAGCGGGCGCAGCATCGCGAAGATCTCCGCGCACTCCTCGGCGTCGTACACGCCCAGGCCGAAGTCCATCTCCATCAGGTCGCGGGTCGCGGCCTCGACGACCTCGCGGCCCTTCTCGGTGATGGAGGCGAGCGTTCCGCGCCCGTCGTTGGGGTTCGGACGCTTGTCCACGAGCCCGGACCGCACCAGCCGGTCGACGGTGTTGGTGACCGAGGTCGGGTGGACCATCAGCCGCTCGCCGATCTTGGACATCGGCAGCTCGCCGGCCTTGGAGAAGGTGAGCAGCACCAGCGCCTCGTAGCGGGCGAAGGTCAGCCCGTACGGCTTGACCACGGCGTCGACCTCGGCCAGCAGGATCTGGTGGGCGCGCATGATCGAGGTGATCGCGGCCATCGAGGGGACCGGACCCCAGCGCTTCTGCCAGAGTTCGTCGGCGCGGGCGATGGGGTCGAAGGGGAGACTGAGCGGCTTCGGCACGCATCGACCTTACCCACTGGTCATATGACGGTCAGCCGCGTCTCGCCTTTCGGTCGCCCGGACTTCGAGCACCAGCACCACCAGACACAGCGTCGCCAGGACGCCGGTGCCCGCGACCACCACGTGCACCGGCGCGAACTCGGCGGCCAGGCCCGCGCCCGCCATCCCGACGCCCTGGACGGTCATCATGCCCGCGGTGGTCAGGGTCATGACCCGGCCGCGCAGCTCCTCGGGCACGGCGTCGACGAACCAGGCGTCGAGCCCCAGGGAGTACGCGCCGGCGGCGCCGGACAGGAAGAGCGCGAGCGCGGCGACGGCGAGCCCGGGGCGCGGCGCGTACAGCAGGAACGGCGCGAATCCGACGAGCAGCAGCGGGAGCACGATCCGCGAGCGGACGGCGGCGCTCAGCACCGACCCGGCGAACAGCTCGCCCAGCACGGTGCCGATCGGCATCGCGCACATCAGGAGCCCGAGCGCGGCCGTGGAGGCGCCGGCCTCGGCCGCGTACGGGGCGGCGAGCGCCTCGGGGACGACGACGAACAGCGGCGGCACCCAGAACAGCAGCATCAGCGCCCGGATCCGCCGGTCCCGCAGCACGCCCCAGGTACCGCGGATCCCCTCCCTCTTCTCGGCGGCGCGGGCGGGGCGGCGGGCGGTGCCGAAGCGGAGCAGCAGCGCGGAGGCCACAAAGGTGCAGGCGGTCACCGCGATGGCGCCGCGCGGGGTGAGCGCGGTGAGCAGCAGGCCGCCCACGCCGAAGCCGGCGAGCAGGGCGCTCTGGGAGACGATCCGCAACAGCGAGCGCCCGAGGACGTACAGCTCGCCCTCGCCGAGGATGTCGGCGAGGGTCGCCATCCGGGTGCCCTGGAACACCGGTGCGACGGCGGCGACGGCGCAGCGCAGCAGGAGCAGACCGGCCACCGGCGTGGCCGGCAGCACCATGAGCGCCGCGCATCCGGCGCAGACCAGGTCGCAGACCACGAGCACACGTCGCGGCGGGTACCGGTCGGCGGCCCCGGCGAGCAGGGTCCCGCCCACCAGGTAGGGCAGGAAGCCCAGCGCGAAGGTGAGCGCGGACAGCAGCGGGGACCGCGTGAGGTCGTAGACGAGCACGGTGAGCGCGATTTCGCTGACCACCAGCCCGAGCAGGGAGAAGAGGTGAGCGGCGAAGACGAAGCGGAACTCGCGCACGGAGAACACGGCGCGGTAGCCACGCCCGGACGCGGGCGCGGCGTCGGGGGCGGGCGCCGCCTCCCCGGGGGTGGCTCCGGGGGTGGGTGGGGTGCTCGCGGTGGCCGGGGTCGGGGCAGGGGTGGGCACGGGCGCGCCTTCGGGCGCCCGGGTGTCGTTCGTGGGCATGCGAGCAGCGTGCGGGCCGCGCGGCCACCGTCCTAGACTTTCGGCTCCAGCCGAAACTTGGCCACGCCCGGGGGTTCCGTGCCGTACCACCTGCACTTCGGCGAGGCGGATCCGCTGCGCATCCGCTTCGCGATCTCTCCGTTGTGGGAGACGCACTGCGCGGTGCGGGTGCTCGCGCGGCCCCGGCAGCAGGGCTACCACCTGCCGTGGCTGCGCCGCATCGCGGAGGCCGCGCGCGGGGTGGACCTCGCGCCGCTGCACCTGCTGATGCCCCTGCGCGGGCACAGTCCGGACTTCCTCTATCCGCCGCCGATCAGGCCCGCCGCGGATTTCCACGAGGAGATCGACGCGCTGCGGACCACCGATCCGGTCCTCGCCGCGGACGACTTCGCGCGAGCGCTCGCCGAGACGCCGGGCGCGGCCGACACCGCGCACGGGCGCCGGATGCTGGCGGATCCGGCCGACTCCCTGCACTGGCTGGCGGATCTCCTGGAGCGGGCCTGGGAGGCGCTGATCGCGCCCGACTGGCCGCGGCTGCGCGCCCTCCTCGAGGCGGACGTCGCGTACCACTCGCGCCGGCTCGCCGAGGGCGGCCTGGAGCGGCTGCTCGCCGAACTGCACCCGGCCTTCGGATGGGCGGAGGAGACGGCGACCCTCACGGTGGACTACCACGGCGAGCACGTCCGGGCCCTGGACGGGCAGGGCCTGGTGCTGATGCCGTCCGTGTTCACCTGGCCGGACGTGGTGAGCGGCTTCGATCCGCCCTGGCAGCCGACGGTGGCCTATCCGGCGCGCGGCATCGGCGGGCTGTGGACCGAGGCCCGCGAGCGGACCCCGGACGCGCTCGCCCGGCTGCTCGGCCGGGCCAGGGCGGACGTGCTGTGCGCGCTCGACGAGCCGGCCGGGACCTCGGCGCTCGCGCACCGGCTGGGGCTCGCCGCCTCATCGGTGTCGGCGCACCTGTCGGTGCTGCGGGCGGCCGGCCTGTTGACCTCGCGCCGGTACGGGCACCAGGTGCTGTACGAGCGGACGCCGCTCGGTATCGCGCTCGCCGTGTCGCAGCCCGATGCCGACCGCCCGTGACCATGGACTCCCGGTCGCACGGCGCCTCCCCCGACCCGCCGGGCGCGTCCGAGCCGGTCCCCTTCGCGTCCGAACGGGGCCTCCTGCGCCCTCCGGACCGGGCCTCGTACGCGTCCGGTCGAGGTGTCCCAGCCGTCCCGGACCGGGCCTCCTACGCCGAACGGCCCTTCTGGCCCTTGCGGCGCAAGGTGTAGCGCACCGCCTTCTGCGCGACGGGGCTCAGCTCGTCGAGCGCGGCCAGGAGGCCGCCCAGGTGTTCGAGCGCGTCGAGGGCGGCACCGGCGCCGTCCGGATCGACCCCCTCGTACAGCTCCATCCCGATGAAGGAGGCGGCGACGGCCCGGGCGAGCCCGGCCGGGTCGACGAGTCCGTCGAGCGGTCCGCCGGCGAGCACGCGCCGCAGCACCTGCTCGATCTCCTCGATCCACAGGTCGAGCCCGGCGGCGGTGGCGGGGGCCAGCCGCGGGTGGGTCTGGGCCCCCGCGAGCAGCTGCCCGAGGACGGCCACATGACCGGCCGCCCGCTCCTCGACGTGCATCTCCCGTCCGAAGGCGAGGAGTTCGGAGAGGCTGCCGACGGCGTGCAGCCGCTCGCGGTGGCGGGCCACCCGCTGCTCGGCGCCGTGCCGACAGGCGGCGGCGAGGAGTTCGTCGACCGAGCCGAAGTGGTAGAAGATCAGCGCCTGGTTGACCCCCGCGGCGGCGGCCACCGAGCGGGCCGAGGTCTTCGCGATGCCCTGCTCGACGAGGCTGCGCAGGGCGCCCTCCAGGAGCTTGTGCCGGGTGTCCTCCGCACTCACGCCCGCGCCTCCTCCCGTACGGGGCGCAGCCCGGGCCGGACGCCGCACTCCCGGACGGAGGCGTACGAGGCGGTGAAGGAGCCCTCGTAGCCGAACAGCGGCCCCACGTAGCTGTTGACGACCCGGACCCGGATGCGGAAGCGGCCGGTGTCCTCGTCGAAGGACTCACGGACCTCGGCGTCGGCGCCGACGAGTCCGGGCACGCGCAGGTCCACGGGGCCCTCGCGGAAGCGGTGCTCGCCGGAGCGGATGAGCAGCGAGCCGTCGGGCTCGGCGGACAGGCGCAGTTCACTGGCGAGGTGCTGGTGGGTGCCGAGGTAGTCGAGTACGCAGCCGCGCGCGGGGCTGTGCACCATCGTCGCGTCGAAGCGGCGCGGCCCGCCGGGCAGCTGGAAGGTCCGGACGAAGGTGACGGTCTCTCGCCCGTACGAGTCGAGGTACGGCACGTTCTCGATGGTGAAGGGGACGTGCCGGCCGGTGCGCGGGAGCAGGATGTTGCGCGTGCCGCCGAGCGCGAGGAACGGCCGGATCAGGGGGCCGACCGGGCCCCTGGCGTGCCAGATCCGGTCCATCACACCGCGTCCGACGCAGAGTTCTCCGCTGTCGAGCCCGACGGAGAAGCGGCGCCGCAGTTCCGGGTGCAGTCGCCCGAAGGCGGTCTCGCCCATGGCGGTACGGAAGATCGAGCTCACGGCTGCTCCAGGGTGGCGAGGAGGCGGGGCGCACGGCTCCGGCCGGGCGGGGTGCGCAGACAGCGGCGGGCGGCGGGCGTCCCCGGCGACGGCGGTACGAGGAGGGCGGCGGCGAGTCCCAGGACCGCGAGCGGCACCGCGGCGAGCGAGACCGCGCCGAGCGGCAGCCAGGTCGCCGCGACCGGGACCGCCACGAGCAGGAGCCGGGCGGCCAGTTCGAGCAGCCAGCGGGTGCGGGCGCGCTCGGGCGTGATCCCGTCCTCGCACCACAGCCGCAGCCGGTCGAACGACCAGGCGGTCGCCCAGCCCATCAGGGGCCGGAAGAGGAGGCGGTCGGCGACGCGGCCGAAGGCGCCCCAGCGCGGGCGGTAGTCGTAGCCGGTGAGGAACCTGACGCCGTCCTCCCCCGGCACGTAACGCCAGTAGCCGCTGCCCTCGGCGAGGAGGGACAGCGGGTCCGGGGACGCGAAGCGGAGCGCGGAGACCCGGTCGCCGCCGGCCCGGTGGCGCTCCCCCGCGGAGACACCGGTGCCGGCGACGACCAGGAAGGGCAGGACGCGCACGGCGTACCGGAACCGCCGGGGCTCCCCCTCGGCGGGCGGCAGGTACGCGATCTCGGTGAACCGCAGGTCCCACCGCTGGTGCTCGGCCGGATCCTGGGTCCGCTCCCAGAGCGTGTCCAGGTCTGCGCGGACGCGTGCCTCGACGTAGAGCCCCATGGCTCCGCCCCTTCCCCCACCGCCCCCGTTTTGAGCGACCGCTCAAGCGGTGCCCAGGCAGGACAGTAGCGGGTTTTGAGCGATCGCTCAAGATCGGCCGGGCGCCCCGTCGGCACCTCCTGCCACCCGGCCGAGCGAGGCGACGAACGCGGTGACGAGCCGGGCGAACTCGGTGCGGTCGGCGTCCGGCCAGCCCTCCATCGCCCGCGCGAAGACCTGCCGGCGGAACCGGTGGGTGCGGTCGACCTGCTCGCGCCCCGCGCGGGTCAGGCCCAGCAGCGTGCGGCGGGCGTCGGCGGGATCGGCCGCACGGGCCACCCACCCCTCGTCGACGGCCCGCATCACCAGTCGGCTCGCGCGCGGCTGGTCCACCCCGAGGGCGGTGGCGACGTCCGTCACGGAGCAGGCCCCGTCCCGGTCCTCGACGGTGTCGAGGACGCCGAACAGCGTGGGGTCGACCGCCGGGCCGCCGTCCGGCGGCGCGAGGCGGCCCAGCGAGCGGCGGGACTGGCTGCGACGGATGGCCACCATGGCCCGCTCGACGGCGGCGACGGCTTCCTGCTGTTCTCTCTCCGACATGCATGCTACTTTACAACTGTTGTAAAAGGACATACATAGGGGGTCGGCATGGAAGACGTCCGCACGCAGCGCCCGTTCGGCTACTGGCTCAAGCACATCGACGGTGCGATCGAGGGCGGCATGGCCCGCCTGTTCGCCGCCGACGGCCTGTCCCGGCGCGGCTGGCAGGTCCTGAACACCGTCGCGTACGAGCCGGTCGCCCCGAGTCGGCTCGACGAGGTCATGGGCGCCTTCCTGTCCGCCGACGAGCCGTCGATGCGCGCGTACGTCGACGACCTCGTCCGGCGCGGCTGGGCCGAGCAGGCCGCCGACGGCACCGTGGCGCTGACCGAAGAGGGCCGCACGGCGCACCGCCGGATCTCGGAGCAGGTCGGCGCCCTGCGCACCCGCATCACGGAGTGCCTGTCGCCCGAGGAGTTCGGCACGCTGACGGCCCTGCTCCGACGGGTCGGCGAGCACGTCGACGCCCTGGCCGCCGAAGCGGCCCGGGACAGGACGAAGGGCGGGCCCCCTCAGCAGAGCTGAGGGGGCCCGCCCCGCTACGCCCGTCGACCGCGTCGGACGACCGCGTCAGGCGCCCAGGTGGCGCTCCACGGTCTCGACCTTCGAGGTCAGTCCGTCCGTCACGCCGGGGCGGATGTCGGCCTTCAGGACGACCGAGACGCGCGGCGCCCGCGCCTCCACGGCGGCGACGGCGCGCTTCACGACGTCCATCACCTCGTCCCACTCGCCCTCGATCGAGGTGAACATGGCGTCGGTGCGGTTCGGCAGGCCCGACTCGCGCACGATCCGGACCGCGTCGGCGACGTACTCGCCGACCTCCTCCCCCACGCCCAGCGGGGTGACCGAGAACGCGACGATCACGCGTTCACCACGCCCTCGCGGCGGGCGCGGGAGGCGATGACGGCCGCCTCGGCCTCGCGCTTCAGCTTGCGCTCGGCGAAGAAGCCGCCGAAGGGCAGGACGGAGAGGACGAAGTAGAGGGCGGCCTGGCCGAAGCTCCACTTGGTGCGGTTCCAGGCGTCCAGCCAGAAGAGGACGTAGAGGACGAACAGGATGCCGTGGATCGCGCCCATCACCGGCACCGCGTTGAAGTCCGTCGTCCGCTTGAGCACCGAGCAGACGAGCAGCAGCAGGAACGACACGGCCTCCGGCGCGGAGACGAGCCGGAGCCGGTGCAGGGAGGAGGCGGTCTTGATGTCCACGACAGGGGTCACCTTCGTTCGATCTTGTGAACGGATGCACAAGGGCCGGCCCCCATTGTGCACGGCGACTTTGCTGTCCCTTTATCCGGGGGGCAAGTACCTTCCCTCCGTGGCAACGTTCCGACTCCAAGGCAGCAAAGTGCTCGCCGTGACCATGACCGGCGACGCCGTGAAGGCGAAGAACGGCTCGATGGTCGCCTACGACGGCCAGATGGCCTTCAAGAAGATGTCAGGCGGCGGTGAGGGCCTGCGCGGCATGGTGACCCGCCGGCTCACCGGTGAGCAGATGGAGGTGATGGAGGTCCGCGGGCAGGGCACCTGCTGGTTCGCCGACCGCGCCTCCGAGATCAACCTCGTCCAACTGCACGGCGACAAGCTGTGGGTCGAGGCGAGCAATCTGCTCTGCACCGACGCCGGGCTGCGCACCGGCACCACGTTCACCGGTCTGCGCGGCGGCGCCACCGGCAACGGCCTGTTCACGACCACCGTCGAGGGCAGCGGCCAGGCCGCGATCATGTCCGACGGCCCGGCGGTCGTGCTCCGGGTGACCCCGCAGTACCCGCTGTCCGTCGACCCCGGCGCGTACATCGCCCACCAGGGCAACCTCCAGCAGCACTTCCAGTCGGGTGTGACCTTCCGCACGTTCCTGGGCGAGGGGGGCGGCGAGGCCTTCCAGATCCGCTTCGAAGGTGACGGCCTCGTCTACGTCCAGCCGAGCGAGCGGAACACGATCGGGGGCGACGTCTGATGCCGTTCCGCGAGATCAACTCCAAGATGATCGAGGCCCAGGTGATCCCGGGGCAGCGACTCTTCAGCCAGCGTGGCGCGATGCTCGCCTACCGCGGCGACGTCACTTTCACGCCGAACATCACCGGCGGCCAGGGCGGCCTGATGTCGATGATCGGGCGCCGGGTGGCCGGCGAGGCGACCCCGCTGATGACCGTCGAGGGCAGCGGCACCGTGATGTTCGGCCACGGCGGCCACCACATCCAGGTGATCGCGCTGACCGGCGACACCCTCTACGTGGAGGCCGACCGGCTGCTCGCCTTCGACGGCACCCTGGAGCAGGGCACGATGTTCATGGGCTCGCAGGGCGGGGTCATGGGCATGGTGCGCGGCCAGGTCACCGGCCAGGGCCTGTTCACCACGACCCTGCGCGGCCACGGCTCGGTGGCCGTGATGGCCCACGGCGGGGTCATCGAGCTGCCCATCACGCCCGGCCGCCCGGTGCACGTCGACCCCCAGGCGTACGTCGCCCACCACGGCGACGTGCGCAACAAGCTGTCCACCGCGCTCGGCTGGCGGGACATGGTGGGGCGCGGCTCGGGCGAGGCGTTCCAGCTGGAGCTGAGCGGCAGTGGTGCGGTGTACGTGCAGGCGTCGGAGGAGAAGCTGTGACTGGTCCCGTGGTGCACGACCCGATGACCCTGCCGTCGGACGACAACGTCAACGCCTACACCTTCTGCGTGGAGCTCAAGGGCTCCCAGTGGTTCCTGCAGAAGGGCAAGATGATCGCCTATTACGGGCGGATCGAGTTCAACGGCATCGGTCACGGCCGGCTCGACCGGCTGGTGCGCACGTCCTTCCACTCGCCGCTGCACGCGAGCGACTGGGTGGTGGCCGAGGGCAGCGGGAAGATGCTGCTCGCCGACCGGGCCTTCGACGTGAACTCGTACGACCTGGACGAGGGCAACCTGACAATCCGTTCGGGAAATCTGCTGGCGTACCAGCCCTCGCTGGCGCTCAAGCAGTCGATCGTGCCGGGTTTCGTGACGCTGATCGGCACCGGCAAGTTCGTCGCCGCCTCCAACGGTCCCGTGGTCTTCATGGAGCCCCCGCTCCGGGTCGACCCGCAGGCCCTCGTGGGCTGGGCGGACTGCCCGTCGCCCTGCCACCACTACGACCACGGCTACATGGCCGGCGTGATGGGCGGCGTGCGGGCGCTCACCGGGATCGGGGGCACGTCGGGCGAGGAGCACCAGTTCGAGTTCATCGGGGCGGGTACGGTGCTGCTGCAGTCGACCGAGCTGCTGATGCCCGAGCGGGCCATCGGCGAGCCGGGCGCCCAGCCGGGCGTCCCGGGCGGGCACGCACCGCACGGTTCCGGCCAAGGACCGCTCGGTTCCGTACCGCGCCTTCCCGGACAGCTCGGCGACCTGCAGCGGCGCTTCGGGCTGTGAGCGGTAGTCTGCGGAGCGTGACGCGTCGAACACACTCCCAGACTTCGTCCAGATTTCAACTTCTTAGGTAGAATCCATACATGGAGACCGAGACGGCCACCCCCTGGCTCACCGACGCCGAGCAGTGCGCGTGGCGCACCTACCTGGACGTCAACAGAATGCTGACGTACCAGCTGGAGAAGGACCTCCAGCCCTTCGGCCTGACGATCAACGACTACGAGATCCTCGTGAACCTCTCGGAGTCGGCGGAGCGGCGCCTGCGGATGAGTGACCTCGCCGCGGCCACCCTGCAGTCCAAGAGCCGGCTCTCCCACCAGATCACCCGGATGGAGAACGCCGGACTCGTCCGGCGCGAGAACTGCGAGTCCGACCGGCGCGGACTCTACGCCGTGCTGACGGACGCCGGCATGGACACCATGCACAAGGTGGCGCCGCACCACGTCGAATCGGTGCGCAAGCACTTCATCGACCAGCTCAGCCCGGAGGCCCTCGGCGACCTCCACGAGTCGCTGAAGCCGGTCGCCGAGCAGCTGCGCGGCCGACGCGGCAAGCCGTAGGACGGCCCTGCGACGGGGAAGGGGCCCGGGTGCGTCACGCACCCGGGCCCCTTCCCCGTTCTCGCGGACCTGCCGCTCACTGGCCCGTCAGGCTCGCGATCAGCTCGTCCGACGCCGCGTACGGGTCGAGTTCGCCGGCCGTGATGCGCTCGGCGAGCGCGTCGAGGCGGCGGTCGCCGTGCAGGTCGCCGATCCGCTCGCGCAGCGCCGTGATGGTGATCGTCTCCACCTCGCGGGCGGCGCGGGCCCGGCGGCGCTCCGCCAGGACCCCGTGCTCCTCCATCCACGCGCGGTGCTTCTCCAGCGCCTCCACGACCTCGTCGACGCCCTCGCCGCGGGCGGCGACGGTCTTGACGATCGGGGGGCGCCAGTCGCCGGGCCCGCGGGCCTCGCCGAGGCCCAGCATGTGGTTGAGCTCGCGGGCGGTGGCGTCGGCGCCGTCCCGGTCGGCCTTGTTGACCACGTACACGTCGCCGATCTCCAGGATGCCCGCCTTCGCGGCCTGGATGCCGTCGCCCATGCCGGGGGCGAGCAGGACCACCGACGTGTCGGCCTGGGAGGCGATCTCCACCTCCGACTGCCCGACGCCCACGGTCTCCACGAGGATCACGTCGCAGCCCGCCGCGTCCAGGACACGGATGGCCTGCGGGGCGGACCAGGCGAGGCCTCCCAGGTGCCCGCGGGTGGCCATGGAGCGGATGTACACCCCGGGGTCGGAGGCGTGCTCCGACATCCGCACCCGGTCACCGAGCAGCGCGCCGCCGCTGAACGGCGAGGACGGGTCCACGGCGAGCACGCCGACCCGCTTGCCGGCCCGGCGGTACGCCGAGACCAGCGCCGAGGTCGAGGTCGACTTGCCGACGCCGGGCGAGCCGGTGAGGCCCACCACGTAGGCGCCGCCCGTCAGCGGGGCGAGCGCCGCCATCACCTCGCGCAGCTGCGGGGACGCCCCCTCCACGAGCGAGATCAGCCGGGCCACGGCACGGGGCCGGCCCTCCCGTGCCTGGGCGACCAGTGCGGGGACGTCCACCATGTGCAGCTGCTCCTTGCGGGTGTGGGCCTCGGGCGGGCGTGCGGGCCCGCCCGAGGGCTTCCTGCGTGCTTCCTGGTCCCTTACTTGCCCGGGACGCGGATGATCAGGGCGTCGCCCTGGCCGCCGCCGCCGCACAGGGCCGCCGCGCCCACGCCGCCGCCGCGGCGCTTGAGCTCCAGGGCCAGGTGCAGCACGACGCGGGCGCCGGACATGCCGATGGGGTGGCCGAGCGCGATGGCGCCGCCGTTGACGTTCACCTTTTCGGGGGTGACGCCCAGGTCCTTCATCGACTGGTGGGAGACCGCGGCGAAGGCCTCGTTGATCTCGATCAGGTCGAGGTCCTCGACCTCCAGGCCCTCCTTCTTCAGGGCGTGGCGGATCGCGTTGGACGGCTGCGACTGGAGCGAGTTGTCCGGGCCGGCCACGTTGCCGTGGGCACCGATCTCGGCGATCCACTCCAGGCCGAGCTCCTGGGCCTTGGCCTTGCTCATCACGACCACGGCGGCGGCGCCGTCGGAGATCTGCGAGGAGGTGCCGGCGGTGATGGTGCCGTCCTTGGCGAAGGCCGGGCGGAGCTTGCCGAGGGACTCGACGGTGGTCTCGGCGCGGATGCCCTCGTCCTGCGAGAAGACGACCGGCTCGCCCTTGCGCTGCGGGATCTCGACCGGGGTGATCTCGGCCTCGAAGACGCCGTTCTTCTGGGCGGCGGCGGCACGCTGGTGCGACTGGGCGGCGATCTCGTCCTGGACGTCGCGCGCGATGCCCAGGCGGGTGTTGTGCTTCTCGGTGGACTCGCCCATGGCGATGCCCTCGAAGGAGTCGGTGAGACCGTCGTACGCCATGGCGTCGAGCATCTCGATCGCGCCGTACTTGAAGCCCTCGCGGGACTTCGGGAGCAGGTGCGGGGCGTTGGTCATGGACTCCTGGCCACCGGCGACGACCACGTCGAACTCGCCCGCGCGGATCAGCTGGTCGGCGAGCGCGATGGCGTCGAGACCCGACAGACACACCTTGTTGATGGTGAGCGCGGGGACGTTCATGGGGATGCCGGCCTTGACGGCGGCCTGGCGGGCGGGGATCTGCCCGGCGCCCGCCTGGAGCACCTGCCCCATGATCACGTACTGCACCTGGTCGCCGCCGATGCCCGCGCGGTCGAGGGCGGCCTTGATCGCGAAACCGCCGAGGTCGGCTCCCGAGAAGGTCTTCAGCGAGCCGAGCAGGCGACCCATGGGCGTGCGGGCGCCCGCGACGATCACTGAGGTGGTACCGGTCGTTCCAGACATGAGGCACAGCCCCTTGGGATGAGGAGTGAACGAGGGTTTACCGCCAATGTACTGAGCCGCGGCGCGCCGGGTCATCGCCCTGCCGGTGTGATCGCGCGCACGTTGCGTAACCATCCCCCGGGCGCTGCACTGGAGGCATGCTGACGCGTATCGACCACATCGGGATCGCCTGCCGGAACCTCGACGAGACCGTCGAGTTCTACCGGGCGACGTACGGCTTCGAGGTGTTCCACGAGGAGGTCAACGAGGAGCAGGGCGTCCGCGAGGCCATGCTCAAGATCAACGAGACCTCCGACGGCGGGGCCTCCTACCTCCAGCTCCTGGAGCCCACCCGGGAGGACTCGGCGGTGGGCAAGTGGCTCGCCAAGAACGGCGAGGGCGTGCACCACATCGCCTTCGGCACCGCCGACGTCGACGGGGACGCGGAGGCCATCCGCGGAAAGGGCGTCCGGGTGCTCTACGACGAGCCGCGGATCGGCTCGATGGGCTCCCGCATCACCTTCCTCCACCCCAAGGACTGCCACGGCGTTCTCACGGAACTCGTCACCTCGGCGGAGCCCTCGGCTGACCACTCCTCAGCGGAGCACTGACCTCCGGATTCCCGGCCCGGTAGAGTGGGCCACTCCGGGCCGGGGCCGGTCGGAGCCGTGTGCGCACGGCACCGAAGTCGGGATGTCGGGGTCGTCCGATCTGCCACGATTCCCCGGGGGGCCGTTCTGTCCGGGTGAACGGTGCTCGTTGGAGTTGCGACCAGGGTTGGGGTCTCCCCTGCTCGAAGAGCTCGGGGAAGGATGGACCGCGCAGTGCGGGGCTACGAACGGCAGGAGAGCCACCGAGCTGAAGACGACCATCTCTCGCGGTTCGAAGCCGAGATGGACCGGCTGAAGAAAGAGCGAGAGAAGGCCGTCCAGCACGCCGAGGACCTCGGTTACCAGGTCGAGGTGTTGCGCGCCAAGCTCCATGAGGCGCGGCGCACCATCGCGACCCGGCCCGCGTACGACAGCGCGGACATCGGCTACCAGGCCGAACAGATGCTGCGCAACGCGCAGATGCAGGCCGAGCAGCTGCGCCAGGACGCCGAGCGCGAGCTGCGCGAGGCCCGCGCCCAGACCCAGCGCATCCTCCAGGAGCACGCCGAGCAGCAGGCCCGCCTGCAGTCGGAGCTGCACACCGAGGCCGTCCAGCGCCGCCAGCAGCTCGACCAGGAGCTGAACGAGCGCCGCCAGACCGTCGAGTCGCACGTCAACGAGAACGTGGCGTGGGCCGAGCAGCTGCGGGCCCGCACCGAGTCCCAGGCCCGCCGCCTGCTGGAGGAGTCGCGCGCCGAGGCCGAGCAGTCGCTGGCCGCCGCCCGCGCCGAGGCCACCCGGATCGCCGAGGAGACCCGCCGCCGGGTGGGCTCCGAGGCGGAGGCGGCCCGAGCCGAGGCCGAAGCGATTCTGCTGCGCGCCCGCAAGGACGCCGAGCGGATGCTCAACGCCGCTTCCAGCCAGGCGCAGGAGGCCGCCGGCCACGCCGAGCAGCTGCGTTCGACCGCCACGGCCGAGACCGACCAGGCCCGCCGCACGGCCGCCGAACTCTCCCGCGCGGCCGAGGTGCGCGTCCAGGA
The DNA here is from genome assembly GCF_040680975.1 of Streptomyces sp. NPDC051921. Classification (NCBI taxonomy): domain Bacteria; kingdom Bacillati; phylum Actinomycetota; class Actinomycetes; order Kitasatosporales; family Streptomycetaceae; genus Streptomyces; species Streptomyces sp. NPDC051921. Next base: position 156,657 of record NZ_JBFAXU010000002.1, read on the forward strand.
GGCCGAGGAGCGGCTCCGCGAGGCCCGCGCGGAGGCCGAGCGCACCCTCGCCGAGGCCAAGGAAGCCGCGGCCAAGCAGCTCGCGGGCGCCGAGTCCGTCAACGAGCAGCGCACCCGCACCGCCAAGACGGAGATCGCGCGCCTCGTCGGCGAGGCCACCAAGGAGGCCGAGGCCCTCAAGGAGCAGGCCGAGGAGAAGCTGCGCGAGGCCACCGCCGAGGCGGAGAAGCTGGTCTCGGAGGCCTCCGACAAGGCCCGTACGGTCGCCGCCGAGGACTCCGCCGCCGCGCTCGCCAAGGCCGCCCGCAGCGCCGAGGAGATCCTGACCAAGGCCTCCGAGAACGCCCAGGAGACCACCCGCAAGGCCGCCGAGGAGGCCGAGCGGATCCGCCGCGAGGCCGAGACCGAGGCCGACCGGCTGCGGTCGACCGCCGAGGAGCAGGCCGACGAGCTGCTCGGCTCGGCGAAGGACGACACCAAGGAGTACCGCGCCAAGACGGTCGAGCTGCAGGAGGAGGCACGCCGACTGCGCGGCGAGGCCGAGCAGCTGCGCGCCGAGGCGATCGCCGAGGGCGAGCGGATCCGCGGCGAGGCCCGGCGCGAGGCCGTGGGCCAGATCGAGGAGGCGGCCAGGACCGCCGAGGAGCTGCTCACCAAGGCCCGTACGGACGCCGACGAGCAGCGTTCGAGCGCGGCCGCCGAGAGCGAGCGGGTCCGCGGCGAGGCCATGGAGCGGGCGCAGACCCTGCGCACCCAGGCCGAGGAGACGCTGGAGCGCACCCGCGCCGAGGCCGAGCGGATGCGCGGTGAGGCCGAGGAGCAGGCCGAGGCGGTCAAGGAGGCCGCGGAGGCCGCCGCCAGCGCGCTGCGCGCCGAGGCCGAGCGGGCCGCGGCGGCCCGGCACGCGGAGGCCGCGGACGAGCTGACCCGGCTGCACACCGAGGCCGAGACGAAGCTGGAGTCGGCCGGCCAGGAGCTGACCGACGCGCGCGCCGAGGGCGAGCGCATCCGCCGGGAGGCCGCCGAGGAGGCCGAGCGGCAGCGGACCGAGTCCGCCGAGCGGATCCGTACGCTCCAGACGCAGGCCGAGCAGGAGGCCGAACGGCTGCGCACGGAGGCGGCGGCGGACGCGTCCACCACCCGTTCCGACGCGGAGGCCGCCGCCACCACGCTGCGTGCGGAGGCCGACGCCGAGGCCGAGCGCCTGAGGTCGGAGGCGCAGGAGACCGCCGACCGGGTGCGCGGCGAGGCCGCGTCCGCCGCGGAGCGGGTCGCCGCCGAGGCCGCGGAGGCGCTGGCCGCCGCGCAGGAAGAGGCCAACCGGCGCCGCCGGGAGGCCGAGGAGACCCTGGACTCGGCCCGTTCCGAGGCCGGCCGCGAGCGCGAGCTGGCCCGTGAGCGGAGCGAGGACCTGCTCGCCTCCGCCCGTAAGCGGGTCGAGGAGGCGCAGGCCGAGGCGCAGCGTCTGGTCGAGGAGGCGGACTCCCGCGCCACCGAGATGGTGTCGGCTGCCGAGACCACCGCGCAGGAGGTGCGGGACTCGGTCTCGGGCCTGCGCGAGACGGCCGAGGAGGAGATCGCCGGGCTGCGCAGCGCGGCCGAGCACGCGGCCGAGCGCACCCGTTCGGAGGCGCAGGAGGAGGCGGACCGGGTCCGCGCCGACGCGTACGAGGAGCGGGAGCGGGCCACCGAGGACGCGAACCGCACCCGCGAGCGCGCCCAGGAGGAGGCCGACGCGGCGAAGGCGCTGGCCGAGCGGACGGTCACGGACGCCCTGGCCGAGGCGGAGAAGCTGAGGGCGGACACCGCCGAGTACGCGCAGCGGGTACGGACGGAGGCGAGCGACGCGCTCGCCTCGGCCGAGCAGGACGCGGCCCGCACCCGTGCGGACGCCCGCGAGGACGCCAACCGGATCCGTTCGGAGGCGGCCGCGCAGGCGGAGACCGTCGTCGGCGAGGCCCGGGACCAGGCGGAGCGGATCGCCGAGGAGGCCGAGCGTCTCCTGGTGGAGGCCGAGCAGGTCAAGGCGGACGGCGAGGCCGAGGCCGAGGCGCTGCGCGCCGCCGCCCGCGCCGACGCCGAGCAGGTCCTCGACGAGGCACGCAAGGCCGCCGACAAGCGCCGCGCCGACGCCGCCGAACAGGCCGACCAGCTCATCGGCGAAGCCACCGCCGAAGCCGAACGCCTCACCACCGAAGCGGCCGAACTCCTCTCCACCACCGAGCAGGACGCCCTGCGGCTGCGCACCGAGGCCGAGCAGGTCAAGGCGGACGGCGAGGCCGAGGCCGAGGCGCTGCGCGCCGCTGCCCGCGCCGACGCCGAGCAGGTCCTCGACGAGGCACGCAAGGCCGCCGACAAGCGCCGCGCCGACGCCGCCGAACAGGCCGACCAGCTCATCGGCGAAGCCACCGCCGAAGCCGAACGCCTCACCACCGAAGCGGCCGAACTCCTCTCCACCACCGAGCAGGACGCCCTGCGGCTCCGTACCGAGGCCGAGCAGGTCAAGGTGGACGGCGAGGCGCACGCTCAGGCGCTGCGCAGCGCCGCGCTCGCGGACGCCGACCGGATCCTCGACGAGGCGCGCAAGGCCGCCGACAAGCGGCGCGCGGACGCCGCCGAGCAGGCGGACCAGCTCATCGGCGAGGCCCGCACGGAGGCGGAGCGGATCGGCGTCGAGGCGGAGCAGGTCCTGGACGAGGCCCGGCAGGCCGCGGACGAGCGCCGCGCCGACGCCGCCGAGCAGGCCGACCAGCTCATCGGCGAAGCCACCGCCGAAGCCGAACGGATCGCCGCGGAGGCGGACCGGGTCAGGGCGGACGCCGAGGCGGCGGCCGAGGAGATGCGCTCCGAGGCGCGTGCCGAGGCGGACCGTACGCTCGACGAGGCCCGCGAGGCCGGGGCGAGGAAGCGCGCGGACGCGGCCGAGCAGGCCGACCAGCTGATGGCGAAGGCCCAGGAGGAGGCGCTGCGCGCCACCACCGAGGCCGAGACGCAGGCGGACACCATGGTCGGCGCGGCCCGCAAGGAGGCCGAGCGGATCGTCGCCGAGGCGACCATCGAGGGCAACTCGCTGGTGGAGAAGGCGCGGACGGACGCGGACGAGCTCCTGGTCGGGGCGCGCAGCGACGCGACCGCCATAAGGGAGCGGGCGGAGGAGCTGCGGGCTCGGATCGAGGGGGAGATCGAGGAGCTGCACGAGCGGGCGCGACGCGAGACGGCCGAGCAGATGAAGACGGCCGGCGAGCGCGTGGACAAGCTGGTGAAGGCCGCCGAGGAGCAGCGCGCCGAGGCCGACGAGAAGGCCAAGGAGCTCGTCTCGGAGGCGAGTTCGGAGGCCAGCAAGGTCCGGATCGCGGCCGTGAAGAAGGCCGAGGCGCTCCTCAAGGAGGCCGAGCAGAAGAAGGCCTCGCTCATCGCGGAGGCGGAGAAGATCAGGGCGGAGGCCGCGCGCGAGGCCGAGGAGACGGTCACGGAGGGCAAGCGCGAGCTGGACGTGCTGGTCCGCCGGCGCGAGGACATCAATGCCGAGATCTCCCGTGTCCAGGACGTCCTCGAAGCGTTGGAGTCTTTCGAGACGCCGTCGGGAGGGGGCAGGTCCGACGGAGGGAAGTCCGCGGCTCGGGAAGGAGCCAAGGCCGGCGCGTCAGCGGGGGCCACTCGTTCGGGTGGCAAGTCCCCCGAGAGCTAGCCACTCAAAAGGCTGGACATTCTCCAGATCAAACGGGCATACGCTCGATGACACGCCGCTTCGACCCCTAGGATTCCCTCTAACACCTCACCGGTCTCATTCGACAGGAACCCCATGAGCGACACTTCCTCCCCCTTCGGCTTCGAGCTCGTGCGGCGTGGTTACGACCGCGGTCAGGTGGACGACCGCATTACCAAGCTCGTCGCCGACCGTGACAGTGCTCTGGCCCGAATCACCTCTCTGGAAAAGCGCATCGAGGAACTCCACCTCGAAACGCAGAACGCCCAGGCCCAGGTCACCGACGCCGAGCCGTCGTACGCCGGTCTCGGCGCCCGTGTCGAGAAGATCCTCCGCCTGGCCGAGGAGGAGGCGAAGGACCTGCGCGAGGAGGCCCGTCGCGCCGCCGAGCAGCACCGTGAGCTCGCCGAGTCGGCCGCCCAGCAGGTCCGCAACGACGCGGAGGCGTTCGCGGCCGAGCGCAAGTCCAAGGCCGAGGACGAGGGCGTCCGGATCGTCGAGAAGGCGCAGGGCGAGGCCAACTCGCTGCGCGCCGAGGCGCAGAAGGACGCGCAGTCGAAGCGCGAGGAGGCGGACGCCCTCTTCGAGGAGACCCGCGCGAAGGCCGCCCAGGCCGCCGCGGACTTCGAGACCAACCTGGCCAAGCGTCGCGAGCAGTCGGAGCGCGACCTGGCCTCCCGCCAGGCCAAGGCCGAGAAGCGCCTCGCCGAGATCGAGCACCGCGCGGAGCAGCTGCGCCTGGAGGCCGAGAAGCTGCGCACGGACGCGGAGCGCCGGGCCCGCCAGACGGTGGAGACCGCGCAGCGCCAGGCCGAGGACATCGTGGCCGACGCGAACGCCAAGGCGGACCGCATCCGCAGCGAATCGGAGCGCGAGCTGGCGGCCCTGACGAACCGCCGCGACTCCATCAACGCGCAGCTGACCAACGTCCGCGAGATGCTGGCCACGCTGACCGGTGCCGCGGTGGCGGCGGCCGGCTCCCCGCTGGACGAGGAGCGCACCGCCGGCGTCCCGGCGCAGCAGTCGCGCTGAGCCCCGTCCTGACGTAAAGAGACCCTCCGTCATTCCGGTGGCGGAGGGTTTTGCGTGCCCGTAGGTTGGTACGCATGATCGAGCTCGAGGGCCTCACCAAGCGCTTCGGACAGAAGACCGCGGTCGACCATCTCAGCTTCACCGTGCGGCCGGGAGTGGTCACCGGCTTCCTCGGGCCGAACGGGGCGGGCAAGTCGACCACGATGCGAATGATGCTGGACCTGGACAACCCGACGAGCGGGACGGTCCGGATCGACGGCAGGCACTACCGCGAGCTGCAGGAACCGCTGAAGTACATCGGGGCGCTCCTCGACGCCAAGGCGATGCACGGCGGCCGCTCGGCGTACAACAACCTGCTGTGCCTGGCCCAGTCGAACCGCATTCCGGAGCGCCGGGTCTCGGAGGTGCTCGATCTCGTGGGTCTGACCCCGGTCGCGAAGAAGAAGTCGAAGGGCTTCTCGCTCGGCATGGGCCAGCGGTTGGGAATCGCGTCGGCGCTGCTCGGGGATCCCGAGATCCTGATGTTCGACGAACCCGTCAATGGTCTGGACCCCGAGGGAATTCACTGGATCCGCAATCTGATGAAGGCACTGGCCGCCGAAGGCCGGACGATCTTCGTTTCCAGTCATCTCATGAGTGAAATGGCCCTGACGGCCGATCACCTCATCGTCATCGGGCAGGGAAGGCTGCTGGCCGACACGTCGATGGCGGATTTCATCCAGCAGAATTCCCGGAGTTACGTGCGCCTGCGCTCCCCGCAGCACGAGCGGCTGCGGGACGTGCTGCACGCCAACGGCCTCGTCGCGGTCGAGGTGGGCGGCGGCACGCTCGAGGTGGACGGCGCGACGACGGAGAAGCTGGGTGAGCTCGCCGCCGCCAACCAGATCGTGCTGCACGAGCTGAGCTCCCAGCGGGCCTCGCTCGAAGAGGCGTTCATGCAGATGACGGCGGGCGCGGTGGAGTACCACGCGCACGGGACCGACGTACACGGCGGCGGGCAGCCGGCCGGGCCCCGCTGGGGCGACAGCTTCGAGGGAGCCTGATCGATGGCAGCGACAACCGCGGTCCTGCAGTCCGAGTGGACCAAGATCCGGACGGTCTCGTCGACCGTGTGGACGCTGGCGAGCGCCCTGCTCGTCACGGTGGCGATGAGCGCGGCGCTGTGCGCGGTGCTGGCGTCGCAGTTCGACGACCTCAGCGAAGTGGAGCGGGCGACCTTCGACCCGACCTTCCTCAGCTTCGCCGGGATGACGCTCGGGCAGCTGGCGATGGTGGTCTTCGGCGTGCTCGTGGTGGGCACCGAGTACTCCTCGGGCATGATCCGCACCTCCCTGGCCGCCGTCCCGCAGCGGGCGAGCTTCCTGTTCTCGAAGATCGCCGTGGCCGGCGGGCTCGCCCTGGTGGTCGGCCTGGCGACCAGTTTCCTGTCCTTCTTCCTCGGACAGGCCCTGCTCGGCGACCACCGCACCACGATCGGCGCGGACAACGTGCTGCGGGCGGTGGTCGGCGCCGGTCTCTACATGTGCCTGATCGCGGTGTTCTCGATGGGCGTGGCGACGATGCTGCGCTCGTCGATGCTGTCGCTCGGCATCCTGGTGCCGTTCTTCTTCCTGATCTCGCAGATCCTGTCGGCGGTGCCGAAGGCCAAGGAGGTCGCCCGCTACTTCCCCGACCAGGCCGGCTCCAAGATCATGCAGGTGGTGCCGGACGCGATGGGCCAGGAGAAGGCGCCGTACGGACCGTGGGGCGGCCTGGGCATCATGCTGCTCTGGGTGGCGGCCGCACTGATCGGCGGCTATCTGGTGCTGAAGGAGCGCGACGCCTGAGCGGACCCTGAGGCGACCCTGACCTTTCCCTGATCGTCCGCCGATGGCGGTCCGGACTTCGCCGGAACCGTCAAGGGCTGGATAAGCTCCTAGCTCATACGGGGGGCTCCGGCCGCCGGCCACCAACGCCCCGACGACGACCTGACCTGTCGATGGGGCTGGAGAATGATCGAGGCAGTCGGCCTGACGAAGCGCTACGGCGCCAAGACGGCCGTGTACAACCTTTCCTTCCAGGTGAGGCCCGGCCATGTCACGGGCTTCCTGGGTCCCAACGGGTCGGGCAAGTCGACGACCATGCGCATGATCCTCGGCCTCGACCAGCCGACCGAGGGGCACGTCACGATCGGCGGCCACCCCTTCCGGCAGCTGCCGAACGCGCCCCGGCAGGTCGGCGCGCTGCTCGACGCGAAGGCCGTGCACGGCGGCCGCAGCGCCCGTAACCACCTGCTCTCGCTCGCCCAGCTGGCCGGCATCCCGGCCCAGCGGGTCGACGAGGTGCTGGGGGTGGTCGGCCTGCAGGACGTGGCCAAGCGCCGCTCCAAGGGCTTCTCGCTCGGCATGGGCCAGCGGCTCGGCATCGCGGCCGCGCTGCTCGGCGACCCGCAGGTGCTGCTGTTCGACGAGCCGGTCAACGGTCTCGACCCGGAGGGCATCCTCTGGGTCCGCAACCTGATGAAGAAGCTGGCCGCCGAGGGCCGGACCGTCTTCGTCTCCAGCCACCTCATGAGCGAGATGGCGCTGACCGCGGACCACCTGATCGTGATCGGCCGCGGGCAGCTGCTCGCGGACATGAGCGTGAAGGACTTCATCTCGGCGAACTCGGCGGACTTCGCCCGGGTGCGCACCCCGCAGACCGATCCGCAGCAGCGGGAGAAGCTGATCACGGTGCTCACCGAGGCCGGCGCCGGCGTGCTGTCCGAGCCGGACGGCGCGCTGCGGGTGACGGGCCTCGCGCTGCCCCGGATCAGCGACCTGGCGCACGGGGCCGACGTACGCCTGTGGGAGCTCTCCCCGCACCAGGCCTCCCTGGAGGAGGCGTACATGCGCATGACGCAGGGCGCCGTGGACTACCGCTCCACCGACGACCGGCTCGCCCATCTCCAGCCGCCGCTGCCGCAGCACCAGCAGCCGCCGAAGGACCAGGGGTACGTGATTCCGGACGTGCCGCAGCAGGGCTGGTACGCCCCGCCGCCGCCCGGACAGAACCCGTACGCGCAGAACCCGCCTCAGAGCCAGAACCCCGAGGACGCCCGATGACGACCCCCACGCCGACCCCGTACGCGTACGTCTCCCCCATCCCGGTCCGCAAGGCGCACCTCGGCGACGCGCTCGCCTCGGAGTGGACCAAGATCCGCTCGGTGCGCTCCACGATGTGGACGCTGGGGACCATGGTGCTGCTCATGCTCGGCCTCGGACTCGGGGTGGGCGCGGTCGCGGCCGCCGCGGGTCCCGAGACCGCGGAGCAGTCCGCCCTCGGCCTCGGTTTCTTCGGCATGCTGCCGGCCTCGATCTGCGTGATCACGCTGGGCGTGCTCAGCATCAGCTCCGAGTACGGCACCGGCATGATCCGTACGACGCTGACCGCCTGCCCGAGCCGCTCCCGGGTGCTCACGGCGAAGGCGATCGTCTTCTTCGCGCTCGTCTTCTCACTCGTCACGGTGATGGCGGGAGTGGTCGGCGCGGCGCAGGTGGCCATGGTCGACGCGGTCGAGCCGACCGCGGGCGAATGGCTGCGGGCCACCGTGGGCGTGGGTCTGTTCCTGGCGCTGCTCGGCCTGCTGTCGATGGGCATCGGCGCGATCGTGCGGCACTCGGCCGGCGCGATCACGGTGATGATCGGTGTGCTGCTGCTGCCGCTGGTGGCGGCGCTGTTCATGTTCTCCCAGGCGCTGCGCTCCCTGCAGGAGGCGCTGTTCATGTACGCGATCCCGTCGCAGATGATCGCGCTCTACAGCGAGACGGCGCCGTTCAGCGACCAGGGCCCGTCGGGCTGGCAGCCGGTGCTGATCATCGCCGGGATCACGGCGGCGGTGCTCGGCAGCGCGTTCGCGCTGATCAACAACAGGGACGTCTGAGAACAGGGGCGTCCGGGCCCGCTCAGTAGCGAGGCGCGTTACGGGACCGCTGCACCCGCGAGGTGCGGCGGTCCTTCGCGTTCCAGCAGGCCTTGTGCCAGTGCCGGCGGTCGTCGACGCCGCCCCACTCGGGCCAGGCCACCACGTGCGGGGCGCCGGAGGGGATCTCCTGGTCGCAGCCGGGGCAGCGGTAGCGCTTGCCCGGCGCGCTCGCGCCGGCGACGAGGCGGACGTACCACTCCTCGCCCTGCCAGGTCTCGGTGCGCTGCGCACCGCCGTACCGGTCGCCCGACTCGCCCTGCTGTGCGGGATTCGCACCGCCACGGGGGCGGTTGTGGCGCGGGGACACTTCGACACCTCACTGGGGGCAGGGGACACCGACGGTTCCGTCCAGCGTACGGGCCGCGCCGGGGTGGCTCGGTCCGGGTCCGCGGCGGATCAGCGGAAAATCGCAAGAACTTCATGCGAGGCCGTTGCCTTTGGCACGTGTCAGACGTTGTTGCCAGTACGAGGGGACCTCGGGGGAAGTTGTCACGAGGGGGAAGAACGCGCCGGCCGCAAGGAGGCAGAAGCGATGCGCGTGGGTACGTTCGTACTGGCCGCCCAGTTCCCGGGCCAGGGCCAGGGGGAAGCACTGCACCGGGCGGTGCGGACCGCCGAGGTCGCCGAGGAGGCGGGCCTCGACTCCGTCTGGCTGGCGGAACACCATTTCGTGCCGTACGGGGTGTGCCCGTCGGCCACGACCCTGGCCGGGTACCTGCTGGGGCGCACCCGCCGGATCCGGGTGGGCACGGCGGTCAGCGTCCTGTCGAACCAGCATCCGGTGGCCGTGGGCGAGCAGGCGGCGCTGCTGCACGTGACCTCCGGAGGGCGCTTCACCCTCGGGGTGGGGCGGGGCGGGCCGTGGATCGACCTGGAGGTGTTCGGCTCGGGGCTCCCGGCGTACGAGAAGGGCTTCCCCGAGTCGCTGGACCTGCTCCTGCGCTGGCTCCGGGAGTCCCGTGTGGGCGCCGAGGGGGAACGATTCGCTTTCCGTGAGGTGGCGGTGGTGCCGGCCCCCGGCGAGCTGATCGGCGGCCCGGCCGCCCCGGAGGTGGTGGTCGCCTGCACCTCGCCGAAGAGCGTGCGGCTCGCCGCCGAGCGGGGCCTGCCGATGCTGCTCGGCATGCACTGCGGGGACGAGGACAAGGCCGAGATGGTGGCGTGCTGGAAGCGTTGCGCGCGGGAGGCCGGGCACGGCCCGGACGCGATCGCGCGGATCGGTGCCGGTCATGTCTCGGCCGGTGTGGTCCAGCTCGCCGACCACGGCGCGGACGCGGCGGAGGCCCTGGTCAAAGCGATGCCCGGCTGGCTGAAGCGGGGCCTTGACGCCCATGTGACGGTGGACGGCCGGCAGCGCGCGATGCGCGACCCGGTGGCGTACACGGAGCTGCTGTGCGGGCTGCACCCGGTGGGCACGCCCCGGCTCGCGGCGGACCGGCTCGCGGCGACCGCCGAGCGCACGGGCATCACGCGCTTCGCCCTGCTCGCCGAGGGCTCCGGCGACCTCGCGGCCACCGAGGAGAACGTGCGGCGCCTGGGCGCCGAGGTGCTCCCGCTGCTCGTCTGAGACGTACCGATCCATGATCCGTGAATGGCGCGGACCGTGCCGCCGCCCGGCGTCTGTTCGCTCTCCCGCGACGTGGGGCGGCGGCACCAGGCCTGTCAGCAGTCGCGCAGTTCCGGCGACTGGTTGAGGAGCTGCGCCCGCACGGAGGTGAAGCGGGCGAGCCGCTCGTCCACCGACGGGTCCAGCGGGAAGACCGCCACACGGTGGCAGTTCTGGAAGGCGAGACGCACCCCGAAGTGCCGCTGCAGCGCACCGCGGATGGCATCGCTCGCGAGTGCACGCAACAGCTGACCACGTGCCTGCTCACTCGGCGGCGGCGTCTGGTTGTCGGCGAAGTCGCCGCCGTCGACCTTCAGCTGTGCCACCAGAGAACTGATCATCTCCCATGCGTAGGGCAGGGAGGTCCGGACGCAGTCGACGAAGGCGGCTTCGTCGACCTCGCCTCGCTCGGCCTGTTCCAACAGCGCCGGTGAGACGTCGAGCGACATGGGTTCTCCTCTCGCGACCCCGCGGACGGGGTCTTGCGGGCAGGGACAGGGGCCGGCGTCACGCGCACGCAGCGTGCACGGGCGACGACCTCCTGTCCTCCACGTTAAGCGCCGGGTCCTGCCCGCACCAGGAGATTGGGCACACAACCGGCCAATAAGTGACGGGTGTTGGGCGTACGCCCGGCGGGCGTTAAGGCCCGAATCGCGAAGAGGCGCGTCCGTCTTGTAGCGTTGCGGACCATGCGTCTCGTCATTGCCCGTTGTTCCGTGGACTACGCGGGCCGGCTCACGGCCCACCTGCCCTCCGCTCCCCGTCTGATCCTGGTCAAGGCAGACGGCAGCGTCTCCATCCACGCGGACGACCGGGCGTACAAACCGCTCAACTGGATGTCCCCGCCGTGCACCCTGAAGGAGAGCTACGACGGTGACGCCGGCGAGCAGGGCGTCTGGACCGTCGTCAACAAAGCGGGCGAGAAACTGATCATCACGATGGAGGAAATCCTCCACGACTCGTCGCACGAACTGGGTGTCGACCCGGGCCTCATCAAGGACGGCGTCGAGGCGCACCTCCAGGAGCTGCTCGCGGACCGCATCGAGACCCTGGGCGAGGGCTGGACCCTGGTACGCCGCGAGTACCCGACGGCCATCGGCCCGGTCGACATCCTGTGCCGGGACTCCGACGGGGCGACGGTCGCGGTGGAGATCAAGCGGCGCGGCGAGATCGACGGCGTGGAGCAGCTGACCCGCTACCTGGAGCTGCTCAACCGCGACCCGCACCTGGCACCGGTGAAGGGCATCTTCGCCGCCCAGGAGATCAAGCCGCAGGCCCGGGTGCTCGCGACGGACCGCGGGATCGACTGCGTGGTGCTCGACTACGACGCGCTGCGCGGGATCGAGGACGACAAGCTGCGGCTGTTCTGACGGCCGCCGCAACGGCCGTACGTCCGCCGAAGGGCCCGGGTGCGAGGGATCGCGCCCGGGCCCTTCGACGTACCCGGATCAGGCCGGGGAACCGCTCGTGGTGGCGGGGGCGGACTCGGAGCGGGAGGCGGAGGCGGAGCTGCTCGTCTCACCCGTGCCGGTGCTGGGGGACGACGAGGGGGAGGTGGTCGGCGACGTCGTGGGGGACTGGCTGGACGTCGGCGAGGTCGACGGCGACGCACTCGTCCCGGTCGGCTTCGGCGACGGCGAGTTCGTCGGCGGCTTCGGCGGCCGCACCGTAGCGGAACCGGTCGGCCGCGTGCTGCCCGTCGCGGACGGCGAGCCCGACGGGGTCGAGGGGGTGCCCGCCGAGCCGGTCGCGCCCGGGGAGGGCGTGCCGGTCGGGTTCGGGGACGCCGGGCCGGTGGGGCTGCTGGTGGAGTCCTCGGTGGGCTCGGTCTCGCCGCCGGTGCCGTCCTGGGTGCCGTCCTGGCTCGACGTGCTGTCCGAGGTCACCCGGCCGCTGCCGGGGTCGTCGCCGTTGCCGGAGGTGGCGCCGATGGTGACCACGGTGCCGAGCACGGCGACGAGGAGGGCGCCCGCGCCGACGGCGGCCAGGTTGCGGCGGGCCCCGGTGAGGATGCCCGCGCGCAGGCCGCCGCGCCGCCGGTCGGCGTCCTGGTCCTGGGCGCGGTCCGCGAGCGGGCCGACGACGGTCGGGGGCTCGTCCGCGAAGGCACGGAAGGCGTCCAGGGAGGCCTTCGAGGCCACCGGGGGCATCGGCCTGGCGGGGGTCGGCGGGGCGAGGTCGGGGAAGGCGGGCTTCGCCGGGAGGGGAGCGGCCACCGGGATGCCGCGGGGCGGCGAGGCGGGGCCTTCGCGGCGCGGCAGCGGGGTGGTCCGGGGGGCGGCGGCCGCGACAGGCAGCGTGGACGCGGTGGACGCGGTGGCGGCCGGCGCGGTGGCGGCGGGCGCCGCGGGCGCGGGTTCCGCCGGGGCGCTCTCGCCGGTGAGGTCGGCGACGAGCGCGAGGGCGCGGCGGCCGGCGACGGTGCCCCGCTTGTCGGCGAGGGCGCCGCGCATGCCGATGGAGGCCTCCAGCTCGGCGCGGGCCCGCTGCAGGCTGCCGCGGCAGAGCGCGAGAACGCCCAACTCGTGGTGGAACCATGCCTCTTCGGCGACCTCGCCGGCCAGCCGGGCGGCCTCCTGGCCGCCGCGCAGGGCCCGCTCCCAGGCACCCCAGTGCAGTCCGGCGGCGAAGGCGGGCGCGGCGGCCCGGGCGAGCAGGACGCCGGTGCCGGCGTGTTCGGCGGCGCTGCCGGGAACGAGCGCGGCGAGCGCGGCGAGCAGCGAGTCGGCCTCCGCGGTGGCGCGCTCGGGGGTGACGGAGGGGTGGCCGGCCCACCAGGCGTAGTGCTGGGCGACGGTGTGGGCGCGGCCGATGGGGTCGGGCTCGTAGTTCTGGGCGAGCAGCTGGGTGAGGACACCGGCGGCGAGCCGGTAGCGGGTGCCGACCGGGGAGAGCAGTCCGCAGGACATGAGCTCGCCGACGGCGGCGTCGGCGTGGGTGTCGCCGACGAGGGCGGGCAGATGCGCCTGGTGCGGCACCTCACCGCCGAGGGCGACGGCGAACCGCAGGGTGTCCTGGGCGGCGCGGCTGAGCCGGGAGGCGAGCAGGACGGCGGGGGCGGCGCCCTCGCCGAGGCTGGGCAGGGGTATCTCGCGCACCTCGACGTCGGGGTCGTCGGCGGAGGGCACGGCCGGGGCGGCCACGACGCCGGACGGGCCGAAGGCCTCCTCCAGGGCGCCGAAGGCGTCGAACTCGGCGGGGCCGACGCGGAGCCGGTCGCGCTGCCGGAGCAGGGCGCCGGCCTGGACGAAGCGCAGCGGGAGCCCCTCGGACTCGAACCACAGGTCGCCCGCCCAGTTGGCCTCGTCCTCGGTGAGGGCGCGGCCGACGGCGTTCTCCAGGAGCTCGACGGCGGCGGCGCGGCCGAGACCGGTGAGGGCGATCTCTTCGAGGGCGGCGTCGGGCGAGGCGGCGGGGGTCTCGGGGGTGACGGCGAAGAGGAAGGCGCAGTCGGGGGTGGCGGCCAGCAGCTCGTCGAGGGCGGCGCCGCCGATCTCCAGGTCGTCGACGAGGACGATGGCGCCGATCCGGCGGACCTCCAGGAGGAGTTCCTCACGGTCGGGCCGGAAGCCGGGGGCGTACTGGACGGCCTGGAAGAGCTCGTACAGCAGCTCGGTGGGGGTCCGGTGGTGGCCGGAGAGCCGCACGACGCCGTCGGGCGCGACCTCGGCGCAGTCGGCGGCGACGGCGTCGAGGAGGGTGGTGCGGCCGGAGCCGGCGGGGCCGGTGAGCCGGGCGGAGCGGCCTCGGGTGAGGTGCTGGACGAGCTGCTCGCGCTGTTCCTGCCGTTCGAGCAGCGGGAGGGCGGGGGCCGCGGGCCCGGGCGGTACGGGCGGGGTGGCGGCGCGGGCGGCCTCGGCGCGCTCGCGGGCGGTGCGGCGGCGCGGGGCCGGGGGCTGCTCGCTCGGCGGACACACCTCGATCTCGCTGCCGTCGAGGGGATTGACGGTGAGCAGGAGGCCGCCGGAGACCAGGCGGGCGGTGCGCACCCGGGAGGGCGCCGTGGACGTGGGCGCGGGCGCGGCGTGTCCGGGGCGGGCGTCCTCGGGCTCGGTGTCGTGACCGTAGTCCTCCGGTCCCCGGCTGATCGGGTCCATGGTCCAAGCTCCCAAGCGGCGGGCGATGTGCAGGCGAGCCGACCCTATGCGGTTGTGCGGGTTCCGGGAACAGCCGGGGTGGCGCGGAGACCAAGACGTCACGGTCTTGTGAGGATTGGGTGTGACGCCTGTTTCGCACAGCGGCTTCACAGCCGCGTGTCGCGGCCGTGACGTGACGTCGTTTCAGCCGGCCGCTCCGAGCGGGGCCGAAACGGGTCCGACGGGTCCGGACCGGCCGAACTGGTCCTGACCGGGGCGGACGGGGCCGGACGGTCCTCCCGGTCCGTTCAGACGCGGGGCAGCGACTCGGCGGCGAGGCCGCCCTCGATGGCGAGGATGCGGTGCAGCCGGGTGGCGACGAGGAGGCGCTGCATCTGGGGCGGCACCCCGCGCAGCACCAGTCGGCGGCCGCAGCGGCCGGCCCGGCGGTGGGCACCCATGATGACCCCGAGGCCGGTGGCGTCCCAGGAGTCGAGGCCGGTCAGGTCGAGCACGAGATCGCCGGATCCGTCGTCGACCGCCGAGTGCAGGACCGTTCGGGCGTCCGCCGCGCTGCGGACGTCGAGGCGGCCCCCGACGACCAGCTCGGCATGGTCGCCCCTGATGTGCATATGCGCTCCCCGAGAGTGCTCCGTCGTGTGCCCGTCTTCGCAACGCATGACTGCCGCATCGGCAGAAGCGTTGCGCCTTGTAAGCGAACCGATATCGAAATTCACCCCTGAGGGCGATGGCGCTGGGGCGGTCGGACCCCTGTGCGGGCGCGCACGCGGCTCTGGTGAGACGCGTACGCGACCGCGCTGCGCATCAGTACGTGTAGAAGCCCTGCCCGCTCTTGCGGCCGATGTCACCCGCGTCCACCATCCGGCGCATCAGCTCCGGCGGCGCGAACTTCTCGTCCTGGGACTCGGTGTAGATGTTGTTCGTGGCGTTGACGAGGATGTCGACGCCGGTCAGGTCGGCGGTGGCGAGCGGGCCCATCGCGTGACCGAAGCCCAGCTTGCAGGCGATGTCGATGTCCTCGGCGGTGGCCACGCCCGACTCGTAGAGCTTGGCGGCCTCGACGACGAGCGCCGAGATGAGGCGGGTGGTGACGAAGCCGGCCACGTCGCGGTTGACGACGATGCAGGTCTTGCCGACGGACTCGGCGAACTCCCGCGCGGTGGCGAGGGTTTCGTCGCTGGTCTTGTAGCCGCGGACGAGCTCGACGAGCTGCATCATCGGGACCGGCGAGAAGAAGTGGACGCCGACCACGGCCTCCGGGCGCTCCGTCACCGCGGCGATCTTGGTGATCGGGATGGCGGAGGTGTTGGAGGCGAGGACCGCGCCGTCCTTGGCGATCTTGTCGAGGGAGCGGAAGATCTCGTGCTTGACCTCCAGCTTCTCGAAGACGGCCTCGACGACGATGTCGGCGTCGGCGACGGCCTCGAGCTCGGTGGTCGCGGTGATCCGGCCGAGCGCGGCCTCGGCGTCGCCGGCGTCCATCTTGCCCTTGGCGACGAAGCGCTCGTACGAGGTCTTGATGGCGTCGGTGCCCCGGGTCAGCGCGGCGTCGGTGACGTCACGCAGGACGACGTCCCAGCCTGCC
Source organism: Streptomyces sp. NPDC051921 (assembly GCF_040680975.1). Lineage (NCBI taxonomy): Bacteria > Bacillati > Actinomycetota > Actinomycetes > Kitasatosporales > Streptomycetaceae > Streptomyces > Streptomyces sp. NPDC051921. The sequence goes on from NZ_JBFAXU010000002.1 coordinate 172,626, forward strand.
TGGGCCGAGACCTGCGCGATGCCGGACCCCATGAGTCCGGCCCCGATGACGGCGAGCTTCCTGGCCACGTCTTCCACCCCTCAATGCCCTTAACAACTGTTCACTTCTGGCTCTTCGGCGGAGATTAGCGGGCGCGGGCGGCGTTGTGACCGAGAAGTAAGGCGCGTCACGTCCTGTTTGACGGACGTCACACTCGCGACAGGCCGGACGGGCGGCGGTGAACGGCTCAGCCGGTGCGGACGGCGTAGTCGAGCACCTTCCGGCTGAGCACGTCCTCGATCTCGTCGAGCAGGTCGAGCGCTTCGCGGGAGACCTCGGTCGCCTTGCGTCCGGCGGTCATCTCGGCGCTGATGAACTCGACGAGGGCGCCCTGGATCCAGGCGATCTGCCCGCCGACGAGCAGCGGCATCGGGTCGTCGGGCGCGGCGCCGACCTCCTCGCGCAGGGCGGCGACGGTGGTGCGGCGGACCTCCTGCTGGAGGGCCATGAGCCGGGCCTGGAGGGTGGGGGCGTCGTCGATCACCCGCATGAAGGCGGCATAGCCGTCCATCAGGCCGTACGCGGGCGAGACCGCGGTGACATGGCCGCGGATCTCGCGGAGCACGGCCCGTGCGGCGGACTCCCCCGCGTCTCGGCCGCGGATCATCCGGGCGAGGCGGTGGGTGACGCCCTCCATCCGGTCGAGGAAGAGGTCCTCCTTGGCCGGGAAGTAGTTGTAGACGGTGTTGACGGAGACGTCGGCGGCTTCCGCGATCTCCGCCACCGTCACGGCCTGGAAGCCGCGCTCCAGGAAGAGCCCGGTCGCGATGTCCGAGATCCGCTGTTTCGTCTGGCGCTTCTTGCGCTCCCTCAGCCCTTCAGCCATGCGCTCATCCTAGGCCTCCTGAAATTTTGGAGGCGTTGCAAAATTTCAGAGACTCTGTTTTTGTAGTCGCCATGGCAATCATCAGCACGTCCGGGCTGTCCCGGACCTTCCGGACCAAGCGGGGCGAGGTGCACGCGGTCCGCGGGATCGACCTCACGGTGCGGGCGGGCGAGATCCTCGGCTTCCTCGGGCCCAACGGCGCCGGCAAGTCCACGACCCTGCGCATGCTCAGCACCCTGCTCCCGCCCACCGGCGGGGTGGCCACCGTCGTCGGCCACGACCTGCTGCGCGACCCCGTCGGCGTCCGCCGGAAGATCGGGTACGTCGCCCAGGGCGGCGGCGTCGACCCGCAGGAGACCGTCCGCTCCGAACTCGTCGTCCAGGGGCGGCTCTACGGACTTCCACGCGTCGAGGCCGCCGCCCGCGCCGACGAACTCGCCCGCGACCTCGACCTCACCGAGCTCCTCGACCGGAGCACCGCCGCCCTCTCCGGCGGCCAGCGGCGCCGGCTCGACCTCGCGCTCGGCCTCACCCACCGCCCCGAGCTGCTCTTCCTCGACGAGCCGACCACCGGACTCGACCCGGGCAGCCGCGCCGCCCTGTGGGCGCTGGTCCGACGACTGCGCGACGAGTACGGCACCACGGTCGTCCTCACCACCCACTACCTCGACGAGGCGGACGCCCTCGCCGACCGGCTGGTGATCATCGACGGGGGTGTCGTCGTCGCCGAGGGCTCCCCCGCCGCGCTCAGGGCCGAGCACGGCGCGGACACCCTCCAGGACGCCTTCCTCGCCATCACCGGGCGCGGCCCCGCGCCCGTCGACACCACGCCCGTCGCCGTCTAGGAGCCCACGCGATGCTTCTCCACGACACCGCGGTCCTCTTCGGCCGCTACGCCCGGCAGACCCTGCGCTCGCCGTTCCAGATCTTCTTCGGCGCGCTGATGCCGCTGCTCTACCTGTTCTTCTTCGGCCCGCTGCTGACCGGGCTCCCGCTCGGCCGCGCGGGCGACTCCTGGCAGGTCCTCGTGCCGGGGCTGCTGCTCCAGCTCGGCCTCTTCGGGGCCTCGTTCGCGGGCTTCGCCGTCATCATGGAGAAGAACTGGGGCGTCCTCGAACGGATGCGGGTCACCCCGGTCAGCCGCCTCGCGCTGCTGCTCGGCCGGACCCTGCGGGACGCCGCCCTCTTCCTCTTCCAGTCGGTCCTTCTGGTCCTCGCCGCCCTGCTCATGGGCCTCCGGGCGCCGCTCGCCGGCATCCTCATCGGCTTCGGCTTCGTCGCCCTGCTCACCTTCTCGCTCGCCTCGCTGTCGTACGTGCTCGCGCTGCGGCTGCCGAGCCCGCAGGAGTTCGGCCCGGCGATCAACACGCTGGCGATGCCCTCGATGCTGCTGTCCGGTCTGATGCTCCCGATGGCCCTCGCACCGGGCTGGCTCGACGTCCTGTCGCACTTCATGCCGTTCCGCTACCTGGTCGACGCGGTGCGGGACGCGTACGTCGGCCACTACGCGACCGTCACGATGCTGTACGGCGTCCTCGCCGCGGTCGCACTCACCGCGCTCGCCGTGACGGTGGGCACACGGACGTTCCGGAAGGCCGGCGCGTAACTACGCTGGGAGCATGGTCAATCTGACGCGCATCTACACCCGCACCGGCGACCAGGGCACCACCGCCCTCGGCGACATGAGCCGGACCGCCAAGACCGATCTGCGGATCTCGGCCTACGCCGACGCCAACGAGGCCAACGCCGTCATCGGCACGGCCATCGCTCTCGGCGCGCTCGACGAGGACGTGGTGAAGGTCCTCGTCCGCGTCCAGAACGACCTGTTCGACGTGGGCGCGGACCTGTCCACCCCGGTGGTGGAGAACCCCGCGTACCCGCCGCTGCGCGTCGAGCAGTCGTACGTCGACAAGCTGGAGGCCGACTGCGACCGCTTCCTGGAGCGGCTCGACAAGCTCCGCTCCTTCATCCTCCCCGGCGGCACGCCCGGCGCGGCCCTCCTGCACCAGGCGTGCACGGTGGTCCGCCGGGCCGAGCGCTCCACCTGGGCGGCGATGGAGGTCCACGGCGAGACCATGAACCCCCTGACCGCCACCTACCTCAACCGCCTGTCAGACCTGCTCTTCATCCTTGCTCGCACGGCGAACCGGGAGGTCGGCGACGTCCTCTGGGTCCCGGGCGGGGACCGCTGAGGCCGGTTCGGTCCGCTCGCCCTTCGGCGGCTTCTTCGGCCAGATCGCGTACGACAGCGCGATCAGGCCGTGGATGCCCGCCGCCCGCCAGGCGACCGTGATCCAGGCCCACAGCGACTCGGTCTCGCCGTCGGGCCCCACGTACCAGATCGCCAGGAGCAGCAAACCCGAGGCCACGGCCGCGCCCAGCACCGAGCCGAGCCACACCCGGCCCTCGTGGCGGGCCCGGGCCTTGCCGTAGCGCGGCGGCTTCACCGGCGGCGGGCCGCCGGCCAGGCGGTGCGCGGCGTGGCCGTCCAGCCACTTCACGGTGCGGTGGCCATGGCCGACGGTGTAGCCGATGTAGAGGGCGGCCAGGCCGTGCTTCCAGCTGGGGTCGGCGCCGTTCTTCAGGTCGATCGCGGTGACGACCAGCAGCACGACCTCAAGCAGCGGCTCGCACAGCAGCAGGGCCACACCGGTGCGCGGCATCCTGAGCAGATAGCGGGCGGCGAGGCCGGCGGCGAGCAGCACCCAGAAGCCGACCTCGCAGATCACGATCAGCGTGACGATCACAGCAGTCCCCTTTCCTCGCTCCACCAGCGTCCCGTCCGCACCGGCGGGATTCGTCGTCGGCGGTGAGGAACCGCGTCTACATCCTTCGACGGAGGGTCGGCTCGGCCCCCGCGAGGACGTCCGGGCCGGGCGCAGCGTGTTGGATGGGGACGTGCGCCTCCCCCGACCCCATCGCGACGATCTGCTGATCGCCTTCATCGGCCTCGCCGGCGGCCTGGTCCTGTGGTCGTTCGGCCTGTTCGTCACCGGCGACCGGGTCTTCGACCAGCGCTGGGCCACGCTGATCCCGCTGGTCGTGATGGCGGCGATGGAGGCGGTGCGCCGCACCGCCCCGCGCACCGCGCTGGTCGTCGGCACCCTGGCCATCGCCGCGGACCAGTTCACCCACGGCAACCTCGCCACCGTCCTGATGTTCACGGACGTGGTCTACGCCGCCGTGGTGTACGGACCGCCCGCCTCCGCCCGGCGCATCCCGTACACCACCGGTCTCGTCACGGTCGCGATCACCGTGGTGCTGCTGATCTGGTGGCAGAACGCGATCGCACTGCTGGTGGGCGTCCTGTCGGGCATGCTCTCGTTCCTGCCGGCCCTCACCGGCGCGATCGTGCGCAATCACCGCGAGGCCGCCGAGGCGGCGAAGCTGCGGGCGGAGCAGACGGCGCTGCTCGCCGAGATGGACCGCGCGCAGGCGGTGGTCGCCGAACGCGCCCGGATGGCCCGCGAACTGCACGACATGGTCGCCAACCACCTCTCGGCGATCGCCATCCACTCCACCGCCGCGCTGTCGATCGACGACGAGGCCACCACCCGGCAGGCTCTGACCGTGATCCGCGAGAACAGCGTGGCGGGGCTCGCCGAGATGCGCCGGCTGATCGGCCTGCTCCGCGACAGCGGCGGCGACGCCGAGCCGGCGGCCGTGCCGCGGCTCTCGGGCCTGGAGGCGCTGCTCGCCCAGGCGCGCACCAACGGGGCGTCGAGCGGGCTGGCGTTCACCCTCGACGACGCCCGTGAGGAGACCGGCGAGGAGCTGCCCGCGCCGGTCGAGCTGGCCGCGTACCGGATCGTGCAGGAGTCGCTGACGAACGCCCTCAAGCACGCCCCGGCGGGTACGGTCACGGTGCTCCTGGCCCGCGACGCGCGGGCCCTCACGGTACGGGTGACCAGCCCCTTCGGGGACCGCCCAGGACCTCGCGCGCCGGGCTCGGGAGCGGGTCTGGTCGGCATGCGGGAGCGGGTGCAGCTGCTCGGCGGGGAGTTCGAGGCGGGGCCGGTCCCGGACGGGGACGGCACGAAGATCTGGCAGGTGCGGGCCGTGCTGCCCGCCGAGGAGAGGACGCCGGAGGCATGACGATCCGGATCGTGGTCGCCGAGGACCAGAGCGCGGTACGCGCCGGGCTCGTGCTGATTCTGGGCAGCGCGCCCGACATCGAGGTGGTGGGCGAGGCCGCCGACGGGGAGCGCGCGGTGGAGCTGGCCCGCGAACTGCGCCCGGACCTGGTCCTGATGGACGTGCAGATGCCGAAGCTGGACGGGGTGTCGGCGACCCGGCAGGTGGCGGCGGAGGGGCTCGCGGACGTCCTGGTGCTGACCACCTTCGACCTCGACGAGTACGTGTTCGGGGCGCTGCGCGCGGGCGCGGCGGGCTTCCTGCTCAAGAACACGGACGCGAAGGACCTGCTGGAGGCGGTACGGACGGTGGCCCGCGGCGAGGGCCTGATCGCCCCGGCGGTGACCCGGCGGCTGATCGCCGAGTTCGCCGCCCCGAGCCGTCCGGCCCCGGCCTCCGGGGTGCTCGACGCCCTGACACCCCGGGAGCGCGAGGTGCTCTCGGCGCTGGGCGGGGGGCTGTCGAACGCGGAGATCGCGGTGCGCCTGGAGATGGCGGAGGCGACGGTGAAGACCCACGTCTCGAAGGTGCTCGGCAAGCTGGAGCTCAGGTCGCGTGTCCAAGCGGCGGTGCTGGCGCGGGAGTTGGGGGTCTGAGGGGAAGAGCGGCAACGAAGGTCTGGACCTCTTGACGATTGGTCCAGACCTTCCTACGCTCGCGGGGCGCGCGCACCTTCACGGACCACCCCCACCATGACCGTCCGCAACTTGAGGAGCACCGTTGAGCACTCAAGCACCGACGCGCAGAGCAGGGTTGAGACGCCGGGCCGCCGCCGGCCTCACCGCCCTCGTACTGCCCCTGGCCGCCATGATCGGCCTCGCGGCCCCCGCAGAGGCGGCGACCTCCGCGACCGCCACGTACACCAAGACCCAGGACTGGGGCACCGGCTTCGAGGGCAAGTGGACGGTGAAGAACACCGGCACCACCACCCTCTCCTCCTGGACCGTCGAGTGGGACTTCCCCTCCGGCACCGCGGTCACCTCCGCCTGGGACGCCACCGTCACCAGCTCCGGCACCCACTGGACCGCCAAGAACGTCGGCTGGAACGGCACCCTCGCCCCCGGCGCCACCATCTCCTTCGGCTTCAACGGCACGGGTTCCGGCTCCCCGTCCGGCTGCAAGGTCAACGGCGGCTCCTGCGACGGCTCCACCCAGCCCGGCGACAACGCTCCGTCCGCGCCCGGCACCCCGGTCGCCTCGAACATCACCGACACCTCGGCGAAGCTCACCTGGACCGCCGCCACCGACGACAAGGGCGTCAAGAACTACGACGTCAAGCGGGGCGGCACCACGGTCGCCACGGTCACCGGCCTGACGTACACCGACACCGCCCTCACCGCCGGCACCGACTACACCTACACGGTCGTCGCCCGCGACACCGCCGACCAGACCGGCCCCGCCAGCGGCACCACCCCGGTCCGCACCACCGGCGGCGGAGGCGGCACCCCGCCCCCGAACGTGGTGAAGATGGGTTACTTCACCAACTGGGGCGTCTACGGGCGCAATTACCACGTCAAGAACATCGTGACCTCCGGCTCCGCAGCCAAGATCACCCACATCAACTACGCCTTCGGCAACGTCACCGGCGGCAGGTGCACCATCGGTGACTCCTACGCCGACTACGACAAGGCCTACACCGCCGACCAGTCCGTCGACGGCGTCGCCGACACCTGGGACCAGCCGCTGCGCGGCAACTTCAACCAGCTGCGCAAGCTGAAGAAGGCCTACCCGAACATCAAGGTCATCTGGTCCTTCGGCGGCTGGACCTGGTCCGGCGGCTTCGGCCAGGCCGTCCAGAACCCGACCGCCTTCGCCCAGTCCTGCTACGACCTGGTGGAAGACCCGCGCTGGGCCGACGTCTTCGACGGCATCGACCTCGACTGGGAGTACCCGAACGCGTGCGGCCTGTCCTGTGACACCAGCGGCCCGAACGCCTTCAAGAACATGATGCAGGCGATGCGGGCCAAGTTCGGCTCCAGCGCCCTCGTCACCGCGGCCGTCACCGCCGACGCCTCCTCCGGCGGCAAGATCGACGCCACCGACTACGCGGGCGCCGCGCAGTACATGAACTGGTTCAACGTGATGACGTACGACTTCTTCGGCGCCTGGGCCGCGCAGGGCCCGACCGCCCCGCACTCCCCGCTCACCTCGTACGCCGGCATCCCGCAGCAGGGCTTCAACTCGGCCGAGGCCATCGCCAAGTACAAGGCCAAGGGCGTCCCGGCCGGCAAGCTGCTGCTCGGCATCGGCTTCTACGGACGCGGCTGGACCGGCGTCACCCAGTCCGCCCCCGGCGGCACCGCCACCGGACCGGCCCAGGGCACCTACGAGCAGGGCATCGAGGACTACAAGGTCCTCAAGAACTCCTGCCCGGCCAACGGCACGGTCGCCGGCACCGCCTACGCGCACTGCGGCACCAACTGGTGGAGCTACGACACCCCCGCCACCGTCACCTCGAAGATGGGCTGGGCCAAGAACCAGGGCCTGGGCGGCGCCTTCTTCTGGGAGTTCAGCGGCGACAGCACCAACGGCGAGCTCGTCGGCGCCATCAACAGCGGGCTGAACTAGCCCGTACGACGAAGCGGGGACGGCGCAGCACGCCGTCCCCGCTTCACACGTCCACCGCGAGAGGCCGATCAGGCCAGGCCGATCAGGCCACATTCACTCTCCCCCAGACTCCGTCCGGGGGGACCCCCATCCAGCGAGAGGCCGATCAGGCCACATTCACTCTCCCCCAGACTCCGTCCGGGGGGACCCCCATCCAGCGAGAGGCCGATCAGGCCACATTCACTCGCTGGCCGGGCGGTGCTGCTTCCAGCCAGGCCAGGAAGCCGGTGAGGGCGTCCTCGCTCATCGCCAGCTCCAGCCGGGTGCCGCGCACCAGACAGCCCTGGATCACGGAGTCCGAAAGGAGCGCCAGCTCCTCCTCGCCCTCCGGCATCCGGCGCTCCAGGACCTCGATGGCCGAGCGCTCCAGCACCCGCTTGGGACGAGGGGCGTACGAGAAGACCCGGAACCAGGCGATCTCGTCCCCGCTGTACCGCGCGACCCCGTACACCCAGCCCTTGCCGCTGGGGTCCGGGGCCTCCGGCACGTTCCAGCGCAGGGAACAGTCGAAGGTCCCGCCGGCACGCTGGATCAGTCTGCGGCGCAAGCCGAAGACGAAGAGCCCGATCACCACCAGTGCGACGACCAGGCCGCACACGAGCAGCGCGAGGAACATCTTCACCGACCTCCTCGCCGCTTCCCGTAACCGGTGGACCCGGCCAGACCGAATACAACCTGCATATGCATCGCCTCAGCCGCGACACGGTCTGGAAAATTCCAGCCGTGCCGCGGCTGAGGGCACAACTCTCGGGCGCGGTCCGCTAGCGGACCGCTACCGCGCGCAGCCGGACCTCGGCGCGCCGCTCGGCGGCGGCATCCTCGTCCGACTTCGCCCGCTCCAGCGCGCGCTCGGCGCGCTGGGCGTCGATCTCGTCCGCCAGCTCGGCGATCTCCGCGAGCAGAGACAGCTTGTCGTCGGCGAAGGAGATGAATCCGCCGTGGACAGCGGCCACGACCGTGCCGCCCTCGCTCGTACGGATGGTCACCGGGCCCGACTCCAGCACACCGAGCAGCGGCTGGTGACCGGGCATGACGCCGATGTCGCCGGAGGTGGTACGCGCGATGACCAGGGTGGCCTCGCCGGACCAGACACTCCGGTCCGCGGCGACCAGCTCGACGTGCAGCTCAGCAGCCAAGGTTGGCTCCTCGGGTCACCACCCGGCGGTGCTGCCGGGTGTTGGGATCAATTCTAGGGGGCGTGGCGAGGGGGGCGGGACCGATCCCGCCCCCCTCAAGGCGAGCACGGGGCTCAGGAGACGCCGAGCTCCTTGGCGTTCTTCTTGAGGTCCTCGAGACCACCACACATGAAGAAGGCCTGCTCCGGGAAGTGGTCGAACTCACCGTCGCAGATCGCGTTGAACGCGGCGATCGACTCGTCGAGCGGAACGTCCGAACCGTCCACACCGGTGAACTGCTTCGCCGCGTGGGTGTTCTGGGACAGGAAGCGCTCGACACGGCGGGCGCGGTGGACAACGAGCTTGTCCTCCTCGCTCAGCTCGTCGATACCGAGGATCGCGATGATGTCCTGGAGGTCCTTGTACTTCTGCAGGATGCCCTTGACGCGCATGGCGGCGTCGTAGTGGTCCTGCGCGATGTAGCGCGGGTCCAGGATCCGGGACGTGGAGTCCAGCGGGTCCACGGCCGGGTAGATGCCCTTCTCGGAGATCGGACGGGAGAGAACCGTCGTCGCGTCGAGGTGGGCGAAGGTGGTCGCCGGCGCCGGGTCGGTGAGGTCGTCGGCGGGGACGTAGATCGCCTGCATCGAGGTGATCGAGTGACCACGGGTCGAGGTGATGCGCTCCTGGAGGAGACCCATCTCGTCGGCCAGGTTCGGCTGGTAGCCCACCGCGGAGGGCATACGGCCGAGCAGGGTCGACACCTCGGAACCGGCCTGGGTGAAGCGGAAGATGTTGTCGATGAAGAACAGCACGTCCTGCTTCTGCACATCGCGGAAGTACTCCGCCATGGTCAGACCGGCCAGGGCCACGCGCAGACGGGTGCCCGGGGGCTCGTCCATCTGGCCGAAGACCAGCGCGGTCTTGTCGAGAACGCCGGCCTCCTCCATCTCGACCATGAGGTCGTTGCCCTCACGGGTGCGCTCACCGACGCCCGCGAAGACCGACACACCCTCGTGCAGCTTCGCCACACGCATGATCATTTCCTGGATCAGAACGGTCTTGCCGACACCGGCACCACCGAACAGACCGATCTTTCCACCCTTGACGTACGGGGTGAGAAGGTCGACGACCTTCAGGCCGGTCTCGAACATCTCGGTCTTGGACTCGAGCTGGTCGAAGGCCGGGGCCTTGCGGTGGATCGCCCAGCGGTCGGCGGAGGCGACCGTGGAGGGGTCCTCGTTGAGGACCTCGCCCAGGGTGTTGAACACCTTGCCCTTGGTGACGTCACCGACGGGGACCGTGATGGCCGAGCCCGTGTCGGTCACCGGGGCCTGGCGGACCAGACCGTCGGTGGGCTGCATCGAGATGGTGCGGACCATGCCGTCACCGAGGTGCTGCGCGACCTCGAGGGTCAGCGTCTTGGTGCCCTGACCGGACGGGTCCGGCACCTGGACGTTCAGCGCGTTGTAGATCTCCGGCATCGCGTCGACGGGGAACTCCACGTCGACGACCGGGCCGATGACCCGGGCGACGCGGCCCGTGGCGGCGGCCGTCTCAACAGTGGTCGTCATTACTTGTCACTCCCCGCGGTCGCGTCGGCCAGGGCAGCAGTGCCACCGACGATCTCGCTGATTTCCTGGGTGATGTCGGCCTGGCGGGCCGCGTTGGCAAGTCGGGTGAGGTTGGTGATCAGCTCACCCGCGTTGTCGGTCGCCGACTTCATCGCACGCCGCGTGGCGGCGTGCTTCGAGGCCGAGGACTGGAGCAGCGCGTTGTAGATCCGGCTCTCGACGTAGCGCGGCAGAAGGGCGTCGAGAACGTCCTCCGCCGACGGCTCGAAGTCGTACAGCGGACGGAGCGTGTCCGACTCGCCGGCCTCCTTCGCGACCTCGTCGAGGCTGAGGGGCAGCAGCCGGGCCTCGACCGCCGTCTGCGTCATCATCGAGATGAACTCGGTGTAGACGATGTGGAGCTCGTCCACACCACCCTCGGCCGTGTCCTTCTCGATCGCCTCGATCAGCGGCTCGCCGATCTTCTTGGCGTCCGCGTACGACGGCTCGTCCGTGAAGCCGGTCCACGTGTCGGCCAGCTTGCGCTCACGGAAGTTGAAGTGCGCGACACCACGGCGACCGACGACGTAGATGTCGACCGCCTTGCCCTCGCCCTCCAGCTTCTTGATGAGCTGCTCCGCCGCCTTGATGGCGTTGGAGTTGAAGGCGCCGGCCAGACCGCGGTCGCTCGTGAGGAGCAGGACCGCGGCGCGAGTCGGGTTCTCCGCCTCGGTGGTCAGCGCGTGCTTGTCGCTCGCACCCGTGGCCACCGCGGTCACCGCGCGGGTGAGCTCGGTCGCGTACGGAGTCGACGCCTGCACCTTGCGCTGCGCCTTGACGACGCGCGAGGCGGCGATCATCTCCATCGCCTTGGTGATCTTCTTCGTCGCGGTGACGGATTTGATGCGACGCTTGTAGACCCGGAGCTGCGCTCCCATGAGTCAGGTCCCTTCCGTCGTCACTTCGAGACGTTGACGGCGGCGGGAGCGTCCTCGCCGAGCAGCTTGCCGTCAGAGGTCTCGAACTGCTTCTTGAACTCCGCGATCGCGTCGGCGACGGACTGCAGCGTGTCGTCCGACATCTTGCCGCCCTCACGGATGGAGGTCATGAGGCCCGAGTGGTTCTGGCGCAGGTACGCCAGCAGCTCGGCCTCGAAGCGGCGGATGTCGGCCACCGGGACGTCGTCCATCTTGCCGGTGGTACCGGCCCAGATCGACACGACCTGGTTCTCCGTGGGCATCGGCTGGTACTGAGCCTGCTTGAGCAGCTCGACCATGCGCTGACCACGCTCCAGCTGCGACTTCGACGCGGCGTCCAGGTCGGAACCGAAGGCGGCGAACGCCTCCAGCTCACGGAACTGGGCCAGGTCGACGCGGAGGCGACCGGAGATCTGCTTCATCGCCTTGTGCTGGGCGGAGCCACCGACACGGGAGACGGAGATACCGACGTTCAGGGCCGGACGCTGGCCGGCGTTGAACAGGTCGGACTCCAGGAAGCACTGGCCGTCGGTGATGGAGATGACGTTGGTCGGGATGAACGCCGAGACGTCGTTGGCCTTGGTCTCGACGATCGGCAGACCGGTCATCGAACCGGCACCCAGCTCGTCCGAGAGCTTGGCGCAGCGCTCGAGCAGGCGGGAGTGCAGGTAGAAGACGTCACCCGGGTAGGCCTCACGGCCCGGCGGGCGGCGCAGCAGCAGCGACACGGCGCGGTAGGCGTCGGCCTGCTTCGACAGGTCGTCGAAGACGATCAGGACGTGCTTGCCCTGGTACATCCAGTGCTGACCGATGGCCGAACCGGTGTACGGCGCCAGGTACTTGAAGCCGGCCGGGTCGGACGCCGGGGCGGCGACGATGGTCGTGTACTCGAGGGCACCGGCCTCCTCCAGGGCACCGCGGACGGCGGCGATGGTGGAGCCCTTCTGGCCGACGGCGACGTAGATGCAGCGGACCTGCTTGTTCACGTCGCCCGAGCGCCAGTTGTCACGCTGGTTGATGATCGTGTCGATGCACAGCGCGGTCTTGCCGGTCTGACGGTCACCGATGATCAGCTGACGCTGACCACGGCCGACCGGGGTCATGGCGTCGACGGCCTTGTAGCCGGTCTCCATCGGCTCGTGGACCGACTTGCGCTGCATGACGCCGGGGGCCTGCAGCTCGAGGGCGCGGCGGCCCTCGGTCGCGATCTCGCCGAGACCGTCGATCGGGTTACCGAGCGGGTCGACGACGCGACCCAGGTAGCCCTCACCGACACCTACGGAGAGGACCTCGCCGGTGCGCTGCACCGACTGACCCTCCTCGATGCCGCTGAACTCGCCGAGGACGATGGCACCGATCTCGCGCTCCTCGAGGTTGAGGGCGAGACCGAGGGTGCCGTCCTCGAACTTCAGCAGCTCGTTCGCCATGGCCGAGGGAAGACCCTCGACCTTCGCGATACCGTCGCCGGCCAGGCTGACCGTGCCGACCTCCTCGCGCGAGGCCGCGTCCGGCTGGTACGACTGGACGAAGTTCTCCAGCGCGTCCCGGATCTCCTCCGGCCGGATCGTGAGCTCCGCCATCTGGGTTCCCTGCTCTCCTTGTTGGGCCCGAAGTTTCTTAAGGGGTCTGGGGGCCGACCCCCAGGAATCTTCTGCAATCTCTGCACGGCCCAACCGGGCCGCTGGTGATGCTTTTTGAGTTGTGGCCGAGGTCAGCCGGCCAGTCGCCGCGTCGCCTCGTCGAGGCGCTCGGCGATGGTGCCGTCGATGACCTCGTCGCCCACCCGCACCGTGATCCCGCCGAGGACCGTGGGGTCCACGTCCAGGTTCAGGTGCATCTGGCGGCCGTACAGCTTGGCCAGCACGGCGCCGAGGCGCTGCTTCTGTGCGTCGCTCAGCGGCACCGCCGAGGTGACGACGGCGACCATGCGGTCCCGGCGCGCCGCGGCGAGCTTGGACAGGGACTCGAGTCCCGCTTCCAGGCTACGTCCCCGCGGCTGGGTCACCAGACGGACGACCAGACGCTCGGTGACGGCGTTGGCCTTGCCACCCAGCAGGCTGCGCAGCAGCTCGCCCTTGGCGGCGGCCTTCGCGGTCTTGTCCGTCAGCGCCGAGCGGAGCTCGGGGCTGGAGGAGACGATCCGGCCGAAGCGGAACAGCTCGTCCTCGACGTCGTCGAGGACGCCCGCCTTCTGGGCGGCGGTGAGGTCGGCGATGTTCGCCAGCTCCTCGGCGCCGTCCACCAGGTCACGCGACTGCGACCAGCGGGAGCGCACCATCCCGGACACCACGTCGACGGTCTCGCCGCCGACCTGGCCCGAGAGGAGTCGCTGCGCGAGCTCGGCCTTGGCCTCGCCCGACTGCGCGGGATCGGTCAGGACCCGGCGCAGCGACACCTCGCGGTCGAGCAGTGCGGTGACCGCGGCCAGCTCACCGGCGAGCTTCGCCGCGTCGACCGACGTGTTGTCGGTCAGCGCGTCGAGGGCCTCGCGTGCGGCACCCAGTGCCTCGCGGCTCGCTCCGTTCATCGGACGGCCTCGGCCTTCTCCTCGAGCTCGTCGAGGAAGCGGTCGATGGTGCGGCTCTGGCGGGCGTGGTCCTCGAGGGACTCACCGACCAGCTTCGCGGCCAGGTCCGTGGCGAGCTTGCCGACGTCCTGACGCAGCGCGGCGGACGCGGCCTTGCGGTCGGCCTCGATCTGGGCGTGACCGGCGGCGACGATCTCCTCGCGCTGGCGCTGGCCTTCCGCCTTCATCTCCTGGATGATCGCGGTGCCCTGCTCCGTCGCCTCCTGGCGGAGACGCGCGGCTTCGTGGCGGGCCTCGGCGAGCTGAGCCTTGTACTGCTCCAGCACACTCTGAGCCTCGATCTGGGCCGACTCGGCCTTCTCGATGCCACCCTCGATGGCCTCACGGCGCTCGTCCAGAACCTTGTTGATGTTCGGGAGGAGCTTCTTGGCGAGGAATCCGAAGACGATGACGAAGGCGATCAGGCCGATGACGAGCTCGTCGAGATGCGGGATGAGCGGAGGCTGCTCCTCCGCCGCTTCCGCAAGAAGCAGAGCGTTCACATCAGTGCCTTCCGTAAAAAGGGTCGGGCTGTCGGTCCGGCTTACTTGTAGACGAAGCCCATGACGATGCCGATGAGGGCGAGCGCCTCACAGAAGGCGAAACCCATGATCTGGTTGGTACGGATCAGGCCGGCCGCCTCGGGCTGACGGGCGAGGGCCTGGGTGCCGTTACCGAAGATGATGCCGACGCCGACGCCGGGGCCGATGGCCGCGAGGCCGTAGCCGATGGAGGCGACGTTTCCGTTGACGGCGGCGAGAGTCTCGAGAGCGGACATGCCGGTTCTTCCTTCTCTTTCAAGGACCCGGTGGGGGTTGGCCACCGGACGACTGTTGGTAAGGGGGGTGGTGCTGCTGGCCGGGCCGGCTCAGTGGTGCTCGGAGAGCGCGCCCTGGACGTAGCTGCAGGCCAGGAGGACGAAGACGTACGCCTGGACGGCCTGGATGAAGAGCTCGAAGGCGGTCATGATGATGACCATCACGAAGGAGGCGCCGGCGTAGACGAAGCCGATGCCGTTCATGAGGTACCAGGTGGCCAGCGAGAACATCACGATCAGCAGGTGACCGGCGAACATGTTCGCGAACAGTCGGACCGCGTGCGTGAAGGGCCGGATGAGCAGGTTCGAGAAGAACTCGAGAACGACGACCAGGGGAAGGATCGGGCCGAGCGACTTGTCGTAGCCGACGATGTTCTTCCAGCCGCCCACGAAGCCGTGCTTCTTGAAGGTCAGCGAGATCCAGAGCACGTAGACGATCAGCGCGAGGGCCGCCGGGAAGGCGATCAGCGAGGTGACCGGGAACTGGGCGACCGGAATGATCGACCACAGGTTCATGATCCAGACGAAGAAGAACAGCGACACCATCAGCGGGACGTACTTCTCGCCGTCCTTCTTGCCGATGATCTCGTAGACGATGCCGCGGCGGACGAAGTCGTAGCCGGCCTCGCCGACCATCTGCATCTTGCCGGGGATCAGCTTCGGCTTGTTGAACGCGGCCCAGAAGAAGCCGACGACCACGATCGAGCCCAGGATGGCGAGCAGCATCGGCTTGGTGAACTCGAAGCTGCCCACGGTGAAGATGGGCTCGTACATGAACGTGTGCAGGCCCGGCGCCGGGAAGCCACATCCGGTGAAGATGTGGCAATCCGGGTCGAAGGCAAGCGTCTGGTCAGCACTCACCGCGGGCTCCTTCAGCGTGGCGCATAGGTACGGCAACCTCGTTGTGTCGGCGCGGCACGCAGCCGCGGGTCGGCACTGGACTGGTCTTACGGATAAGGGGGCGGCGGTTCGGCATCGAGCCTCGCGCTGGGACAGGCGCCGCTTCGGATGCCCGCGCCCGCAGTGCCGCAGTTGGCACCGGACGATAGCAGGAAGCCGAACGCGTCTTTATCCCGGCCCTACCCTTCACGACTTCGGCCCCGTGTTCTCGGGGTCGACATACATGATCTTGGCCTTCATATAGGCCCGGGCCTGGGCGGCGACCCACACGATGGTCGTAGCGAGCAGCGTGAAGGCGAAGGCCTTGAAGTCGAACGCCGAGGTGTCCTTCAACAAGGCCAGGAAGATGAAGAGCACCAGCAGCTGGGCCGTGTAGAGCATCAGCCCCATGGCCTGGAACAGCTGCGGAAGCTTCTTCGCCGTCCGCTGCAGAACCACCAGCCCGATGCCCATGAAGAGAAGGACCACCGCGGTGCCGACGACGGCGCCGAGCGCCCCCTTGCCACCGGCGACCACACCGCTGACGACCGTGGCGATGGCGCCTACGGCGGCGGTGGGGACTGCGGTGTGCAGCAGGGTGCGTGCGTCGTTGGACGGCATGGCGGTGTCTCCGCTTGCTGGAGGGGGCGATGGTGTCGTCATGGACGAGCGTAAGCCCGGTCCGAGGTGGGTCTCGGGGCCAACGGACCGTCGCACTACGGTCCTTCGGCACTGTCGCCGGGTCTCGTGAACCGTATCACAAACTATTTGAATAGGTCTTTACTCGGGGGGTGTGCCAACTCTCACACGTGAGAGTGAGTCCGCGCGTGTGTGCACGACAGCGAGGCAGGTTGTCTGGTATTGGCCCCCGATGAGGCTTTCGTCAACCTCGCGCCCCGGCCTTACTCCGGTCGGAGAACCGCGAACGATGACCGATGGCGGTCGCTCCGTTGACCCCGGCCGGGACGGGCACCTTCTCCTCCTCGGCGGCCAGATCCTCCTCGACGGCCTTCCCCTCCCCGACGACCGGCTCCGGTTCTGGAGCCGGCTTGCGGCGCCGGTAGCGCGGCGGAACGACCGCCTCGGCCCAGCGCGGGGCGCGCGGGGTGAACCGCGGCAGCAGGAGCAGCACCAGACCGACCGCGCTCAGGAAGACCACGGCGAGGACGATCCACATCGACGTCGAGTGCACCGAGTAGGCCAGCGTGCCGAAGGCGATGAGCGCGGACCAGAAGTACATGATCAGCACCGCACGGCTGTGCGAGTGCCCGATCTCCAGGAGCCGGTGGTGCAGGTGGCCGCGGTCCGCGGCGAACGGCGACTGGCCCTTCCACGTACGGCGCACGATCGCGAGCACCAGGTCGGCCATCGGGATCGCGATGATGGTCAGCGGCAGCACCAGCGGGATGAAGACCGGAAGGGCCGCGTGCGTGGCCGCCTTGGTGGAGCCCTCGAAGATCTTCAGCGCGTCCGGATCGACCTGCCCCGTGATGGAGATGGCCGAGGCGGCGAGGATCAGACCGATCAGCATCGAGCCCGAGTCGCCCATGAAGATCCGCGCCGGGTGCATGTTGTGCGGCAGGAAGCCCAGGCACATGCCCATGAGGATCGCGGCGAACAGGGTCGCGGGCGCGGCGGCCTCGATCGTGTAGCCGAACCAGATCCGGTACGCGTAGAGGAAGAAGGCGGCGGCGGCGATGCACACCATGCCGGCGGCGAGGCCGTCGAGGCCGTCGACGAAGTTCACGGCGTTGATGGTGAGGACGACCAGGGCGACGGTGAGCAGCGTGCCCTGCCACTGGGTGAGGGCGACCGTGCCGACGCCGGGGATGGGCAGCCACAGGATCGTCAGACCCTGCATCACCATCACGCCGGCGGAGATCATCTGCGCGCCGAGCTTGATCAGCGCGTCCAGCTCGAACTTGTCGTCGAGGACGCCGATCAGCCAGATCAGCGCGGCGCCGGAGAGCAGCGCGCGGGGCTCGTTGGACAGCTCGAAGACACTGTTGAGGTTCTGCAGGTGGTCGGCGACGAGCAGTCCCGCGCACAGGCCGAAGAACATGGCGATGCCACCGAGCCGCGGAGTCGGTTCTCGGTGTACGTCGCGGGCACGGATCTCCGGCATCGCCCCGGTCGCGATGGCGAACTTCCGCACCGGACCGGTCAGCAGATAGGTCACCGCGGCCGTGACACAGAGCGTCAGCAGGTAATCACGCACGGGCTGCCCCACAGGAATCGCTGGCCATCTCAGCCCCACACCCTAGCCGGGCCGTCCCCATGCTTGAGGACATCCGGGTGCCGCGAACGGTTGCGGAGGCCGCCGTTTTACCGTCCATACGGGGGAAATCGCCCGGCGAGGTCGCGTACTTCCGCGCGTACCCGCGCCGTCTCCTCCGCGTCGTCCCGCAGCGCGGCGGTGAACAACGCGGCGATCCGCGCCAGCTCCGGCGCCCCCATGCCCTGCGTCGTGACGGCCGCCGTGCCGAGGCGGATGCCCCGCCCGTCCCCGTACGGCAGCGCGCAGGTGTCGAGCACCAGGCCGGCGGCGGCGAGCCGGGCGCGGGCGGCCCGTCCGTCGACCCCGACCGGCGCGGGATCGGCGGTGATCAGATGCGTGTCCGTCCCGCCCGTGGTCAGCGCGAAGCCCTCGGCGGCGAGCGCGGCGGCGAGCACGCGGGCGTTCTCCACCACCTGATGGGCGTACGCGGTGAAGGCGGGAGTGGACGCCTCGCCGAAGGCCACCGCCTTGGCGGCGATGGTGTGCATCTGCGCCCCGCCCTGGGTGAACGGGAACACGGCCCGGTCCACCCGCTCGGCGAGCTCCGACCCGCACAGGATCAGCCCGCCGCGGGGACCGCGCAGCACCTTGTGGGTGGTGCCGCAGACGACGTCCGCGTACGGAACGGGACTGGGCGCCGCGCCCCCGGCCACGAGCCCGAGAGGGTGTGCGGCGTCGGCGATGAGATAGGCCCCGACCTCGTCGGCGATGTCACGGAAGATCCCGTAGTCCAGGTGCCGCGGGTACGAGATGGACCCGCACACGATCGCCTTGGGCCGGTGGTGCCGCGCGAGCGCGGCGACCTGCTCGTAGTCGACGAGCCCGGTCTCCGCGTCGACGCCGTACGGGACGAAGTCGAACCAGCGCCCCGAGAAGTTCGCGGGCGAGCCGTGCGTCAGGTGCCCTCCGTACGCGAGCCCCATGGCGAGCACGGTGTCCCCGGGGCGCAGCAGCGCGGCGTAGGCGGCGAGCACGGCGGAGGAACCGGAGTGCGGCTGCACGTTCGCGTGCTCGGCCCCGAACAGCGCGGTCGCCCGCTCCACCGCGATCCGCTCGGCGGCGTCGACGTACTCGCAGCCGCCGTGGTAGCGCGCCCCGGGGTACCCCTCGGCGTACTTGTTGGCCAGCTGCGACCCCAGCACGGCGAGCACCGCCGGCGAGGTGAAGTTCTCCGCTGCGATCAGCTGCAGGCTGTCCCCCTGCCGCCGCGCCTCCCCGAGCAGCACATCGGCAACCTCGGGATCCTGGCGGCGCAGTACGTCGAGCTCGTCTTCGGGAGGCGCGGTGACCGGCATGGGGCACTCCGTGCGGTGAGTATGACCAGAAACCCACTGTAGGCACGCAGAGCCGCCCCCGCTCCCCCAGTGGTCCACCCGGACCAACCCACCCCCGAAACCCCGCCGAGACCGCCGACAGCCCCCCACAGGGGCCGTCAGCGTCGGGCCTGTACCCCCGTAAGCGCCGTCAGCGTCGGGCCTGTACCCCCGTAAGCGCCGTCAGCGTCGGGCCTGTACCCCCGTAAGCGCCGTCACCACCGGATCCAGTGCCTGCTGGATCTCGTCGCCGATCGAGCGGAAGAACGTGATCGGGGCGCCGTACGGGTCGTTCACCTCGTCCGCCTCCGCCGACGGGGCCAGGAGCCACCCGCGTAGAGCGGCGGCCGCGCGGACCAGGGCGCGGGCGCGGTCGACCGTGCCGTGGGCGCCCCGCGGGTCGGGGAGCGTGGCGGGGTCTATCGCGCGGACGAGGCGGGTGAACTCCTTCAGGGTGAAGGTGCGCAGACCCGCCGAGTGGCCCATCGAGATGACCTGCGCGCGGTGGTCGCGGGTCGCGGTGAGGACCAGGTCGGCGCGGATCACGTGCTCGTCGAGGAGCTCGCGGCCCATGAAGCCGCTGTAGTCCGCGCCGAAGTCCGCGAGGACCAGCTCCGCGTTGGTCTCCATCGGGGCGCCCTCGTGCCCCCAGGTGCCCGCGCTCTCCACGATCAGACCGCCGCCCAGGGGGTCCCCGAGGCGGTCGATCAGGGCATGGCGGGTCAGCCGCTCGGTGATCGGCGAGCGGCAGACGTTGCCGGTGCTGACGTGGAGGATGCGGAAGGTACTGCCGTCGTGCTCGTGCCCCGCTATGCCACGCCCCTCAGGGACGGTCACTGTGCCAGTCCTCGGTTGTTCGCTCCGCTCACGGGGCCACCTCGAGGTCGGGTACCACCTTCCGGAGCTCCTCCGCGGACAGCGCGCCCTCGCGCAGCAGCACCGGCACCTTGCCCGTCACGTCGACGATCGACGAGGGGACGATGCCGGGCGTCGGGCCGCCGTCGAGGTACACGGAGACGGAGTCGCCGAGCATGCCCTGCGCCGCGTCGCAGTCCTCCGGCGACGGGTGCCCGGTCAGGTTGGCCGAGGAGACGGCCATCGGGCCGACCTCGGTGAGCAGCTCGATCGCGACCGGGTGCAGGGGCATCCGGATCGCGACGGTGCCGCGGGTGTCCCCGAGGTCCCACTGGAGCGAGGGCTGGTGCTTGGCCACCAGCGTCAGCGCGCCCGGCCAGAACGCGTCGACGAGCTCCCACGCCATCTCGGAGAAGTCGGTGACCAGGCCGTGGAGGGTGTTCGGGGAGCCGATGAGGACGGGCGTGGGCATGTTGCGGCCCCGCCCCTTGGCGGCGAGGAGGTCCGCGACGGCCTCCGAGCTGAAGGCGTCCGCCCCGATCCCGTACACCGTGTCGGTGGGGAGCACGACCAGCTCGCCGCGGCGTACGGCGGACGCGGCCTCACGCAGACCCGTCGCCCGGTCCGTCGCCTCGTTGCAGTCGTATCGCCGAGCCATCAGTCCCGGTCCTCCTCGTACACGTCGTGCCTGGTCATGGTGTGGCCTTGCGGGCGGTCGCGAAGCGCGGCCGGTTGTTCAGGTCGGGGTGGTCGGCGGCGTCAGCCCAGCCGGCCTCCTCGTTGAAGATCCACGGCACCTGGCCGCCCTGGGTGTCCGCGTGCTCGATGACGACGAGCCCGCCGGGCCGCAGCAGCCGGTGCGCGGTGCGTTCGATGCCCCGGATGGTGTCGAGGCCGTCCTCGCCGGAGAACAGGGCCATCTCCGGGTCGTGGTCGCGGGCCTCGGGCGCGACGTACTCCCACTCGGTGAGCGGGATGTACGGCGGGTTGGAGATGACCAGGTCGACCTGCCCGTCGAGCTCCGGCAGCGCGCTCAGCGCGTCGCCCTGGTGGACGGTGACGCGCGAGCCCTCGGCGTTCTTCCGGGTCCACACCAGCGCGTCGTCGGAGAGCTCCACCGCGTGCACGCGCGAGCGCGGCACCTCCTGCGCCATGGCGAGCGCGATGGCGCCGGAGCCGGTGCACAGGTCGACGATGAGCGGCTCGACGACGTCCATGGCCCGTACGGCGTCTATGGCCCAGCCGACGACCGACTCGGTCTCGGGACGCGGCACGAAGACGCCGGGGCCGACCTGCAGCTCCAGGTAGCGGAAGAACGCCCGGCCGGTGATGTGCTGGAGCGGCTCGCGCGCCTCGCGGCGCGCGATGGCCTCCCAGTAGCGGGCGTCGAAGTCCGCGTCCTTGACGTTGTGCAGCTCCCCCCGCTTGACGCCGTGCACGAACGCGGCGAGCTCCTCGGCGTCGAAACGCGGTGAGGGAACGCCGGCGTCGGCCAGCCGCTGGGTGGCCTGGGCCACCTCGGCAAGCAGCAGGTTCACGCTGGTCCTCCGTGGTGCGGGTGGGGGCTGTACGGGGGTGTTACGCCGCGGCGAGCTTGGCCGCGGAGTCGGCGTCCACGCAGGCCTGGATGACCGCGTCGAGCTCGCCGTCGAGCACCTGGTCCAAGTTGTACGCCTTGAAGCCGACGCGGTGGTCCGAGAGGCGGTTCTCCGGGTAGTTGTACGTCCGGATCTTCTCGGAGCGGTCGACGGTGCGGACCTGGCTGCGGCGGGCGTCGGCGGCCTCGGCCTCGGCCTTCTCCTGCGCGGCGGCGAGCAGCCGGGAGCGGAGGATGCGCATGGCCTGCTCCTTGTTCTGGAGCTGGCTCTTCTCGTTCTGGCAGGAGGCGACGATGCCGGTCGGCAGGTGCGTGATGCGGACGGCGGAGTCGGTCGTGTTGACGGACTGGCCACCGGGGCCGGACGAGCGGTAGACGTCGATGCGCAGGTCGTTCGCGTGGATCTCGACGTCGACCTCCTCGGCCTCCGGCGTGACGAGCACACCGGCCGCGGAGGTGTGGATGCGGCCCTGCGACTCGGTGGCGGGCACGCGCTGCACGCGGTGCACCCCGCCCTCGTACTTGAGTCGCGCCCAGACGCCCTGGCCGGGCTCGGTGGCCCCGTTGCCGCCCTTGGTCTTCACGGCGACCTGGACGTCCTTGTAGCCGCCGAGCTCGGACTCGGTGGAGTCGATGATCTCGGTCTTCCAGCCGACGCGCTCGGCGTAGCGCAGGTACATGCGGAGCAGGTCACCGGCGAACAGGGCGGACTCGTCGCCGCCGGCGCCGGCCTTGATCTCCAGGATGACGTCCTTGTCGTCGCTGGGGTCGCGCGGGACGAGCAGCAGCCGCAGCTTGTCGGTCAGCTCCTCGCGCTGCTTCTCCAGCTCCTTGACCTCGGCGGCGAAGTCGGGGTCGTCGTGCATCAGCTCGCGCGCCGTCTCGATGTCGTCACCGGTCTGCTTCCAGGAGCGGTAGGTGGCGACGATCGGGGTCAGCTCCGCGTACCGCTTGTTCAGCTTGCGCGCGTTTGCCTGGTCGGCGTGGACCGAAGGGTCGGCGAGCTTCTTCTCGAGGTCGGCGTGCTCGCCGACCAGTTCCTCGACCGCCTCGAACATCGGGGGCTCCTGGGTTTTCGTAAGTTGCTACGGGACGGCAAAGCGCCGGTGCCGGCCACCCCGCACAGGGGCAGCCGACGACCGGCGCAGTGGCTCGCTACTTCTTGGCGGAGCCGGCAGCCTTGCCGAAGCGGGCCTCGAAGCGGGCGACGCGGCCGCCGGTGTCGAGGATCTTCTGCTTGCCCGTGTAGAACGGGTGGCACTCGGAGCAGACCTCGGCACGGATGGTGCCCTCGGTGAGGGTGCTGCGGGTGGTGAACGACGCGCCACAGGTGCAGCTGACCTGGGTCTCGACGTACTCGGGGTGGATCTCGCGCTTCAAGGTGTCTCCTAGTTCCGGGAGGGCTCCGGGTCGCCCGTGCGGGATGCACATGCGTGAACCGGGGCCGACGTACCAGTCTGCCAGGACCGGCCGCATCTCCCAAAACCGGGGTCGGGCCGGAACTATTCCTGACTGCTCCGGGGCGGGTCCTGGAACGCCTCCGGGCTACTTCACGAGGCCCTGGGCCTGGCCGGTGGCCGCGTTCCTGGTGGCCGACGCGGGGATCGGCCGGTCCGCCTCGAGGGCCGTCCAGACCTGCTTCGCCTGGGCCTCCAGGGGAACGACGCGGTTCGGGTCCCGCGGGTCGTACTCCACGGGCAGGGTCACCATGTGCACGTCCTTGGCGCCGATGCCGGAGAGCCCCTTGGCGAAGCCCATGAGCTCGTTGACGGAGTCGAGCTCGGAGTCCGGTGTGATGGCCTTGGTGGCGGTGTCGGCGAGGTCGAGCAGCTTCTTGGGGTCGGAGAAGACGCCGATGCTCTTCACCTGCTCGATGAAGGCCTTCATGAAGGCCTGCTGGAGCTGGATGCGCCCGAGGTCGCTGCCGTCGCCGACGCTCTTGCGGGTGCGGACGAGGCCGAGGGACTGCTCGCCGTCGAGGGTGTGGGTGCCCGGTTCGAGGTCGAGGTGGCTCTTGGAGTCCTTGATGGCCTTGCTGGTGGTGATCCGGACGCCGCCGAGCTCGTCGATGAGCTTCTTGAAGCCGGTGAAGTCGACCTCGATGTAGTGGTCCATGCGGATGCCGGACATCGCCTCGACCGTCTTGACCGCGCAGGCCGGCCCGCCGACCTCGTACGCCGTGTTGAACATCGCCCGCTGCTCGGCGGCGACCTTGCCGCCCTTGCCGTCGGTGCACGCGGGGCGGTCGATCAGGGTGTCGCGCGGGATGGAGACCACGGAGGCCTTCTTGTGGCCCTCGTAGACGTGGACGACCATCGCGGTGTCGGAGCGGGCGGCGCCCTCGTCCCTGCCGTACTCGGCGTTGGCGCCGGAGCGGGAGTCGGAGCCGAGGACGAGGATGTCCATCGATCCGTTGTCGATGTTCTCCGGGCGGTCCTTGCCGAGCTGCCCGTTGATGTCGACGCTCTTGAGGTTGCCGTTGAGCTTGAAGTAGACGTAACCGAGTCCGGAGCCGCCGACGAGGACGAGCACGGCGGCGCCCCAGGCCGCGGCGGTCACTTCGCGGCGGCCCTTGGCGGGCGCCTTGCGGCGGCGGCCGGTGGCCCGTATTCGGCCGCTCTTGTTCTGCTCGGTCATCGTCTTCCCTCAGCCCTATGGTTCACCTTGTGTGACGGCGAAGCACCCGAAAGGGTTGCATGGGGGCCTGTGAGGTTTCGACGGACAGCGGCCCGTAACGCGACTGCGCCCACCGTGCGGGGCACGGTGGGCGCAGTCGTTTGCGCAGGTCACAGCGAGGTTACGAGGTCAGGCTTCGGCCTCTCGCCCTGTGACCGACGTCTCGGCGTCAGTCGTTGTTGCCGCCGGGCGTCGTCTTCTGGATCTGCAGCAGGAACTCGGCGTTCGACTTCGTCTGCTTGAGCTTGTCGAGCAGCAGCTCGATCGCCTGCTGCTGGTCGAGCGCGTGCAGCACCCGGCGCAGCTTCCAGGTGATGGAGAGCTCCTCGCTGCCGAGCAGGATCTCCTCCTTGCGCGTACCCGAGGCGTCGACGTCGACGGCCGGGAAGATGCGCTTGTCGGCGAGCTTCCGGTCGAGCTTGAGCTCCATGTTGCCGGTGCCCTTGAACTCCTCGAAGATCACCTCGTCCATGCGCGAGCCGGTGTCGACCAGCGCGGTGGCCAGGATGGTCAGCGAACCGCCGTCCTCGATGTTGCGCGCGGCACCGAAGAAGCGCTTCGGCGGGTAGAGCGCGGTCGAGTCGACACCACCGGACAGGATGCGGCCGGAGGCCGGCGCCGCGAGGTTGTACGCGCGGCCCAGGCGGGTGATGGAGTCGAGCAGGACGACCACGTCGTGACCCAGCTCCACGAGGCGCTTGGCGCGCTCGATGGCCAGTTCGGCGACCGTGGTGTGGTCCTCGGCCGGGCGGTCGAAGGTCGAGGAGATGACCTCGCCCTTCACCGACCGCTGCATGTCGGTGACCTCTTCCGGACGCTCGTCGACGAGGACGACCATCAGGTGGCACTCGGGGTTGTTGTGGGTGATCGCGTTGGCGATCGCCTGCATGATCATGGTCTTGCCGGTCTTCGGCGGGGCCACGATCAGACCGCGCTGGCCCTTGCCGATCGGCGACACGAGGTCGATGATCCGCGTGGTCAGCACGCCCGGGTCGGTCTCCAGACGGAGGCGGTCCTGCGGGTACAGCGGGGTGAGCTTGTTGAACTCGGGGCGGCCGCGACCGGACTCCGGCGCCATGCCGTTGACCGAGTCGAGGCGCACCAGCGCGTTGAACTTCTCGCGGCGCTCGCCTTCCTTCGGCTGGCGCACGGCACCGGTGACGTGGTCGCCCTTGCGCAGACCGCTCTTGCGGACCTGGGCGAGGGAGACGTACACGTCGTTCGGGCCGGGCAGGTAGCCGGAGGTCCGGATGAACGCGTAGTTGTCGAGGATGTCGAGGATGCCCGCGACCGGGATCAGCACGTCGTCGTCGGAGACCTGCGGCTCGCCGGCGGCGAAGTCGTCACGGCCGCGACGCCCGCGACGGTCGCGGTAGCGCCCACGACGGCCGCGGCGGCCGCCCTCGAAGTCGTCGTCGTCCAGCGGTCCGGCCTGCTGGCCGCCCTGCTGTCCCTGGGCGCCCTGGCCCTGGCCCTGGCGCTCCTTGCGCTGGCCGCCCTGGCCGCCGCCCTGCTGGTCGTCGCCCTTGCCGCGGTCGCGCTGACGGTCACGGCGGTCGCGGCGGTCACCGCGCTCGCCCCGCTCGCCGCGGTCACGGCGGCCGCGGCCCTCGGCGGTGTCGACGGCGCCCTCGGCCTTGGTGTCGGCCTGCGTGTCGGTCTTGACCTCGGTACGGGCCTCGGTCTTGACCGCCTGCGCGGCCTCGGCCTTGGGCTCCGCGCCCTCCGGCGAGCCGGCGGGGGCGGTGGCGCGACGACGGCGGCGCTCACCGGCGGGGGCGTCGTCGGAGGCCGGCTGGCCCGGGATCTCGATCTGCTGCTGGGCCACCGGCTCGGCCTTCTCGGCCTTCGGCGCGGCCTCGGCCGCGGTGTCGGCCGTACGCGCCTTGGACGTGGCGCGGCGCTTCGGCTTGGTCTCGGCGGCGGCGTCGCCGGACTTGGCGGCGGGCGCGGCGGAGCCGCCGGCCTGCGCCTCCTTGATGACCTCGATCAGCTGGCTCTTGCGCATCCGCGCGGTGCCCCTGATGCCGAGGCCGGACGCGACCTGCTGCAGCTCGGCCAGGACCATGCCCTCGAGGCCGGTGCCGGAGCGGCGGCGCCGTGCGGTGGTGCCGGTGGCAGCACCTGCGGCGGGCGCGGCGTTGTCGACACTGTTGTCGGCAGTCACGCCCATCAGATCGGTGGTGTCGCTCACGAAGGGTCCTTCCCTGGAGCGGACGTCGGCCATCTGGCTCGGCGACCGGTTGTGCTGTCCGGCAGCGGCCCTGCTTGGTGGACCGTGTCGGGGCGGTGGTCCCGCCGGGTGCGGCGGAAGAGGGAGAAATGCTGTGGGTCCGGCCCGAGCGCCCCCTGCTCGGCCCTCACGCAGGAAGAAAGGCGAGGGGTGTCGTGCCGGTTCCGGAGCGTGCTCGAAACTGCTCAGGCAGGCTGCTCAGGCAGTGGAGGAGGCTCCCGGAAGAATTGGTGGTCCCGGATGGGGACACTCAGCACCGCGCCACAAAGGCGTCGGGTGCTGACTTGAGGTTAACACTACCGGCTCCAACAAACATTCCCCCTCTCCGTCACCGGCAATCTCGTGTCCGCACGGTCCCCGGCTCGGAGGGACCGTGCGGGAGGCCCGTCAGGGCGCCAGCGGCAGCACGCTCGCACCCGACACGTCGAGGTCGAGCCGGTTCGCGGCCCAGCCCTCGCCCGCAAGGAGGGCGACCTTGTCGGCCTGCCCCGGCTCCGCCAGCGCGAGCACCGTGGGGCCCGCCCCGGAGATGACCGCGGGCACTCCGTCCGCCCGCAGCCGGTTCACAAGGGCGATGCTCTCGGGCATCGCGGGCGCCCGGTACTCCTGGTGCAGCCGGTCCTCGGTGGCCGCGAGCAGCAGCTCGGGGCGGCGGGTCAGCGCCTCGACGAGCAGGGCGGCACGGCCGGCGTTGGCCGCGGCGTCCACGTGCGGCACGTTGCGCGGGAGCAGCCCGCGGGCGGTCTCGGTCAGTACGGGCTTCCCGGGCACGAAAACCACCGGAACGATGGAATCGGAGGGGTCCATCCTGATCGCCCGCGCGGCCCCGGCCTCGGTCCAGGCGAGGGTGAAGCCGCCGAGCAGACAGGCGGCGACGTTGTCGGGGTGGCCCTCGATCTCGGTGGCGAGCTCCAGCAGGGCCGCCTCGTCGAGCCTCGCGTCGCCGCCTATGGTCACGGCGCGCGCGGCGACGATGCCGGCGCAGATGGCGGCGGAGGAGGAGCCGAGGCCGCGGCCGTGCGGGATGCGGTTGGCGCAGACGACCTCGAGGCCGCGCGGCTGCCCGCCGAGCAGGTCGAAGGCCGTACGCATCGAGCGGACGAGCAGGTGGCTCTCGTCGCGGGGAAGGTTGTCGGCGCCCTCTCCGGCGATGTCGATGTTCAGCCCGGAGTCGGCGACCCGGACGACGACGTCGTCGTAGAGCCCCAGCGACAGGCCGAAGGCGTCGAAGCCCGGGCCGAGGTTGGCGCTGGTGGCGGGAACGCGCACCCGTACGGCGGCGGCGCGGAAGGCGGGACCGGCCATCGCTCGATGACTCTCCTTGACTTGCGGGGTGGCTCGAAGGAAGTACGTGGAACCCGGGGGCCGTTCGCGCCTCACGGGCGACGACGGCAACGACACCGCGCATATGCGGCGGGGCGGGTTCGGTACAGCCTATCGAAGGAAGGTTCTGTGGCGACATAGGGCGCACAGGAGGCGCACGATGCGTGTCGCGCGCCAACCTGTGCGCCTATGTAGGTTCCTGATCGGGTTTGACTCTAGATCAGGAACGGCGAGGCGTTGAGCTGTTTCAGGCCAGACCGAGCCGCTGGGCGGCGGCCGCGGCGTCGACCGGGACGGTGACCGGCTGCGGGGCGCCCGCGACGGCCCAGTCGGGGTCCTTGAGGCCGTTGCCGGTGACCGTGCAGACGATGGTCTGGCCCGGGTCGACCTTGCCCTGCGCGGCGGCCTTCAGCAGACCGGCGACCGAGGCGGCCGAGGCCGGCTCGACGAAGACGCCCTCCTGGGCGGCCAACAGGCGGTACGCCTGCAGGATCTCACGGTCCGTCA
This sequence comes from Streptomyces sp. NPDC051921, assembly GCF_040680975.1. NCBI lineage: Bacteria > Bacillati > Actinomycetota > Actinomycetes > Kitasatosporales > Streptomycetaceae > Streptomyces > Streptomyces sp. NPDC051921. Next base: position 200,921 of record NZ_JBFAXU010000002.1, read on the forward strand.
CCTCGTCGATGAAGCCGCCGGACTCGTCGCGCGCGGCGATCGCGTAGTCCCAGGAGGCCGGGTTGCCGATCCGGATCGCGGTGGCGATCGTCGACGGGTCCTTCACGACCTCGCCGCGCACGAGCGGCGCGGAGCCGGAGGCCTGGAAGCCCCACATGCGCGGGGTACGGGTGGCGACGCCGTCCGCGGCGTACTCCCGGTAGCCCTTCCAGTAGGCCGTGATGTTGCCGGCGTTGCCGACCGGGAGGACGTGGATGTCGGGGGCGTCGCCCAGCATGTCCACGATCTCGAAGGCGGCGGTCTTCTGGCCCTCGATACGAACCGGGTTCACCGAATTGACCAGCGCCACCGGGTAGTTCTCGGAGAGCGCCCGGGCCAGCGTCAGACAGTCGTCGAAGTTGCCGTCGACCTGGAGGATCTTCGCGCCGTGCACGAGGGCCTGGCCCATCTTGCCGAGCGCGATCTTGCCCTGCGGGACGAGCACGGCCGACACCATGCCCGCGCGCACGGCGTAGGCCGCGGCGGAGGCGGAGGTGTTGCCGGTGGACGCGCAGATGACGGCCTGCGCGCCCTCCTCCTTGGCCTTGGAGATGGCCATGGTCATGCCCCGGTCCTTGAAGGAGCCGGTGGGGTTGGCGCCCTCGACCTTGAGGTGCACCTCGCAGCCCGTGCGCTCGGACAGGACCTGAGCGGGGACGAGCGGCGTACCGCCCTCACGAAGCGTGACGACCGGCGTCGCGTCCGTGACCGGAAGGCGGTCCCGGTACTCCTCGATGATGCCGCGCCACTGGTGGGTGCCCTTGCTGGTCATGGGTCCTTTACTCCCCTTCAACACGCATGATGCTGGCGACACCGCGCACGGTGTCGAGCTTGCGCAGCGCCTCGACGGTCCCGGAGAGGGCGGCGTCGGGCGCGCGGTGGGTGACGACGACGAGGGAGGCCTCGCCGTCCTTGCCCTGCTGGCGCACCGTATCGATGGATACGCCGTGCTCGGCGAAGACCGTCGCGACCTGGGCGAGGACGCCCGGCTTGTCGGCCACGTCGAGGCTGATGTGGTACCGCGTCACCACGTCACCCATGGGGCTCACGGGCAGCTGGGTGTACGCGGACTCGCCGGGGCCCGTCGCCTCGTTGAGACGGTTGCGGCAGACGGCGACGACGTCGCCGAGAACGGCCGAGGCGGTCGGCGAGCCGCCGGCGCCGGGGCCGTAGAACATGAGCCGCCCGGCGGCCTCCGCCTCGACGAACACCGCGTTGTACGCCTCGCGGACGGAGGCGAGCGGGTGGCTGAGCGGAATCATCGCCGGGTGCACGCGCGCGGTGACGGACTCGCCGTCGGCGGCCCGCTCGCAGATCGCGAGCAGTTTGATGGTGCAGCCCATCTGCTTGGCGGAGGCGAAGTCGGCCGCGGTGACCTCGGTCATGCCCTCGCGGTACACGTCGTCCAGGCGTACGCGGGTGTGGAAGGCGATCCCGGCGAGGATGGCGGCCTTGGCTGCGGCGTCGAAGCCCTCGACGTCGGCGGTCGGGTCGGCCTCGGCGTAGCCGAGCGCGGTGGCCTCGTCCAGGGCCTCCTGATAGCCGGCGCCGGTGGAGTCCATCTTGTCGAGGATGAAGTTCGTCGTGCCGTTGACGATGCCCATCACCCGGTTGATCTTGTCGCCGGCGAGCGACTCGCGCAGCGGCCGGATCAGCGGAATCGCTCCGGCCACGGCGGCTTCGTAATAGAGGTCCTGCCCGTGCTCGTCGGCGGCGGCATAGAGGCTCGCGCCGTCCTGTGCGAGCAGCGCCTTGTTGGCGGAGACGACGGAGGCGCCGTGCTCGAAGGCGGTGGTGATCAGGCTGCGGGCGGGCTCGATGCCGCCGATGACCTCGACGACGACGTCGATGTCCCCGCGTTTGACGAGGGCGGTCGCGTCGGTGGTGATCAGCTCCGCCGGGATGCCCGCGCGGACCTTGTCGGGCCGGCGGACCGCGACGCCGGCGAGCTCGACCGGCGCGCCGATGCGCGCGGCGAGGTCGTCGGCGTGCGTCGTCATGATGCGCGCCACCTCTGAGCCGACCACTCCACAGCCCAGCAGCGCCACCTTCAGCGGACGCGTACGCATCATCCGACCTCGTCTCTCGCACGACTCGACCCGTGGACCACGTCCACGGTCGCTCTTCCACGGTCCCCGGGAGCGGGAGGATCCCCGATTGCCCCACGGTGGGAACCAGTCTCACTCACCGGACGGAGGATTCCCCCATGAGTCCGAATCGTGAGACACGAATTCCATCACTCGGCTATTCCGTCGCTGGACTATTTCGTCACCCGACGTCGAGACGCAGGAGATCTTCCTCCGTCTCGCGCCGCACGACGACCCGCGCCTCGCCGTCCCGCACGGCCACGACGGGCGGGCGGAGCGCGTGGTTGTAGTTGCTCGCCATGGAGCGGCAGTACGCCCCGGTGGCCGGCACGGCGATCAGATCGCCGGGCGCGACGTCGGCGGGCAGGAAAGCGTCGCGCACGATGATGTCGCCGCTCTCGCAGTGCTTGCCGACGACACGGGACAACATGGGCTCGGCGTCACTCGTACGCGAGACCAGCGCGACGCTGTACTCGGCGTCGTAGAGCGCGGTGCGGATGTTGTCCGACATGCCGCCGTCGACGGAGACGTACGTACGCAGCCCCTCGAGCGGCTTGACGGTCCCCACCTCGTACAGCGTGAACGCGGTGGGCCCGACGATGGCGCGCCCGGGCTCCACGGAGATGCGCGGCGTACGGAGCCCGGCGGCCTCGCACTCCCTCGTCACGATCTCGCTGAGCGCCTTCGCGATGTGGTGCGGCTCGCGAGGATCGTCGTCGCTCGTGTAGGCGATCCCGAGCCCACCCCCGAGGTCGATCTCGGGCAGCTCGACCCCGTGCTCGTCGCGCACCTCGGCGAGCAGCTGCACGACACGCCGCGCGGACACCTCGAAGCCGGCCATGTCGAAGATCTGCGAGCCGATGTGCGAGTGGATCCCGATGAGCTCCAGCCCGTCGAGGGACAGCGCCCGCCGCACGGCCTCGGCGGCCTGCCCCCCGGCGAGGGCGATGCCGAACTTCTGGTCCTCGTGGGCGGTGGCGATGAACTCGTGCGTGTGCGCCTCGACGCCGACGGTCACCCGGATCTGCACCCGCTGCCGCTTCCCGAGCGACTGGGCGACATGAGCCACCCGGACGATCTCGTGGAAGGAGTCGAGCACGATCCGCCCGACGCCGACCTCGACGGCCCGCTGGATCTCCTCGGCGGACTTGTTGTTGCCGTGGAAGGCGATGCGCTCGGGCGGCATGCCGGCGGAGAGCGCGGTGGAGAGCTCGCCACCCGAACAGACGTCGAGATTGAGCCCCTCCTCCTTCAGCCACCGGACGACGGCCCGCGAAAGAAACGCCTTCCCCGCGTAGAAGACGTCGGCATCGCGCCCGAAGGCCTCGGCCCAGGCGCGGCAGCGGGCCCGGAAGTCGTCCTCGTCGAGGAAGTACGCGGGCGTGCCGAACTGCTCACGCAGCTCGGTGACGCGGAGCCCGCCCACCGTCACGACCCCGTCCTCGCCCCGCTGCACGGTCCGCGCCCAGACCTTGGGGTCGAGACGGTTGAGGTCGGCGGGCGGGGCGGAGTAGTGCCCCTCGGGAAGGACATCGGCGTGACGGGGCCCGGCGGGGTGTGCGGAACGGCTCATGGTCTGCGTCTTTCAGATCTGGTCGGGAGCGCTGATGCCGAGCAGGGAGAGGCCACCGGCGAGCACCACCCCGGCGGCTTCGGCGAGCGCGAGCCGGGAACGGTGGGCGGCCGAGGGTTTCTCGTCGCCGAGGGGCAGAACGGTGTGCTGGAACGCGAGAAGCGCGTCGGCGACGGCCTCCAGGTGCCGGGCGACCCGACCGGGGGCGCGCAGGCGGGCGGCGGAGAGCAGGACGGCGGGGTGATCGCCGAGGAGGGAGAGGAGCCCGGCCGCGTCGACGGACTCCTCGTACGCGGGCGCGAACCCGAGCTGAGCGGCGTTCCGGAGCAGCGCCCGGGCCCGGGCGTGCGCGTACCGCACGCGGAACAGCGGATTGCGCTCGTGCTGCACGAGGAGGGGCGCGCCGGGCAGGACGCGGTCGTGCGCGGCGGGCCGGAGGAAGGCCCAGCGGATGACGTCGTCCGGAAGATCACCGGCGTCCCCGCGCGCCCCGACCGTGGTCCCGTCGACGGAAGCGGGAAGCACGGCGAGCCGCTCGCCGCCGGGGCTGATGGCGGCATCGGCCCCCTGGCTGCGCAGCAACCGGAGCACGGTCTCGGTGAGGACCGCGGCGCGGGGCTCGAGGGCAGGCAGGAGACGGACGCGGTCGGAGGAGAGGGCGTCGGAACACCCGTAGCGAGCCCCGGCGGCGAGGACGTCCCGAACGACGACGCCGTCACTGTCCCCGTCGAGGGTGAAGTTGAGGAAGCCGGGCCCGGTGATGTCGACGGCCCGGATCCCGGGGCGGTCGCGCAGCCGCTCCTCGAGGATCGCGGCGACATCGAGCGCCGAACGCCCGGCCGGCCGGGCGAGCCCGAGCGCGACACTGCTGGCGTAGTCCCCGACACCGCCTCCCCGAGGCCGCTCGACCTTGACGCTCGAAGGCACGTCGACGATCAGCGCACCCTCGTCAACCGCACGGCGCACGGCGTGCAGCACGGTGAGGGAGAGGTCCGCGGGGGTCACGGGACCAGCCTAGGGGAGGAGGGGGGGCCGAACGCGAACCGGTTTCGGCATGTGGGCGGCAGCAGCGAATGCGGACGCCCCCCTTACGCCTCCGCTGCACGCACTGCACACACTGCACGCGCCGACGCCGAAGGACGCCGACCTACGCCTGCGCCTACGCCTACGCCTACGCCTAAGGACTCCTACTGACTGACTGGCTCCGGCTGACTGGCTCCCGGTGCCTGTCCCCTACGAAGAAGGCGTCGGCCGCGGAAGCCCACAGCTGGCGGCACTCCCGGCCCCGGGCCTGCCGTCGTGTCCTCCGTCGTATCTGCCGTCGTGCCTGCCTTCGTGTCCGCCTTCGTGTCTGGCGTCCGCTGCGGGCGGCTCCTCACCGGCGTCCTGACCGGCATCCTGACCGGCGGCTCCGTCGCGACGCCCGCGCCGTTCGTGGTGGATGAGCTGACGCACGACCCGCACGAGCTCGGTCGGCTCGAAGGGCTTGGCAAGAAACGCGTCGACCCCGGAGACTCCCCCACCGTCCGTCTCGTACTCGGTGCAGGCACTGATGATCGCCACCGGCAGGTGGCTGGTCCGGGGATCGGACCGCAACCGCGCCGCGGTCTTCAGCCCGTCCAGCCGGGGCATGACGACGTCGAGGGTGACGACATCAGGACGTACCTGATGCACGACATCCAGACACTCGGCACCATCGGCCGCGGTCACCACCTCGAAGCCCTCGAGTTCGAGATTGACCCTGATCAGCTGACGGATCACCCGGTTGTCATCGACAACCAGCACCCGCCCGGACACGCCTGACACACCTCGAGAGTAGGTCGAGGGGAGAGGCTGCGTCCGGGTTTTGCCCACTTCCGACCCGTGCGGGGGAACACCCCCATGGTGACGCGGCGGAAATACCTGTTCACAGGCACCCGCACGGAGCTGGTAGGGTTCTACCCGTCGCCGCCGAACGCGGCAACGCCCCCGTAGCTCAGGGGATAGAGCAACGGCCTCCGGAGCCGTGTGCGCAGGTTCGAATCCTGCCGGGGGCACTTCGCAGGAAGTGCCAAAAGACCCCGCCATCAGCGGAAACGCTGAGGACGGGGTCTTGTTGTATGCGCGGCGTGGGCGGCGCCGAGCAGCCGTACGACAGGGGTCGCGGCCTGGTCGCGGCCCGGGCCGTGGGGCATCGGTGCAGGTTGGGGCAGGCGACGAGGAAGGCCCTGGGACGGGTCCCAGGGCCTCACGCGGGAGCGACGCGGTCCGGCTAGTCGGCGGTCACTCCCCAGTAGCCGATCAGGTCCGGCCGGCCCTCGCGATAGAGCACCACGCAGTTCCCCTGCGCGCGGTCGGGGAACTCCAACCGCCCTGTGTCGAGGGCCTCGTCCCAGTCCTCGTAGGTGGGCCGGCCCCCCGGAGACCATGCCCGCACTTCGCTGTCGGTCAGCGGCCGCATGAACGGCCCATCACTCTGATCCGTGGCGTCGACCATGTCGGGGAAGTCCAGCACGGTGCACGTACCGCCGGTGAAGATGTACTCGTGCCATTCCGGATCGCGCCACAGCTCCTCGACGGTTCGTCCTTCGAAGCCGTGGTCGTCCTCCGCCAGGCTCGCCTCCTGGGCCTGCCGGAAGGCAGCTGCCAGATCACGTTGATACGGGCCCGTCTGCGTCCACGCGTTACCGCCCACCCCTGTCCCCTCCCCATTCCAACTGTCCGGACGGAAGCGCAGCGTAGGCGGTCACACTGACAGTCCCCCCTCGGGTTCGGGGCGCGGAGCCGGGGCGCGTGGATGCGCGCCCCGGTGGGTGGGCGGCCGTCAGGCGCGCTTGATGGGGTCGTCGAAGGCGGACCGCCCGGGGCGGGGATGAGGAATGCAGGACCGGTGGAGACCGGAATCGACCGCGTCAGGTCGCTTCTCGCCCGCCGTCGACCGGTCGGCGGGCCTCCGCCAGCGCGACCGTGAGGATGAACCACTCCAGAACCTCCTGGATCTCCTTGCCGTGTTCGGCGAAGACCTCCAACGGGAAGGACGGGCGCAGGTCCAGCTTCGCTTCGGCGAGGTCGATGCCCGGGACCTGGTTCAAGCGGGCCATCAGCTCGCGCCGCAGCAGCTCGTCGTCGAAAGGCGGCCGGCGCTTGAGGTACTGGAAGACCACCTCGACGGTGCCGGTCACCGGGTAGAGGGCGATCGGCCACAGGGAGCGCGCGGGACGACCGCCGAGGTGCAGCGTCGGGAAGCAGCTGGTCTCGCTCTTGCGACCGTAGTCGTGGGCGCCGCCCTGCTCCTCCCAGAAACGGAGGGCAGCCAGCACTCCCTCCACGGTCTCGGGGGTCTGGTTGTCACGCAGCAGCGTCTCGAAACGGCCTGCGGCGCTCTCGCTCTCGGCGCCCGCAGCTGCTTCCTGGGCGGGTGCCTCGTCCTCGAAGCCGTCCTTGCCCACCAGGGTGGCCAGGTCCGCCGCCGTGAGCCGGTAGGAACGACGGGCGCGGCCCCACTCGTCGAACGGGACGCCCTCGGACTCCAGGACCGTCCGCGGATCGCCCAAGGACGTCTGGCCGTCGGGCCAGCGGAAGCCCGCGGAGATCTTGCCGTCGGCCATCAGGACGCGGTACGCGCCGTGCAACTCGGGCCTCGTCGCGATGTGGCCGCCGACCGCGACGGCGTGCGTACCGATGAGCGCCGCCAGGTCGCCGTACGTCGTCCAGGTCCCCGCGGGCATGCTCAGCAGAGCCTGCCGCAGCTCTCCCCAGCCCGCCCACTCGTCATCGGCCTGGACGACATCGTCGATGGGGCCGGGCCACAACCGCACGGCCCGGTCGGCCAGTTCCTCGGCACGTGCGGAGATCTCCGCCCGGCCCCAGCGTTCCTCGGCCGCGATGCGCTGGTTCATCCGCAGGGCGCTGGAGTCGAGGATCTCCTGCTTGCGGCGGAAGGGATGGTTGGACAGGCGGGCGTTGTCGCCGGAGAGGGTGAGATTGCCCAGGGTGTGGACGAGCTGGGTGTGCAGCTCCTCGGGGCTCTCGCCCTCGGCGGCCTCCTCGGCGAGCAGGTCGAACCACTGCTGCGCGGGATGCTGCGGCAGTACGTGCTCCACGGTGAGCTGCGCCTTGGTGTAGTCGACCGGCTCGCTGGCGCCGTAGCTCTCCTCGAAGCGCCGAAGGATCTCGAAGCGCTGGTTCGACCGCCCGGACTTGTAGAAGGGGCGTCGGTGGACGGCTTCGCGTACCCAGGTGTCGGACGGCCAGACGCGTGTGCCGGTCTTGCCCGAAAGGGCGCGGCGTACCGCCTGCGCGATCGATCCTCCCGCCTCCGCCTCCTTGTCCACCTCCTTGGGGAGTTCCATGAAGGTCCGGTTGTTGCCCGTGGTGGAGTGGCCGGTGAAGAGGCGCCGGACCATATAGCTCTCCGCGTACGACAGAGCTGTGGCCGCCTCCTCCGGGGTGCAGGTGCCGTCGTCCACACGGTCGAGCAGGAGGAGCGTCAACGGATAGTGCATCTGGCTGCCCCAGCGGGCGAGCCGCTCCAGCACCTCGCGCAGGGCCGGGGCACTCTCGCGCTCCGGCTCGACGATCCTCATCAGGCGGTCGGCCCGGACGTACAGGCGCGCGATCTCCGCCTCCAGCGCGGCCTCGTCGGAACTCAGCGGCTCAAGACGCTTCTTCTGGTCACGGTAGATCTCGCTCTGCTTGGCCCGGTTGTCGCCTCCGACGACCAGGTCGAGCCAGACGAGCAGCTCCAGCCGGGCCGGTCCGAGCAGCTCCTGCATGGGCAGCCAGAGGTTGCGGTAGACGGCTTCGCCGCGGTTGGGCAGGCACATGAAGAGGTAGTTGCGCAGCAGGTCGCTCTGGCTCAGGCCGACACCGGTGTTGTTGATGGACTCGAAGATCCGGTAGACGTTGTCGCCCTCGGCAGCGGTGATCGACACGATGGTGAGGAAGTCCCTGAGCACGGACTCCACGGCGCTCGCCCACTCCTCGCCGGCGGCCTCCTCCCCTTCGGTCAGCGCGGCGAGGAAGAAGCGGTACGCACCGCCGACGTTGCCCGCCGCACCGGCCTTCGGGAGCGACTCCACGCACGCGACGAACGCCTCGCGGTCGGCCTGCGTCGGCAGCAGCCGGTAGTGGTCGTTCCCGTCCTGATAGCCGTTGACGAGGATGAGGTCGTGGATGCGCGAGGCCTGCTTGTCCCTTCCCCGCGCCCGGTGGTGGTCCCGGAGCGCGGTGAAAGCGAGCATGAGCGTCGTCAGCCGCTGCTGGCCGTCCACGACCAGCCAGCGCTGCATCCCGCCTGCGGCGACCCGTTCCGGCGCCAGCACCACGGAGCCGATGAAGTGGGCCGCGGGCGGCCTTCCTTCCAGCTTGTCGTCGACGACTTCGAGGACGTCGTCCCACAGCTGCTGGAGTTCGGGCCGCTCCCAGCTGTAGGTGCGTTGGTAGAGCGGGACCTGGAACTGCGTCTCACCGTTGACCAGCTTGCTGAACGTCGTCTCATGGGCGTGCACGTGGGTCCCCTCCCGATCCTTCCCCATCGGCCCGCAATTGTGCCGCACCCGGGTACGGTGATCAGCGGAATCGACAACCGTACGACCGGGGGCGCGTGCCATGGCGACGCTGGGGATCCACAGGGACTTCCTCCTGGAATTCGCCAAGCTCGAGAAACCCGTCCAGAAACGTGTCCACGAGGTCTTCGACAAGTTCCGGCAGCACCGGCACGCCGGCCTGCACCTGGAGAAGCTGGAGAAGTGCCGCGACCCGCGGATCCGGACCATCCGCATCACCCAGTTCATGCGCGGTGTGGTGCTGGCTCCCGAGGCCGGGGACAGCTTCCTGCTGCTCAAGGTCATGGCCCACGACGACGCCATCGCCTGGGCTGTCAAGCACCGGGCGACCGTCAACTCCGCGACGCAGGGCATCGAGCTTCGGGACGATGTCGGCCTGGAGTACGCGACCGCCGGGGCCGAAGCGGTCGCCGAGACCGCCCCGGCAGGCACCCGGCGACTCTTCGCGCACGTGTCCGACAAGGATCTGATCCGTCTGGGCGTCGACGCGGACCTGCTGCCGCTGGTCAGGCACTTGAGCGACGAGGCCCAGCTCGACGCACTCCACAAGATCCTTCCGGAACAGCAGTACGACGTGCTGGCAGGCCTGGCTGCCGGGATGAAGCCGGAGGATGTGTGGCGCGAGGTCGTCGTGGTGCAGCTGGAGCAGTCCTCGGACCCGCAGCTCTCGGCCACCACCTCGGCCACCACCTCGGCAGGCGCGCCTCCTGGGGCGCTCTCGGAGCAGGACGAGTTCTCCGCCGCCATGGCACGGTCGCAGGGTCGCATCGCGCTCGTGTCGGGCCCCGACGAGCTCCTCGACATCCTCTCCCGCCCGTTCGACGCATGGCGGGTCTTCCTGCACCCCAGCCAGCGCCGGATCGCCTACCACTCTGCGTACTCGGGACCGGCCCGGGTCACGGGCGGGCCCGGGACCGGGAAGACGGTGGTCGCCCTCCACCGCGCCCTCCACCTCGCCCGACGGCTGCCGGCAGACGCCCCCGACGCATCGATCCTCGTGACCACCTTCACCAAGGACCTCGCGGCGGATCTGCAGAGCAACCTCGAACTCCTCATCCCCGAACCGGGTCTGCGCGCGAAGATCCAGGTCGTCAACGTCGACGCCCTGGCCCATCAGATCGTCCGGGAGAACCGCGGGGCTCCGCTCGCCCTGGTGACCGGACAGCGGGAGATCGCCGCACGCTGGGCCCGGGTCGCCCGCAAGCTGGACATCGACTTCACCGACGTGTTCCTCGACCAGGAATGGCGACAGGTCGTCCTGGCGCAGGACCTCCGGTCGCCCGAGGAGTATCTGAAGGCGCCCCGGACCGGGCGGGGAACCCCGCTCAGCCCTCTGAAGCGCGCCCAAGTGTGGCGGGCCGTGGCGGCGTTCACCCAGGAACTCCGGCAGGCGGACGAGTGGACGTTCCTGCAGGTGTGTGCCGAGGCCGCGCGGATCCTCGACGAGCAGGCGGCGCCCCGCCGCTACCGCCATGTGGTGATCGACGAGGCACAGGACCTCCACCCGGCCCAATGGCGCGTGCTGCGCGCCTCGGTCGCTCCGGGGGCGGACGATCTGTTCATCGCGGGCGACGCGCACCAGCGGATCTACGGCAACCGGGTGTCGCTGCGCGCCCTCGGGATCTCCGTGACCGGTCGGTCGACCCGGCTGCGTATCAACTACCGGACCACGAAGGAGATCCTGACCTGGGCCACCCGCCTGGTGGCGAAGGCGCAGGTCGACGACATGGACGGCGGAGAGGACTCACTCACCGGGTACCGGTCCGCCTATCGAGGGGCCGTACCGGAGCTCGGCGGGGCGTCCAGCAGGTCCGAGGAGATCGCCGGCCTGGTGGCGCGGATCGCGGAATGGACCGGCTCCGGTGTGGCACCGCACGAGATCGGCATCGCCGTACGGTACGTCCAGCTGGGCAAGGACATCGCCATGGCTCTGGAGCAGTCCGGACATCGGGCGACGGTGCTCGGCTCGTCACCCGTGACGGGAGCGGGGGTCCGGATCGGCACCATGCATCGCATGAAGGGTCTCGAGTTCCGCTGCGTGGTCGTGGCGGGTGTGAACGACGGAGTGGTGCCGATGCAGAGCGCCGTCACCGCGGAGGACGTGGATCTGCAGCAACACCGTGAGGACATGCTGGGCGAGTTGAGTCTGCTCTTCGTCGCCTGCACGCGTGCTCGCGAAGCTCTCCACGTGTCCTGGCACGGGACTCCCAGCCCCTTCCTGCCGCTCGTGGTGAAGTAGCGGCGCCCTGGAAACGGAGCGCGCGGCACACTCACGTGTGCCGCGCGGCCCTCAGGCTGTAATGGCCCTTACTTCACGTTGATCGCCGTCCACGTCGCCGCGACCGCGTTGTACTCGGCGCTGCCCGCGCCGTACAGGTCCGTGGCCGCCGAGAGGGTGGCGGTGCGGGCGCCCGCGTAGTTGGTGGAGGAGGTCATGTAGGTGGTCAGGGCCTTGTACCAGATCTTGTAGGCCTTCTGGCGGCCGATGCCCGCCAGGGTCGAGCCGTCGTAGGTCGGGGAGTTGTAGGAGACGCCGTTCAGGGTCTTGGCGCCGCTGCCCTCGGACAGCAGGTAGAAGAAGTGGTTGGCCGGGCCCGAGGAGTAGTGGACGTCGAGGCGGCCGACGCTGCTGGACCAGTAGTCGGCGGAGTTGCCGTCCTTGCTGGGCTTGTCCATGTAGCGCAGCGGGGTGCCGTTGCCGCGGATGTCGATCTTCTCGCCGATGAGGTAGTCGCCGGCGTCCGTGGAGTTGGCCGCGTAGAACTCGACCGAGGTGCCGAAGATGTCGGAGGTGGCCTCGTTCAGGCCGCCCGACTCCTTGCTGTAGCGCAGACCCGCGGTGGAGGCGGTCAGGCCGTGGGACATCTCGTGGCCGGCCACGTCGAGGGAGGTGAGCGGCTTGAGGTTGTTCGTGCCGTCGCCGTACGTCATGCAGAAGCAGGAGTCGGACCAGAAGGCGTTGACGTACGCGTTGCCGTAGTGGACGCGGCTGTAGGCGGCGACGCCGTCGCCGCGGATGCCGTTGCGGCCCAGCTCGTTCTTGTAGAAGTCCCAGGTGACGGCCGCACCGTAGTGGGCGTCGGCGGCCGCGGTCTCGCGGTTGGTCGCCAGGCCGTTGCCCCACGTGTCGGTGGAGTTGGTGAAGAGGGTGCCCGTGCCGTTGGTGCCGCCGGCCAGGTCGTACGTCTTGTGGCCGCCGCGGGCGGTGTCGGTCAGCGTGAAGCCGGAGGCCGTGCCGAGGGTGACCTGGCCGCTGTACTGGGTGTTGCCGACGCCGGTCTCGATGGCCTCGTAGGAGTACAGCTCCTTGCCGGTGTTCGCGTCGGTGATGACGTGCAGCTCGCTCGGGGTGCCGTCGTGCTGCAGGCCGCCGACGACGGTCTCCCAGGCGAGGACGGGCTTGCCGGTGGCGGCCCAGATCACCTTGCGGGCGGTGGAGGCGGCGGCGCCCTTGGCGTCGGCGGAGGCGACGGCGGCCTGCTTGGCCGTGGCGGCCGCGACGGCCGGGGTCGTGCTCGCCACCGATATCCGGGCGTTGGTCGCCTTGGAGGTCGAGCGGGCGCCGTTCTTCTTCTCGTGCACGACGAGGTCGCCGCCGAGGACCGGCAGGCCCTCGTACGTGCGCTCGAAGCGGGTGTGGACGGTGCCGTCCGCGTCCTTGACGACGTCCCGGACGACCAGCTTCTCCTGGCCGGAGAGGCCGATGGCCTTGGCGGTGGCGGCGGCGCCGGCCTGGGCGTCCTGGATGGCGGCGGCGCGCTGGCCACCGGAGAGCACGAGCGCGGTCGCGCCCGCTTCGCGCTGGGCGTCGGCGTTGGCGGATCCGGTCTGGACTCCGACGACGACCATGGCGGCCGAGGCGATCAGGGCGGCGGCTCGGGCGGTGGTACGGGGGGTACGGCGCGAGGACTGCTGGCGGGTCACGCGGGCTCCTTCGCTGTTACGCGTGGGGGATCTGTGTGGGGGGTGGTGCGGGAGTGAGCGTGCCAGCGAGCAGCCCTGATTGACAGGTATGCAACAAGGATTTGACCGACAGTTGTCCGAAGGGCGGCCAACTCCGTCCGCTATACGGCGAGCTGACCGCCTTGAGGGTCGTAGAGGGGTCCTATGGGGGTGGGGTAGGGGCGCCGTTGAGGGTGCAGAGGAGGAGGCCGGCCCTCCACCCTGATGACATTCGCACCAGTTTGGAGGGTTAACTAACCTTGCTTCGCGGGCTGTTGCGCCTCACGCCCGCGTCGGGCCGCCGACGCTGCCCGCAGCGGCCTCCGTGCCGGCTGCGGCCTCTGCAGCTGCGGTGGCGGTGGCGGCTGCGGCTGCGGCTGCGGCTGCGGCTGCGGCTGCGGCAAGCGAGTCGACCGTGAGGTGGTGCAGGATCGGCGGCTCGGTGCCGGCGCGGGGGGAGGACTTCAGGGCTACCGCGCCGTGGTGGGCCGGGCCGCAGGGGAGGTCGTAGAAGGCCCAGTCGGCCGGGCGGTGGTGGTGCGTGGCCGGGCGGCTGTGCGCCGTCGGTTCGACGGTGGCCCCCACCACCTCCTTCCGCCCCTCCGACTGGCCGCCCACGTAGTCCAGGTGCGGCGCCCGCCCGAGGCCCGTGCCCAGGCCCTTCAGATACGCCTCCTTGCGGGCCCAGATGCGCCCGAACGCTGCCGCCCGCGCCGTCGGGTCCCCCGTCGGACCGCCCGCCGCCTCGATCTCCGCCCGCTCCCCCGGGTGCAGGACGGACAGCAGGTCCGGTACGGCCGCCGGCTCCGGGCGCAGTTCGACGTCCGCGCCGACCGGGACCGGCGCGGTCGCGATCAGGATCCGGCCGCGGGTGTGCGACAGCGAGAAGTGCAGCGGCGGCACGGGGGCGCCGGACAGCGCCGGACGCCCGTGCGGGGCCCCGCAGCACGGGCAGGGCTCGCGGGTGAAGGTCAGGCTCCCGGGTCGTACGTCGAGGAGCTCGCCCAGTACGACGCGCAGCGCGACGTGGGCCGTGGTGTAGAGCACGCGGTCGGCGGCGCGGAGGAAGGCGGCCGCCCGCTCGCGTTCGCGCGCGTCGAGGACGGACGTGTCGAGCCGGGCGGCCGAGCCGGCTTTGGGCGTCTCGTCGAGGTCCAGGAGCCAGGCGTCGGCCTGCATCGTTCGGAGTCCTCCGGCTGTTCCGCAGAGTCGCTGCGCGCTGCGCGCTGCCGTCGCCGCGCGGCTGGGGGCAGCCTTGACCGTACACGTGCCCGCCCCGTGTACACGTGCCCGTCCCCATCCCCGTACACGCCCCCGTCCCCGTACACGTCACCGCAGACGTGCCGGCGCCCGCGCCCTTACACGCGTACGGGCGCGGGCAGGGGGACGAGTAGAGGCAGGGCGCCGGGCACGGGGACGAGTACGGGCAGGACGCCGGGCGCGAGCACGGGCATGCGTGCCGTCACGCCGAGCGCTTGCGCGGGGTCGCCTTCTTCGCCGTCGTGGACTTGGCCGGCTGCTTCTTCGCCGTCGTGGCCTTCTTCTCCGCGGCCGTCTTCTTCGCACTCGCCTTCTTCGCGGTCGTCTTCGTCGTCGCCTTCGTCGCCGTCGACTTCGCCGGGGTCGTCTTCGTCGCGGCCGACCGGGCCGTCTTCGCCGTCGACTTCCGGGCCGGCGCCGCCGTCTTCTTCGCCGCAGTCCGCGCCGTGGACTTCTTCGCGCCCGTCTCCTTCGGCACCGGGGCCGCCGTCTTCCTGCGGCGGCGGAGCTCCGTGACCCCGGCCGCCTCCGCCTGCTCACCGCGGGCCTCCTTGGCCGCGCGCACACTGCTCTCCAGGGCCGCCATCAGGTCGATGACCTGTCCGCCACCGGCCGCCGCAGGCTCCGCGGGGGCGAGCCCGGCGCCGCCCTCGGCCTTCGCCGCGATCATCTCCTCGACGGCCTCGCGGTAGTCGTCGTGCAGCGTGCCGATGTCGACCTCGCCGAGGGTGGCCATCAGGGCGTCCGCCAGGTCGAGTTCGGCGTCGCGCACGGTCACCGGGGTCTCGGGCGCCACGCCCTCCGGCGCGCGGATCTCGTCCGGCCAGAGCAGCCCGTGCATGGCGATCACGTCGTCCACGACCCGCAGCATGCCCAGCCGCTCCCGCCCGCGCAGGGCGTACTTCGCCACCGCCACCCTGTCGCTGCGCTTCAGCGCCTCGCGCAGCAGCGTGTACGGCTTGGCGGCGGGCACTCCGTTGGCGGAGAGGTAGTAGGCGGCGTCCATCTGGAGCGGGTCGATCTCACCGGCCGACACGAAGGCCACGATCTCGATCGTCTTCGCCGTCGGCAGCGGCAGGGCCGCCAGGTCCTCGTCGGTGATCGGGATCATGGTCCCGTCGGCGTCCTCGTACGCCTTGCCGATCTCCGCCTGGGTGACCTCCTCCCCGTCCAGCTCGCACACCTTCTTGTAGCGGATGCGCCCGCCGTCCTCGGCGTGGATCTGCCGGAACGAGACCGAGCGGCTCTCGGTGGCGTTGACCAGCTTGATCGGGATGCTGACCAGGCCGAAGGATATGGCCCCGTTCCAGATGGATCGCACAGTTCATCCCCTTTCTGGGGCTTTGCGGCGTATGCCATGGTTCCCGTCATATGTATGGGAATCGTGGGATTCTCATCGTATGACGCCCATCACAGAGGTGGAGGGGCGGCGCCTGGCCCTCAGCAACCTGGACAAGGTCCTCCACCCGGCCACCGGCACCACCAAGGGCGAGCTCCTCCACTACTACGCCACCGTCGGGGCCGCGATCCTGCCGCATCTGCGCGACCGCCCGGTGTCCTTCCTGCGCTACCCGGACGGCCCGGACGGGCAGCTCTTCTTCACCAAGAACCCGCCGCCCGGCACCCCCGCCTGGGTGAACACCACCCCGGTACCGCGCTCCGACGCCCCCCGCGCCCGGCAGGTGATGATCCAGGACCTGCCCTCGCTGATGTGGGCGGCCAACCTGGTCGTCGAGTTCCACACCCCGCAGTGGCGCGAGGACTCCCCCGCCGTCGCCGACCGGCTCGTGTTCGACCTCGACCCCGGCCCGCCCGCGAGCGTCGTCGAGTGCTGCCGGGTCGCCCTCCACCTGCGGGAACGCCTCGCCGCCGACGGGCTCACGGCCCACGCGAAGACCTCCGGGTCCAAGGGACTGCACCTCCTCGTCCCCCTGGTCCCGGCCCCCTCCGAACAGGTCTCCGCCTATGCGCGCCGACTCGCCGTCGAGGCGGAGGCCGAGCTGCCGCGGCTCGTCGTGCACCGGATGGCGAAGGCCCTGCGGCCCGGCAAGGTCTTCGTCGACCACAGCCAGAACGCCGCCGCGAAGACCACCGCCACCCCCTACACCCTGCGGGCCCGCCGGCTGCCGACCGTCTCCGCCCCGGTCACCTGGGAGGAGGTCGCGGAGGTGGGAGAGGGCTCGGAGGGCGGTGCTCCCGACCCGCTCGTGTTCCTCATGGACGCCATCGCGCCACGTCTGGAGACGTACGGCGAGCTGCTCGCCCCGCTCTTCGACCCGGACGCGGCAGGGGTCCTGCCGTGACGCCCGCCGCCCGCGCACAGGACCCGGGCTCCACCGCGGGACCGGACGTCGTCCTGCGGCCGCCCGTGGAGGTCATGCGCCCGAAGGCCGTGGACGAGATGCCCCGGCAGGGCAGCACCCCCGGCGGCTTCCAGTACTCCCTCAAGCTCGACGGATTCCGCGCCCTCGCCTTCGTCCTCGACGACCGCCAGGTCTTCCTCCAGTCCCGGAACCGGCGCGACCTGGCGCCCGAGTTCCCCGGCATCGCCGCGTACCTCGGTGAGGCCCTGCCCCCGGGCATCGTCCTGGACGGCGAGCTCTGCGCGTACCGCGAAGGGCGGCTCAGCTTCACCGACCTCCTGCGTTCGCACCGGGACCGCGAGCGGGCCGGGATTCCCGTCTCCTACATCGCCTTCGATCTGCTCGCCCTCCCCGGCCGCGACCTCCGCGGCCGCCCCCTCCGTGAACGCTGGGAGCTCCTCGGCACCGCCCTCGACGGGACCGGCCCGCCCCTCCAGCGGGTGCTCGCCACCGGCGACGAGGAGACCGCCCGCGAGTGGTTCGGCGCGCTGCGTGACGCGGGGGTCGAGGGGATCGTGGCCAAGGCCTGGAACTCGACGTACCGGCCGGGCCACACCTGGTCCTGGCGGAAGATCCGGCACGCGGACACCGAAGACGCCCTGCTGGTCGGGGTGTTCGGGCCGCCCCACCGCCCGACCGCCGTGCTCGTGCGCCTGGCGGACGGGCGCGCCCTGCGCACCGCGCCACGGCTGACCGGGCCGCAGGCCCGCGAGGTCGCCGAGCTGGCGGCGGGCCGGCTCGCCGCAGCCCTCGTGAACGACCCCGAGCACGGACCCGTCCGACCGCTCACGGCCCCCCTGCCCGTCGAGCTGCGACTGATCCGCAGCCGCCAGGACGTGGCACGGTTCGTGCGCGTACGGGAGGAGGTCGACGGCCCCGGAGACGGTGGTCCCGGAGCAGGCGGTCCCGGCGAAGGCAGGCCCCCCGCCTGACCGCGCGGCCCGCGCCCCGCCGCCCGCGCCCCGCGGGCGGCGCCCCCCACCCCGCGCCCCCGTGCACGGACCCGCGGGTCAGCTCCCCTGCGTGGACTCACCCCCTCCCCGTACGCGAACGCGCCCTTCGGCCGAATATCGACTCCGCCTCCCCTCCGTTCCGTTCCGGACAAACTCCCTGTGCGCCCGCGACGAGCGCCCTCCCCGCGCCCCCGCGCACAAGTGCGCATGTCCGCCGTCCGCGGGCAGGGGCGGGGACCGGCCGGAGAGGCTTCGTGGGGGCCCGGGAACGGCGGGGCGGGGGCCGGTCGGGGCCCCCGGCGGACCTGCGCGTGGCGCAAAGCGAGCGGCCGCGCCGGGGTTTCGGGATCGCGTCCGACAGGCGGGTCCTTGTTGTCCTTGCGCTGGTGCACACTTGCTGCCTGGTACAGCGCTCACGGGGAAGGCGGTCGGCCATGCTGACGGGGATCGAGGAGGTCGACTGGGCCTCGTTGGGGCATGCGTACGGCCCCGCGGACGACGTTCCGGAGCTGTTGCGGGGACTCGCCTCCGACGACCCCGCGGAGCGGGAGAACGCCCTCGACGGCATGTACGGCGCGGTGCACCACCAGGGCGACGTGTACGACTCGACGCTCGCCTGCATCCCCTTCCTCCTCGAACTCGTCGCCGACCCCACGGTCCAGGACCGGGGCGGCATCGTCGAGTTACTCACCAGCATCGGCGGCATCGACCTGTGCGGCGACGAGGAGCTGGACGAACTCGACCCGGACGACGCCGACTTCATACCGGCGGCGAACTACGCGATGGCCGCCGCCGCGGTCGCGGCCGGCGCCGACGTGTTCGTCGACCTGGTCGGCGACCCCGACCCCGAGGTCCGGCTCGCCGCGCCCTGCGCGCTGGCCTCGCTGCACTACGAGCCGGCGCGGGTGCTCGACCTGCTGCGCGAGCGGCTGACCGTCGAGCGGGACACCGAGGTGCGGCTCGCCCTGGTCGCCGCCGTGGGCCGGATCGCGCTGCGGCACGAGTCGCTGCGGCCCCAGACGGTGGACTGGCTGGACTGGCTGTCCCGCGCGGCCCAGGCGCCGGGGCTCCGGCTCGCGGCGCTCGCCCAGCTCGCCCGGTGCGCGCCGGCGGAGATCCCGATGGACGTGGTGGAACGGGTGACCGTGCTGCTCGACGAGGTCCGCACCACGCCGCGCGACCGGCCCGTCGAGACGCCCAGGGCGGCCACCCCGACGCTGATCGGACAGGTGCGCGAGCTGCTGGAGGAGCACTCGGCCGGCCGCCCCAACCCCTGGACGGAGGAACTGCTCCGTACGCTGCACGCCGCCCTCGACGACCGGGTCGACGACCGCATCGCGCTCGTCCTGGCCCAGCTGCGCAGCCCGGACTGGGGCCAGCGCTCGGACGCCATCTGGCTGTGTGGCGGCCTGATACGGGTGTGGCGCGGGCGGTACGAGGAGGTCGTACGGCTCGTCGGGGCGCAGCTGAGCGACCCGGAGCCACGACTTCGGGAGGCGGCCACGTCCTTCCTGGAGCGGCTCTTCGAGCTGGCCGGGCCGGCCGCGGACGCGCTCGCCGTGCGCCTGGCGACGTCGCCCACCGGGCCGCTCGGGCTTGCGGGTCCGGGCGCGCCGGCCGGCCGTGGCGGGGCGCTGCTCGCGCTCGCGCGCACGGGTGACGCGCGGGCGATCCCGCTGCTGGCGCGGGCGCTGGAGGAGGAGCGGGAGGTCCGGCGGGAGCTGCTGTACGCGGTGGACGCGCTGGGCCCGGCCGCCATGCCGCTCGCGCCGTTGCTGCGGCGCAGGCTCGCCGAGGTGGAGCTCGACGACCTGCTGTACGACCGGGCGGCTCCGCTGCTCTTCGCGCTGGCGGCGGTCCGGGGCGCCCAGGCGCTGCCGGAGGTGCTGCGGGTGCTGCGCGGGGCGCCGTCGAACCGGCAGGACTGGGTGCGGGAGGCCTGTCTGCGGACGCTCGCGGCGTTCGGGCCGGTGGCCCGGGTGGCGCTGCCGGACGTGCGCCGGCTGCTCGACTCGGACTCGGCGGCGGTCTCCTCGATGGCGGCGCGGGCGGTCTGGTCGCTGGACGGTTCGCTCGCGGAGGCCCTCGGCACCCTTCAGCGGTGGCTGCGGCCCGGGGCGACGGGCGTCGAGTGGTGCGCGGCGGCGCAGGCGCTCGGGGCGATCGGCCCGGCGGCGGAGGAGGCGGCCCCGGCGCTGCGGGCGGGCCTGGGGGCGCGGGACCTGTGGGTGCGGGTGCGGTCGGCGGCGGCGCTGTGGCGGGTCGCCGGGGAGGCGGAGCCGGTCCTCCCGGTGCTGCTCGCGGCCTGGGAGGAGAACCGGCACGCCCGGGTGGCGGTGGCGGAGTGCCTGGCGGAGATGGGTCCGGCGGCGGCTGCCGCGGAACCCGCGATCCGCGCGGAGCTGGCCCGCACCCGCCGCCACAACGCCCGCGAGGACGGCGCCGGCTCGCACGACGTCCACGACGACGAGAAGCTCCTCACCCTGTGCCGTGCGGCGCTGTCGCAGATGGAGCGGCAGGGGCTGTGACGGGGGTGGGCGAACCGACGTCGTAGCGGCACGGGAGACGCGGGCGGACCGCCGGCGCAGCGCCTACGCGGAGGCGCGGGTGGCGGGTCCGCCGGCGCGATGCCTACGCGGAGACGGACCGGCGTCCCAGCGCCTACACGGAGGCGCGGGCGGCGTCCCAGCGCCTACGCAGAGACGGTCCGGCGTCCCAGCGCCTACACGGAGACGGGCCGGCGTCCCAGCGCCTACACGGAGACGGGCCGGCGTCCCAGCGCGTACGGGGAGGGGCTGCCGGCCTTCCCCGTAGCCCCTCCCCCGCCGCCGCCCCCCAGCGGCTTCGCGTACTCACGGCGAGCGTGACACCGGGCGAGCGCGGGGCGGCGGTCAGGGTCGCGCGCTACGACACCGAGCGGGGCCCGGCACTGCTCCGGAACGTGGCGAAGATGAAGGTGGGGGACCTGATCGAGGTGGACCGGACGGACGGGACGACGGCCCGGTTCACGGTGCGCGAGATACAACAAATAGACAAAAAGGACTTCCCTACGAATAAGGTCTATGGGGAAACCGACCGTCCCGGGCTCCGCCTCATCACCCGTGGCGACCCCGTCCGGGACGGTCACCGCACCGACGACATCATCGTCTTCGCCGACCTGGCGAAGCGGTAGACGGCCCGAAGGACCCAGCGGGCTCGATAGGAGGAGCGTGGGAGCGCGCTTCGTACAGCTCACCGCCGCCGCGGCCGTGCCGGTCGCGGTGCTCGGCGTGCTCGCCCTCGTCCTGACCGGCTGCGGCGGCCAGGGCGGCCTGCAGAGCGCCGGCCGCACCCCCGACGCCGTCGGCCCGGTCCGGCTCTGGCCCGACCTGCCGCCCGCCACCAATCCGCCGATCGACTACGGCGAGACCGACACCGAGCGGGTCGCCGGCATCGAGGTCCCGGACAACGACGTGCACCGCGTCGACCCGATCGCGGTGGTCCGGTCCGAGGTCCGCGCCCACGCCGACGCGCGCTCCGGCGCGGACGGGCTCTACGAGCAGACCGTACGGGCCATCGAGGCGTGCGACACGGACCGCGCGCACTGCCCCGTCCTCGCCCCGTACTACCGGGACCTCACCGGCAACGGGCGCGACGAGCTGATCGTCGGCATCCGGATGCCCGACCAGCAGCTCGGCGTCCGGGTCTATCTCGCCGAGTACGAGGGCCTGACCCGGATCATGTCGACCGTCGACCAGGTGATCAGCGTCGAACTGGCCGGCCGGGACCTGATCACCCGGGTGAGCTCGGCCGGGATCCCCGGCTACGAGTACCGGACCGCCTGGTCCTGGGACGAGCAGCAGCGCTCGATGCTGCCCGCCCGGGACGAGATCGTCCGCGTCAAGCCGCCCGGCACGGGCGCCACGCTCGTACCGGCCCCCGCCTTCGTCAGCCCCACGCCCACCCCGACCCCCTCCGGCGGTGGGACCCCGGCCCCGGCCCCCGCGCCCGTGGCCCCGGAGGGCGGCCGGTGAGGCGGCCGCGCCTGCCGGCGTGGACCGCCACCCTCACCTGGAAGGCCGCGGTCTTCATCACCGTCATGTGCTGCGCCCTGGCCGCGCTGCTCGGCGTGCTCGTGCACGTCTCCGTGGCCGGCCAGACGGTGAAGGACTCCCGCGACAAGGCGCTGACCCGGCTCGGCGAGGTCGGCCGGCTGTACGAGTCGGGCGAGCCGCTGCCCCGGTTCGCCGGCGTGGACCCGCCCGGACTGCCGGATTCGCTGCGGGCGCTCGCGCTGCGCGGCGAGAGCGGCACGATGGTGACCGAGTACGAGGGGCGCCCGACGATGTGGGCGGCCGGACCGGCGGACGGCCGTGCGCTGGCGGTCAAGGTCGACTACACGCAGAGCGCCGACACCATCGAGGGGCTCGACCGCTCGATCCTCGGCTCCTCCGTCCTGGCCATCGGCGCGACCCTGCTCGTGGGCGCCTTCGCCGTCACCCGGATCACCCGGCGGCTGCACGCCACCGCGCAGGTGGCCCGGCGGATCAGCGCCGGCGACCTGGACGCGCGCGTCAACGACCCCCGCACGAAGGACCCTTCGCGACCGCAGGACGAGGTGGCGACGGTCTCCGGGGCGCTCGACACGATGGCCTCCTCGCTGCAGCGCAAACTCCAGACCGAGCAGAGGTTCACGGCGGACGTGGCGCACGAACTGCGCACCCCGCTGACCGGTCTGTCCGCAGCGGCCGAACTGCTGCCCGAGGGGCGGCCGGCCGAGCTCGTACGGGACCGGGTCCGGGCGATGCGCGGGCTCACCGAGGACCTCTTGGAGATCTCCCGGCTCGACGCCGGCACCGAGCGGGTCGACCTGGCCGTGCACGACCTGGGGCCGCTCGCCGAACGGGTGGTGCGCGCCTCCGCCGCGGTCTCCGGCACGGTCACCGAGACCCGGGTGGTGCGCGACGCGGCGGTCGAGACCGACCAGCGGCGCCTGGAGCGGGTGCTCGGCAACCTGGTCGCCAACGCGCACAAGCACGGGGCCGCGCCGGTGGTCCTGACGGTGGACGGGCCGGTGGTGACGGTGCGGGACCACGGCGGCGGGTATCCCGACTACCTGCTGGACGCGGGACCGCAGCGGTTCCGCACGGAGAGCGGCGGCAAGGGCCACGGGCTGGGCCTGACGATCGCGATGGGCCAGGCCGAGGTGATCGGCGCGGAGCTGGTCCTCGCCAACGCACCGGCGGAGGAGGGCGGCGGGGCGGTGGCGCGCCTGACGCTCCCGGAGTACGTACGGCTGACCGACCCGGACGGGGACGCGGACGGGGACGCGGACGCGGACGCGGACGCCGAGGACCTGGGCGCGACCTGACGGCCTCACAAACCTCCCAGCCTGACGTCCTGACGGCCTGATCACCCGACGGCGCACCGTCACACAAAAGGGACATAAGGCTTACTGCTTGCTACGTTGCGGACCATGACCGCACCGCGCCCCGACGCCCAGGACGCACCCCCGCCCGGGGTCCGCGTCCCGAAGCGGCGCGGTGTGGAGCTGTCGTTGCTGGTCGGGGCGGTGCTCATCGCCGTGTACGGCTACGCCGAGGTCGGCCTCGCCCGCAGCGGCGCCGTGCCGCCGGACGCCGCCCGCTACGGCGCCGGGCTCGGGCTGCTCGCGCTGCTCGCGCACCTCGCGGTGCGGCTGCGCGCCCCCTTCGCCGACCCGCTCCTGCTGCCGATCGCCGTCCTGCTCAACGGACTCGGCCTGGTCCTCATCTACCGGCTCGACCTGGAGACGCCCGGCGACCGGGCGGCCCCCACGCAGCTGGTCTGGTCGACCCTCGGCGTCGGCCTCTTCATCGTGGTCGTGGTGCTGCTGCGCGACCACCGGATGCTCCAGCGGTACGCGTACCTGTCGGTGGCGGCCGCGCTCGGGCTGATGACGCTGCCGATCTTCTTCCCCGCCGTGAACGGCGCCAAGATCTGGATCCGGATCGGCGGACTCTCGTTCCAGCCGGGCGAGTTCGCCAAGATCCTGCTGGCCGTCTTCTTCGCCGCGTACCTCGCCGCCAACCGCAACGCGCTCGCGTACACCGGCCGCAAGGTGTGGAAGCTGCAGTTCCCGACGGGCCGGGTCCTGGGCCCGATCGTGGCGATCTGGCTGCTGAGCGTCGGCGTGCTGGTGCTGGAGCGTGACCTCGGCACCTCGCTGCTCTTCTTCGGCCTCTTCGTGATCATGCTGTACGTGGCGACCGGGCGCACCGGCTGGATCGCGGTCGGCCTGCTGCTCGCCGCGGCGGGCGCCTTCCTCGTCGGCAGCCTCGAACCGCACGTGCACAGCCGGGTCCAGGACTGGCTCGACCCCTTCGCCTCGATCCGGGCCGGCGACGGCCCCGGTCAGCTCGCCCAGTCCCTCTTCGCCTTCGCCGCCGGCGGCATGCTCGGCGCTGGCCTGGGTCTCGGGCACTCGATCCTCATCGGCTTCGCCGCCAAGTCGGACTTCATCCTCGCCACGGCCGGCGAGGAGCTGGGCCTGGTCGGCCTGACCGCCCTGTTCCTGCTCTACGCCCTGCTCGTCGCGCGCGGCTACCGGGCCGGGCTGGCCCTGCTCGACCCCTTCGGGCGGCTGCTCGCGATCGGCCTCGCGTCGATCCTCGCGCTCCAGGTCTTCGTCATCGCGGGCGGGGTGATGGGCCTGATCCCGCTGACGGGGATGGCGATGCCGTTCCTCGCCCAGGGCGGTTCGTCGGTCGTCACGAACTGGGTGATCGTGGCGCTGCTCGTGCGCGTCTCCGACTCGGCCCGGGCGCCGCGCCCGGACATGGCGGACGCGGGCTTCATCGCGCCGATCACGGAGGACGTGCGGTGAGGGGCTCCATGAGGGAGGTCATGTGATCCGCTACATCCGCCGCGCGGCCGCGCTCTGTCTGGTGCTGCTGGCCGCGCTGCTCGTCAACGCGGCCCGGGTCATGGTCTTCGAGGCCGACGCGTACGACGACAACCCGGCCAACCGCCGGATCGCCATCACCCGCTGGGGCCAGCCGCGCGGAGAGATCCTCGTGGACGGCCGTGCGGTCACCGGCTCCCGGGACAGCGGCCAGCAACTGCGCTGGGAACGCACGTACACCCAGGGCCCGTTGTACGCGCCGGTGACCGGTTACGCCTCCCAGACGTACGGCACGACGCTCCTGGAGAACGCCGAGGACGACCTGCTGGCGGGCACCGACCCGATGCTGGCACCGCTCCCCCTCTGGAACGACCTGAGCCGCGGCCGGCAGCCGGGCGGGGACGTCGTCACCACGATCCGGGCCCGGATGCAGGAGGCGGCCTTCCGCGGCCTGGACGGCAAGCGGGGCGCGGTCGCGGCGATCGAGCCGTCGAGCGGCCGGATCCTCGCGCTGGTGTCGTCCCCGTCCTACGACCCGGGGGTGCTGTCGGGCACGGGCCGCGAGGTGAAGGCCGCCTGGCACCGTCTCAACACCTCCCCGAACCAGCCGATGCTGGCCCGCGCGATCCGGCAGACGTACCCGCCGGGCTCCACCTTCAAGATCGTGACCGCGGCGGCCGCCCTGGACGCGGGCGTGGTGACGGACGTCGACGCCCCGACCGACACCCCGGACCCGTTCGTGCTGCCCGGCACCCGCCAGGTCCTCCCCAACGAGGCCACCGGCTGCGCGAACGCCTCGCTCGCGTACGCGATCCAGTGGTCGTGCAACACGGTGATGGCCGGGCTGGGGGTGAAGGTGGGCCTGGACGACATGGTGGACAAGGTCCAGGACTTCGGCTTCAACGACACGGGTCTGCGGATCCCGTCCTGGGTGGCGAAGTCGAACTTCGACACCGCCATGAGCGACGACCAGCTGGCCCTGTCGTCGATCGGCCAGTTCGACACGGCGGCCACCCCGCTCCAGATGGCCCTGGTCGCCGCGGCCGTGGCCAACAACGGCGAGATCGCCCAGCCCCACCTCGTCGAACGCACCACGACCTCGGGCGGCACCACCGTCGACACGACCGGCCGTCGCAGTTACCGCCAGGCCATGAACCCCTCGACCGCGACCCGCCTGCAGGACCTGATGATCCGCGCGGTCGAGGACGGCACCGGCACCAACGCCGCCATCCCCGGCGCCCGCGTCGGCGGCAAGACGGGCACCGCCCAACACGGCCTGGGCAACACGGGCACCCCCTACGCCTGGTTCATCGCCTGGGCCCAGGCCAAGGACTCGGCCCAGCCGGCCGTGGCGGTGGCGGTGGTCGTCGAGGACGCGGAGGCGAACCGGACGGACATCAGCGGCGGCGGGAACGCGGCGCCGATCGCGCGGGCGGTGATGGAGGAGGGGTTGCGGTGGGAGGCGGAGGCACGGGGGCAGCGCTAGAACGAAAAGGGCCGTCGTCACCACAGCGGTGGTGACGACGGCCCCTGCTCATCCGCCGGTGGCATCAAGCCATCGCCGGGCGGCCTCTTTTTCCTGCCGCGACATTCTTCGCTGGCTCGCCACCCATTCCGCGTGTTGCCGAAGATCCGCGAGATCAGCGAATCCGGCCGCCAGGGTGGTGATGATCGCTGACTCGTGAGACGCGCAGAAAGCGACGACATCGCCGGTCACCGACAGCGCGGTGAACTCCGGTTCGCCGAAACCGAGGCCGAGTTCGGCGGCGGAGCCCGCCCCCATCAGATCCCAGGTGTCGGCCAGCCGGACGCGTGCCCACCACAGGTCGCGACGTTGCTCATCGAGGGGGACCGTGAGCAGGAATTCTCCGCTGTCGTCGAAGAGACCTCCTGCTCGGGACAGCTCGAACCAACTGTCGTTCGCCTTGGTGAGGTAATCCGGAGCATCACGACCGACGGTCGCAATCTGACATTTTCCAAGACGTTGCTGATATCCCGTGGCCATGTTGGCGAGTGACGGCGGGATAAGAGGGAGCTCCAGATCCATCAGTCCCAGGAAGACCAGTCCGGCGGGGGCGAGTCGCCCAGCGTGGTCCAATTGCTTCAACCTTTCCGGAAGATCCTTGGGGAAGTCCACGGAACGTGGACGAAGCAGTGCGCGACACCCCTTGAGGGGTGCCGCGCACTGCTTTCTTTCTAATCTACTACCTGCCGCAGAGGTACTACCTGCCCCAGAGGCCGCTGTAGATGCGCGGCGATCCGTAGTTGTGAACGCCGCCCCTCGTCAGCGGGAACCAGGCGATCTGTCCGGTCGTCGGATGGACCATGATCCTGATCTGGCTACCGGGCTGCCGGTTCCAGTAGATCAACGCTCCGCCCGTCGGGCCGGTCCCGATCCACGAGGCCCACTGGGCCCGCTGCCGGGGATTGAGATCGCGTCCGGTGAAGTGGTCGAGTCCGTCAGGAGCGGTCCCGTGCCGCGCCGGCATGTTGGGGTTCGCCCGGAAGTCAGCCACCAGCTGGTGTGTCTCCTCGGGAACCGAGAAGAACTCACCGAGATCGTTCATGTCGGTGGAGCGACGGCCGATTTCCTCGTCCGCGTAGTGCTCCGGCGCCCAGTTCTCGATCCCGTCATCGCCCGCGTTGCTGGCGTTGCCACCGTTGCCGGAGTTTCCACCCGCCGGGCAGGTGTCGTTGTGAACCAGGAGCGAGGTCGCCCCCGCCAGCGCGTAGTACGTGTGGATGTCGCTGACGGTGAGGTTGTGAACGGTCGCCGCCGGGGCGGACCATCGCTTGACGGACGTGATCTGCACGTACGTGCCGGCGCTGGTCTGGAGCCACTGGCCCGACTTCAGGTCGGTGGCCTTGATCCAGTCCCGCAGCTCGGGGACCCAGACGGGGTGGCCGTCGGTAGCCGTGATCAGGGCCGTCTTGCCGCCGGCCTTGCCGTCGGTGTCGATGGTGACCGTGACCAGGTGCTTGAGGCCCTGGCCCTTGATCTCGGCGGTGACCGTCTCGACGCGGGTCTCGCCGGTCTTCGGGTCGGTCGCGAGAACCTTGTCGCCGGTCCTGACATTCTCGATCGGCTTGGTGGAGCCGTCGGCCATCAGCACCTTCGTGCCGGGCACGAAGCTGTTGCAGCCGGCCTTGCCGGAGCCACCGCCTCCGCTGGAGCCACCGTTGTGCCGGGAGGATCCGCCGGAGGAACCACCGGGCTTGCCGCCGCCGCCCTTACCGCCTCCGCCGCCCTTGGGCTGGGAGGAGGACTTGGGTGCGGCCTTGGCCTGCGACTGCTTGTGGGCCGGGTTACCGGTCTTCCGCTTCGCGGCGGCCGCCGCGTCGGCCTTTCGCTTGGCAGCCTCGGCTGCCTTCTTCTTGGCCCTTTGAGCTGCCTCTCTCTTGGCCTTCTCGATAGCGGCCTTCTTGGCTCTCAAGGCTGCCGCTTCGGCTGCCTTGGCGGCCTTGAGAACCGCCTCGGCTGCCTTCTTGGCTGCCTTGAACGCCTTGACGGCTTCGATGGTGCGGTTGACCGCCTTGATGACCGACGGGATCTTGCCGAGCTTCGTCCACGGGATCGCGTCGATGATGATGCTGGCGCAGGACCACATGTCACCGCCGAAGCAGGCCATGGCGTCGTTGATGCCGATGAAGTCCTTCAGCGTCTCCCAAGCGATGGCCAGGATGACGGAGGTGAGGGACTTGCCCTGCATCGCCTGCGCCTGCGCGACCTGCGCCGCGGACAGACCCGCGCCCGCGAGGGCCGCGGCCCGCTCGGAAGCGGTCAGGGTGATTGCCAGACCTGACGGGTCGTCGAACGTCACCGGGTTGTTGTGGGCGTAGACGTACCCGTTGGCCTGCTGCGGGTCGTTCAGGTCCATCATCGGGTCGGCGGACAGGAATCGTCCGACCACCGGGTCGTACAGACGGGCGCCCAGCGGCTGGAAGCCTGAGGTGTCGTCCCGGACCTGGCCCAGGAAGCCGGTGTGGCTCTGCTGGTTGACACCGACGGTGCTCGCACCGCGCTGGTTGCCGAACGGGTCCTGCTTGCGGATCCGCACCGCCATCGTGCCGCTCATTGCGACCTCGGCGTACGTCGAACCCTGGTGGTCAGCGGTCAGTGCGACCAGCGCGTCCGAACCGGTGCCGTTGGCATAGCGCATGACCTGACCACCGGGAGTGGTGTAGGTGCGCTGGGTGTTGACGAGGACGCCGCCCTGCTGGACGGTGACCTCGGCCTCGCCAAGGTGCAGCGTGGCCTGCTTGCCCTTGATGGTCAGCAGTCGATCGCCGCTGGGGCCGTAGATGTGACGGGTGTCGTTCTGCGGCGCCCACAGCTGCGCGGCGGAGGTGCCGTCACAGGTGGCCAGGACGATCGGCGTGGAGTTCGCCGAGTTCGCGGCCTGGACCGCCAGGCACAGACCCGACGCGATGTGCGTCAGCTGACCGGCCGTGTTGCGCTTCAGCTCCTGCGCGGCGGTGCCGTTGCACTTCTGGATCTGGACCGCCGAGCCGGCCGTGTTGCCCGCCGGCTGGACGCACCAGTCGTCGTAGACCGTCAGGGTGCCCCGGTTGGGGTCGGTCTGCGTCCCGCCCACAAGGGCCGGGGTCGGGGTGAACTTCCAGCTCTGCGCCGGTGACGTGTTGCAGGCGTACAGCTGGATCGCCTGCGCGGCAGCCGCGAGGCCGCCCTTGAGGTCGAGGCACTTGTCGGCGAGGCCCACGTACGGGGTCTTGCCGCCGGTGCCCGAACCGGTGATCCGGTCGACCTTGCCGTCGTACGTCCAGGACAGCGTCTGCTTGTCGCCGTTCTGGATCGAGGTGACCTGCTTGGTCTCACCGGTCAGCTCGTAGAGACGCTCAGCCTCGGCCTTGACCTGCGCACCCGCGGGGGTGGTGTAGGTCTTGGAGACCTTGGTGAGGGTGTGCGGCTGGGCGCCGCCCGTCTTGCCATAGGCGTAGTCGGTCGTGGCGTCCTTGGCCGTGTTGCCCGACAGGTCCTTCTCGACGAGCTTCTTCCGGTTGCCCAGCAGGTCGTACTCGTACTGCTGCCAGTAACCGGAGTTGTCCGTGCCGGCGGCGACGTTCAGGGTGCCGTCGGCGTTCTTCGGGGTGGTGCAGGCGGTCTGGTCCTTGGAGGTCCAGGCCTCCTTCAGCTGACCCAGCGGGTCATACGTGAAGCACTGCCGCTCCTCGATCCCGGTTGCCGCCTCACGGATGCCCGTGACGTTGCCGGAGGGGTCGTAGGTGTAGGAGCGGTTGGAGACCAGGTTGCCGGAGACGACCGAGGGGTCGGCCTTCTCACGGTAGACCTGCTGGTTCTGCAGCTCACCGGTCGACTCGTCGTACGAGTTCTGAGCCCACACGCGGTACGGCAGCGCACCCAGTGTGGAGCGCATGACCTGGCCGTACGGAGAGTAGACCGTCTCCGAGCCGTACCAGTCCTTGCCGGAGATGGAGACCGGCTTGCCGTCCTTGTTGTAACGGACGACCAGCTTCTCCGGGTCGAACTTGCCGACCTTCGGAAGAGTCGCCTCGTCCAGCATGCCGTTGTCGGAGTAGGTGTAGCCGTACGTGTAGTCCTTCTGCAGACCCCAGGTGCTGACGATGGAGTCGGGCAGGGTCAGCGTCGTCGAGGTCGGCTGGTACTCCTTGGTGTAGCCGTTGACCTTCTGGACGTAGGCCAGGCCGTCGGTGTAGCGGGTGGCGGTGGAGGGCATGCCCTTGCCGCCGGGAGCCGAGTCGTAGGAGAAGTCGGCCAGGACCTTGCCGTTGGCGTCCGTCTCACGCTGCTGCTTGGGGCGGGACAGCTCGTCATAGCTGTTCCACACGGTGCCGCGGGCGTTCGTGACGGTCACCGGTCGGTCACGGTGGTCGTACTTGGTCACCGTGGTGCCGGTGTCGGGATCGGTCGCGGTGTCCACCCGGCCGCGCTTGTCGTACGTCCACGTCCACGGGTGTGTCGGGTCAGCCGACGCGGTCGCCTTGGCCAGCTGGCCGCGCGTGTCGTACTCGTAGCGCGTCGAGGTGAAGCCGCCGGGCGCATCCGGGTTGAAGGAGTCCGTACGAACGGTGCGACCGATCGCGTCGGTGTAGACGCGGTAGGACGAGGTGCCCTGCGGCTGGATGACCTTCGACCAGTCCGAGCCGTACTCGTAGCGAACGGCCTTCTCCGGTACCTCCTGCGAGATGGCCTCGGTCGTGCCCGGGAGCTTGACCTTGAGGACCGGCATCTCCTCCAGCACGCGGCCGAGACCGTCGTACTTGTACCGGGTGATGTTCGGGACCGTGGTGTCGGCGAGCGGCGTGAACAGCTCACCGCTCGGGTCGGCCTCGTTCAGGTAGGCGTTGTTGGTCTGGTAGACCTCACCGCCGTTGTTGTACAGCGTGTCCGTGATCAGACGGCCGCCGCCGTCCGCCTCCTCCTGCGACTGTCGCTCGCGGCCCAGACCGTCGTAGATGGTGACGGACTTCTCGACCCGGTTCTCGTAACCACGCGCGTATGTCGTGACGTACGGAGGCTTGCGGATCTTGCCGCCGTTGGGGTCGTTCGGGTCCGGCACCTCCTCCGGTATCACGTACTCGGCACGGAAGTCCGCCACACCCGACCCCGGCGCGCGGCCCGGGGACCACGCCTCGACCAGACGGCCCAGCGGGTCGTAGATCGCCTCACTGACATAGCCGTTGGCGTCGGTCGTCTTCAGCGTGACTGCGCGGCCCGGCTCCAGCTCCTTGACCTGGGTGTGGCCCAGCGCGTTGGACTCGGTGACCTTGAACACCTGACCCGTGGGCGGGTCGAAGGTGATCGTCGCTTCCTTGAGGTCCGGGTCGATCATCTTGGTGACACGGCCGACGGCGTCGAAGACGGTGGTGCCGCTGCTCTGGAAGCCGGTGCCCGTGCCGTTCAGCGACCACGACTCGGTCGCCAGACCGCGGGTCGTGGAGCCGAGCGCGGCGCCGTACGCGGTGCCGTCGTACGCCGTCCGGTTGCCGCCGCTCAGTGTGGTGAGGTCGGCCCAGTTGGCGTTCGCGCAGGTGGTCGGCGAGGCGAGAACCTGCTTCGACAGACCGATCAGGTTCTTGTCCGTGTTGTGCAGGTACTCGAGCTTGGTGCAGGACTCGTCGCCGGTCTTGCCGGTGTCGCCGACGGACTCGACGAGGGTCGGCAGACCGTACGTCGACTCGTACGTCGTGTTGGTCTTGACCGTCCGCAGCGTGCGCGTGTCGTCACCCGTGCCCGAGGACTTCGTGTACGCGATCTCCTCCGGCTCCGTCACCCGCCACGCCTTCAGCGGGGTCAGGCCGTCGCCGCGGTCGCGGCTGGCCAGCTCGGTGGCCTCCGGGATGGTGGTGCTGCGGGTCAGCCAGTTGGTGTCCGCGTCCGTCGCGTTGCTGTAGGACAGCTCCTCGGCGATGCGGCCGGCGAAGGCGTCGCGGTCGTAGACCGTCGTGCCGTCCGAGGCCTTGATGACGTTGCCGTGGATGTCCTTCACGGGGACGGTGTCGCCCATGCCCCGGAAGAAGCGGGTGACGGCCTTGGTCTTCGGGCCCTCGGCGCCGGGGGTCTCCTCGGCGGGAGTGGTGCCCTCGCCGCTGTCGGCCGCGGCCTTCTTCTCACCGGTGATGACCGAGGTCTGCTCGAAGCCGGCGAACTGCGAGTAGGTCCGGGTGGACTTCTTCGAGAACTCGGCCTCGGCCAGCTTCCAGCCGGCGTTCTTGTAGTCGTACGAGGTCAGCGTCGAGAACGAGCCGTCGACGTTCGGCAGCTCCTCGATCGAGTCGACCACGTACTTGTTGAACCAGTCGATGTCCTCGATCTCGGCGTCCGGGTGCCAGAACGACGGGTAGCACAGGCGCGTGTTTGCCTTCAGTGCCGCAGTGTCGGTCTTGCTCGGGAAGCCGGTGCCGGCGAGGCAGTCGCCCTCGCGCTTCTTGTACGTGACGACCGTCTCGCCGCCGTACTCGTTGACGACACGGGAGACGCGCAGTCGCGAGAAGCCGGGCCGCGGGTCGGTCGCGCCGCTGCCGCCGCGGTAGACGCGGTTGGGCATGTCGTCCTCGTTCGACACGAACCGCACCGGGTTCAGCTTCACCGAGGCGTCGGTGGAGCCCTCACGGGCGTAGCCGGTGCGCTGGATCGACTCCAGCCACAGCGCCGTGTTCGCGCCGGTCTTCAGGACCGGGAAGCTCTGCTTGAGCTGGTACTCGTCGACGACCTGGCGCGCGGAGGTGGTGGTGAGACGCTGCGCGGAGGTGGTGATCTTGTCGAGGCGCTTGCGGGTCCAGAACGTCGGACCGGCGTTCCAGCACTTGCGGGTGTAGGTCGAGGTGACCTGCTTGCAGTTCAGGTCGGCCGGGGTGTCGTACCAGATGCGGTACTTGCCCGGGTCCTTGTCCGTGAAGTAGTCGGTCGTGTCCTGAGCGTCCGTGCAGGTCAGGCCCGCCTCGGGGAAGCAGCGCTCGGCGACGGTGAAGCCGATGCGCGCCGGGGCGGTCGCGGAGAAGATCGAGTCCTTGCGCTGACCGTAGTAGATGTGGGTCAGGTAGCTGCCGCGGTGGTACTTGACCGGGCCCTTGAAGTAGAAGTTCTTCGCGTAGTAGTTCTCCTCGCGCTGCCACCACAGGGACATGGCGTTGCCGTGGATGTCCTCGACGTAGTCGAGGTTCCACTGCCAGGCCTGGTTGCAGGAGGAGTTCTTCCAGTCCGTGGTGGTCGGGCCCGCGTAGCAGGGCTCGCCCGGGTGGTTGCCGTAGACCGGCACGCCCAGGACGGAGTTGGTGTACGGGTCGTCGGCGGAGGTGCCGTTGTCCGACCAGCCGGGAAGCTTGTTCAGACCGAAGTGGTACTTCGTGCCGTCCTTGGTGGTGACGACCCAGTACTCGCCGTCCGCGTCCTTCATGCCCGAGCGCGGGTCCTTGGACGTGTCCTTGATCCGCTCGATCTTCGAGCCGTCACCGTTGGCGGTGAACCACTTGCCCTTGGCCTCGTCCCACACGAGCTCGGTGGTCATGCCGCCCAGCGAGAGGGTGGCGTTCTCCGAGCCCCAGCACAGGTCCGCGGTCTTGTGGTCCTTGTTGTTCGCCCCGGCCTTCTTGGAGTCCTGGCGGCAGTTGACGTACGTCCGGCTGATCGAGCCCGGGTTGTAGTCCCAGCCGTCACCGATCCACGAGGCCTGGTTGTTCGTCGACGACGTGCGGCCGTCGACCGACTGCGAGTTGTACGACAGGTTGACCTTCGGCATCAGGCCGCCGGCGGTCTCCGGCGTCTGCACCTGGTACGAATAGGTGAACGCACCGTTCGACGAACCCGCCGCCCAGGAGCCGGAGGACAGCAGCGGCGAGGCGGTGAAGTCACCGGACGCCGAGGAGCCGGTGTCCATGGCGCCCACGACCTGACGGCCCGAGGCGTCCACGACCTGGCGGCCGTCCGTCGAGAGGGAGGCCTTGCGCACCGACGCGCCCGAGACCTTCGACGAGGCGTCCGCGTCCGGCAGCAGGTTCGCGACCGGAACCGTGCCGGAGAGGATCTGACGCGTCGTGGAGCTCTTGGTCCTGCCCGACGTCGCCTTCAGCTTGGACTTCGCCGCCGGCACCACCTTGACGGTGCTGCGCAGCCGCTCGGCCTCGGCGTCCGGCTCGTTCCCGCCCGCCATGGTCTCGACGCCCGTGTCCGGCGCACAGTCACCGGTCTCCGGGGAGTCCAGGACACAGCTCGGGAGCAGCATCAGACCGAAGCGCTCGGCGGCCAGCTGACCGTAGCGGTCCTTGAAGCCGGTCGTGTCGACGTCCAGCAGCACCTGCGCGGCCGGATCGGCGGTCGCCGGAGGCACGATCTCCATGACCATGCCCGGCACGCCCGAGTCCTCGGACGTCGTCGTCGGCTTGACGGCGACCTGCCAGTCGCCGGCGATCGACGCCGGATCCTGACCTGCCGGCACACCCACACCGACCGGCAGCAGGGCCGAAGTCGTCGAGTTGACGACCTGGACCGTCGTGCCCGGCGCCGCCGTCGACGGGTCCGCCTTGCCGGCGTCCGCCGCCCAGGGATCCACGGCCACCGGCGCGTACGGCGTGATCGGCTGCTCCGGCGCCGTGGTCAGCGCCTTCGGAGCCTCGGGGTTGTCGGCCAGCGTGGTGCTCTCCGGGATGTCGGGGAGATCGACCTGGGAGGTCGTCTCCTCACGGGACATCCCGTCGCCGGGGACGGCCAGGGCCTGCGAGCCCAAGCTCGTCACCGTCAATATCGATGACAACAAAAGGACGGTCGCCGTGCGGCTTCGCCGACGGCGCCGTCGTTGTGACTCTGTCATGGTGAGGCGATCCCGCCCTACCCATGACAGTGGACCTGAAGCACGCATACGCGTCGACTCCCACCCAGACGAACAGGACAACTGAGGTGCGGAAACACCAAAGAGCACGCGCCTGGATCAGTCGCGTGCGTGCGCACTCTCTGCCATGTCCGCCCCACATTCAAGATCGAGGATCACGACCGCAACCATGTGAAGGTGAGATTCGCCACGGTGCAGTTGCAAACAGAGCACCGCACTGTCGATCTTTGCGAAAGATGGGGCACCAGGGGCATCCAGCCTCTAACGGTCCGCCAAAGCGCCCAAATACGCGCTTCCTGACGGGGTGTCCCTTCTTTCCGAAGCCCATATAACGTCTTTATAAAAGCTTTAGAAATGGACGTCGTGTGGCGGCCGTGTGATCGTGTGCGCGCCTGCGCCCCGTGGTCTTTGCCACGGGGCTGTCTGTGCTGTCCGAAATCCTCTGGTTCACACGGGAGTAGACCGCGTGCCCGCGCCGCCTCGTTTTCTCAGCCCATTCGTGCGCACGCGCACGCGGCTGAGCCTCACTCTCGGCCTCGTTCTGGCCGCACTCACCGCCGCGCTCCTGCCCTGGTGGCAGCCCAGCGCGCCCCCGACCCACACCTCCGCCACCGACGCCCAGCAGGCGTCGACCGGTCCGCGCGACGAGGCCGCCGCGGCGGCCGAGGCCAAGCGGACGGGCAAGAAGGTGCTCGTCGACACGGCGACCACCCAGACCCAGCTCATCTGGGCGCTGCCCAACGGCAAGATGCGCACCCAGATCGACGCCCTGCCGCAGCGCGCGAAGGACGCCGAAGGCCACTGGGCGAAGATCGACACGACGCTGCGCCGGACGAAGAACGCCGGCTCGCTGGGCATCCGCCCGGTGAACGCCCCCGTTCCGATCCGCTTCGCCAGCGGTACGAAGGCCGAGCGCGCCGACCGTTCCTACAGCCGACTGCCGCTGGCCGGGGGCGTGGAGAACGGGACCCTGCTCGCCGAGGTCGACCTGGGCGGCCACACCGTCGCCTACACCTGGCCGGGCGCGCTGCCCGAGCCGGTGCTGAACGGCCCGCAGGCCCTCTACCCCGAGGTCTTCCCAGGCGTCGACCTGCTGCTCGTGGCGCGCGAGGAGGGCGGTTTCGGCCAGCTCCTGATCGTGAAGAACCGCGAGGCCGCGCAGAACAAGGACCTCGCGACCGTCTCGTACGGCGTGAGCTCGAAGACGGCCGTCTTCCGCCAGGACGCCAAGGCCAACCTGATCCGGGTGCTGGACAAGGCGGGCCAGGAGATCGGCTCCATCCCGACCCCGTTCGCCTGGGACTCCTCCGGCCGCGACTCCGACGCGCCGGACGTGGCGCCGCGTACGGCCGTCGCCACGCCGGCCGACGTGCTCAAGCTGTCGGGTCTGACCGGCATCGAGCCGGGCGCGAAGTCCGCCCAGCTGCCGGTGGCGCTCGACGGTGACAACACCGGCGACGTCCGCATCGGCCTGAAGGTCGCCGAGACCGGCCTGCTGACGCACAAGGACACCAAATACCCGGTCTTCATCGACCCGCCGCTCAACGCCGGCTGGCTCGCCTGGACCGTCGCGTACAAGAAGTACCCGAGCTCCAGCTTCTGGAACGGCACGAACTTCTCCTCCGGCACCTCCGACGCCCGTGTCGGCTACGAGAGCGACACCGGCGGTCTGGCCCGTTCCTTCTGGCGGATGAACTTCTCCTCCAGCTACAAGGGTGCGAAGTTCGACTGGGCCACCTTCAAGGTGAAGAACAACCACTCGTGGTCCTGCACCGACCGTCAGATGGAGTTCTGGCTGACCGGCGCGATCTCGTCGGGCACGACGTGGAACTCGCAGCCGAGCTGGTCGCGCGTCCTGCACAAGAAGTCCTTCGCGCACGGCTGGTCGAGCTCCTGCCCCGACGAGTACGAGTCGTTCACCGTGACCTCCGCCGCCCAGGAGGGCGCGGACAAGGGCTGGTCGAACGTCACCTTCGGCATGCGCGCCACCAGTGAGACCGACACGCAGACGTGGCGCAAGTTCGCCGCCACCGGCGCGACCTTCACGGGCGAGTACAACACTCCCCCGAACCAGCCCACCAGCGGCACCTCTTCGCCGGGTGGCGCGTGCGTGACGGGAAGTTCGGGCACCGGCGTGCTGATCGGGCGCACCACCATCACCCTGAAGGCCAAGGGCTCCGACCCCGACAAGACCATCCCCAAGCTGCGGTTCCGCTTCTGGAAGGACGGCTCGTCGACCAAGACCGAGTAC
The DNA here is from genome assembly GCF_040680975.1 of Streptomyces sp. NPDC051921. Classification (NCBI taxonomy): domain Bacteria; kingdom Bacillati; phylum Actinomycetota; class Actinomycetes; order Kitasatosporales; family Streptomycetaceae; genus Streptomyces; species Streptomyces sp. NPDC051921. The sequence goes on from NZ_JBFAXU010000002.1 coordinate 238,122, forward strand.
CTCGCCACGGCGGACTCGACCGGCTACGGCAAGATGATCATCGATGCCACCAACCCGCTGCTGTCGACGATCGAGACCAACACCACGTATCTGTGGGACGTGCGCTCCGAGGACTCCTCCGGTGAGGTCTCCACGTTCTTCCCGGACGGCTCCTACCCCTGCCGCCTGACCGTCGACCCGACGGCCCCGCCGCAGCCGGACATCACCAGCGCGGTGTTCAAGGAGGCCACCAACGACGGCGCGACCTGGGCGACGGTCAAGTTCGGCCAGCCCGGTGACTTCACCTTCACCGCCTCCGGTGCGACGAGGTTCTCGTACGCCTTCGAGGGCCAGGGCTACAAGGACACGCCGCCCCCGGTCAACGGCAAGATCACCATGACCGACGTCACCCCGCCGCACGCCGGTCCGGTCCAGATCAACGTCTACGCCTACGACGTCAACGGCAACAGGAGCATCCGCGGCGACTACACCTTCTACCTGCCGCCGCGCGACACCGCCGACGGTCCGATGGACACCGGCGGCGACAACATCGCCGACCTGCTCGTCCTCTACGCGGACGGCAGGCTGAAGAACTGTGTCGGCGCCCCCGCCGACCCGACCGCCGTCGGCACCGGCGGTGAGCTCTACAACTGCCTGGCCGCGTCCTACGTCACCGCCGGCAAGAAGGTCGACCCGGCGAACCACTGGATCAACACCGCGGGCACCCCGTCGCTGATCGCGCACTACAACGACGTCTACCCGGGCGACGGGTCGACCGACATGTTCGCGGTCACCCCGGACAAGCAGTTCTGGCTCTACCCGGGCGACGGCTACGGCACCTTCAACGTCGACGAGCGGATCAAGATCCGGCTGCCGTCCAACGCCCCGGCTCCGTCCACCTGGACGCAGATGAAGGCGATCGGCGACATCACCGGCGACAAGCTGCCCGACCTCGCCCTGCGCGCGGGCACCGGCTTCTGGATCCTGTCCGGCTACACCGGCGCCACCTTCCAGACCGCCACGCTCATGGAGGGCACCGCCTGGGCCACCCCCCGCGAGATCGTCAACATCGCGGACATGAACAAGGACAACACGCCCGACCTGCTGTGGCGCAACGTGGACAACGGCAACATGTACGTCCGCCACGGCAAGCCCGGCGCGGTCGCCGGCAGCGTCGACCTGGAGTCGATCAAGCTCGCGGCCAACTCGGTCAACGGCGACGTCGTCTTCGGCACCAACTGGACCGGGACCAACGTCACGGCCGTGATCGGTATCCCCGATGTCAACAAGGACGGTGTCCCCGACATCTGGGCCCGCTTCGGCGCCGACGGCACCATGAAGCTGTACAACCCGTCCACCACCAACACCAACGCACCGGTGAAGACGGTCCTGTCCACGGACTGGAGCACCGTCAAGGCGTTCGGCTGATCCCGGCCGCCCGCTGACGCACACCGAGCCCCGGCCGCCTGCCTCGCAGCAGGCGGCCGGGGCTCACCCCTTTTCCCGGGACTGACGAGGCCCCTTTGCCCAGGACCTGCGAGGCCTCTTTCCCCAGGACCTACGAGGCCTCGCCGTCCGCGACGGCCTGCGCCACCTCCGCGACGCGCGCCGCCTCCTCGGCCGCGAACCGCTCCCGATCCAGGGCCTCGGCGATCTCCTCGTCCTGGGTCATCAGGAGGTCGAGGTTGGAGTCGCCGAGGTCGAAGACGCCCATGTCGAGATAGGCCTTCTGGAGGCGTTCGCCCCACAGGCCGATGTCCTTCACGCAGGGCACGATCCGGCTGAACAGCAGCTTGCGGAACAGGTGCAGGAACTCGCTCTGCTCGCTGAGGGCCTCGGCCTCCTGCTTCGGGATGCCGAAGTTCTCCAGGACCTCGACCCCGCGCAGCCGGTCGCGCATCAGGTAGCAGCCCTCGATGACGAACTCCTCGCGCTCGCGCAGTTCGGCGTCGGTGAGCTGCTTGTAGTAGTCGCGCAGCGCCATCCGGCCGAAGGCGACGTGCCGGGCCTCGTCCTGCATGACGTACGCCAGGATCTGCTTGGGCAGGGGCTTGTCGGTGGTGTCGCGGATCATGCCGAAGGCGGCGAGCGCGAGGCCCTCGATGAGCACCTGCATGCCGAGGTAGGGCATGTCCCAGCGGGAGTCGCGCAGGGTGTCGTCGAGCAGGCTCTGGAGGTTGTCGTTGATCGGGTAGAGCATCCCGATCTTCTCGTGCAGGAAACGGCCGTAGATCTCGGCGTGCCGGGCCTCGTCCATGGTCTGGGTGGCGGAGTAGAACTTGGCGTCCATGTCGGGGACGGACTCGACGATGCGGGCGGCGCAGACCATGGCGCCCTGTTCGCCGTGCAGGAACTGGCTGAACTGCCAGGAGGTGTAGTGCCGGCGCAGCTCGCCCTTGTCCTCGTCGGTGAGCTTGGCCCAGTGGCGGGTGCCGTACAGGGACAGGGCCTCGTCGGGCGTGCCGAGGGGGTCGTACGGGTCGACCTCCAGGTCCCAGTCGATCCGGGTGGCGCCGTCCCACTGCTTGTCCTTGCCCTTCTGGTAGAGGGCGAGGAGACGGTCGCGTCCGACGGCGTTCACGTCGTATTCCCAGGTGAACCGGGCGTTCCCGCTCGCCGGCACCTGCCAGACGGGCTCCTTCGGGGCCTGGGCGTAGAGGTCGTGCGTCGACACTGACGGCTCCTTCCTACGGTTCCCAGCAGGCTCACACGTTGGTAGACGCAGGGTCAACAAGTCGTGCGCGAGGGATTGACGCCGTTACTGACGGGGAGTCTTATAAAGCTGGAAGAGCCGACAACCGGCCGCCGCCCACCCCTCGACCCGCCGACGACCCGCGCGAGGTGCCTTCCGCCATGGCCAGTCTCACCGAGCCCGACTTCGTCCTCCTCCGGGACGCCCTCGGCCCGCTGCGCGACCGCGAGCAGGTCGCCCGCCGCCTCCTGGAGTCCTCCCTCAAGCACTCCTTCGACCCCGAGACCGAACTCGACTGGGACGCCCCCTTCGAGGACGGCAAGTGGTTCTGGCCCCCGGAGCTGGTCTCGCTCTACGACACCCCGCTGTGGCGGCGGATGTCCGAGGAGCAGCGGATCGACCTCTCCCGCCACGAGGCCGCCTCCCTCGCCTCGCTCGGCATCTGGTTCGAGATCATCCTCATGCAGCTGCTCGTCCGGCACATCTACGACAAGGCGCTGACCAGCGACCACGTCCGCTACGCCCTCACCGAGATCGCCGACGAGTGCCGGCACTCGATGATGTTCGCCAAGCTGATCAAGCGCGGCGGCGCCCCGGAATACCCGGTGCCGCGGATCTACCACAACCTCGGCCGGGTCCTGAAGACCGTCTCGACCACTCCCGGCTCCTTCGCGGCGACGCTTCTCGGTGAGGAGATCCTCGACTGGATGCAGCGGCTGACCTTCCCGGACGAGCGCGTCCAGCCGCTCGTCCGGGGCGTGACCCGCATCCACGTCGTGGAGGAGGCCCGTCACGTGCGCTACGCACGGGAGGAGCTGCGCCGCCAGATGGTCACCGCGCCGCGCTGGGAACAGGAGTTCACCCGGCTGAGCTGCGGCGAGGCGGCCCGGGTCTTCTCCACCTGCTTCGTCAACCCGGCCGTCTACGACAACGTCGGCCTGGACCGCCGGGAGGCCGTCGCCCAGGTCAGGGCGAGCGGCCACCGGCGCGAGGTGATGCAGTCCGGGGCGAAGCGGCTCACCGACTTCCTGGACGACATCGGCGTGCTGCGGGGCGCCGGCCGCAGGCTCTGGAAGTCGTCCGGATTGCTGGCCTGAGGGACCGGCGACGGGGTTACGCTGCGGGGCATGACCAGTGCCGCCTCGCCCGCGTACCGCCGGCTCAGCGTCGAGGAGCGGCGGAACCAGCTGCTCGACGCGGCCCAGACGCTGTTCGCGCACCGGCCGCCGGAGGACGTCTCGCTCGACGACGTCGCCGAGGCCGCGGGCGTCTCGCGCCCGCTCGTCTACCGCTACTTCCCGGGCGGGAAGCAGCAGCTGTACGAGGCGGCGCTGCGCTCCTCGGCCGACGCCCTCGAGCACTGCTTCTCGGAGCCGCCCGAGGGGCCGCCCACCGAGCGGCTCGCCCGGGTGCTGGACCGCTATCTGGCCTTCGTCGACCAGCACGACGCCGGGTTCGCCGCGCTGCTGCGCGGCGGCAGCGTCGCCGAGACCTCGCGGACCACGGCGATCGTCGACGAGGTCCGGCGGGCCGCGGCCGAGCAGATCCTCTTCCACCTGGGCGTGGACCGGCCCGGGCCTCGGCTCGGGATGATGGTCAGGACCTGGATCGCGGCGGTGGAGGCGGCCTCGCTGATCTGGGTCGACGAGGGGAAGCGCCCCCGGGCCGACGAGCTCCGCGACTGGCTGGTCGACCACCTGGTGGCGCTGCTCGCGGCGACCGCGGCGAGCGACGCGGAGACCGGCGAGGTGGTGACCCGGCTGCTCGCCCGGGAGCGGTCGACGGGCCCGGTCGGCACCCTGGCCAGGAACGTCATCCCGGTGGTGAGGGAGGCCGCCCACCTGCTCTGAGCCGCCGGGAGGGGACACTGGTGGGGTGAAGAGCGAGAACACCCCCTTCCGCGGCGGCCCCCTCGACGGCCGGGTGCTGCCCGTCCTGCTCGGCCCGACCGGCCACCCGCCGAAGTGGTACGAGGTCCCCGTCCCGGCCCACGAGGGCCGCCCGGCCACGGTGTACGCGTACCACCGCGAGCCGGCCGGCTACACGAAGCGGCTCGGGCTGCAGCGGGGATGGGTGTACGTGTACGCGCCGGACGGGCGGGAGCGCAGGCAGATCCGGTGGCCGTGGCAGAAGCCCGCTGCTCCGGAGGAGTGAGCCCACCGAACACTCCCACTCTCATCCGGTCATCACACCATTCCGGCCGCCATCATCCCGATGGAGGTGGTGACGTGCCGGGACGACTGCTGCGCACGATCTGCACGGGGGCCCTCGCGGGGTTGCTGGCGGCCACGACGGCCCTCACGGGGACGGCCGCCACGGCCGCACCGGTGGACGAGGGCGAGAGCTCGGTCACCGGCCTGCTCACCCGGCTGCGCACGCTCTACCAGGAGACCGAGCGGGCCACCGAGGCCTACAACGCCGCCGACGAGGCGCTGAAGAAGCAGACCGCCGACACGCACAGGACCGACGCCGAACTGGCCGCCGCCCGCGCGGCTCTCGCCCGCGGCCGCGACGAGGCCGGCCGGCTGGCCCGGCAGCAGTACCAGGGCCGCTCGGCGCTCTCCCCGTACCTGAGCCTGCTCCTTGCCCCCGACCCCCAGCACGCCCTGGACGAGAGCCACCTGGTGACCCGGGCGGCCCGCGAACGCGCCACGGTGGTCTCCCGGCTGGAGGTCGCGGAGAAGAAGGCGGCAGCCCTGGCGACCGCCGCCCGCACGGCCCTCACCCGCCGCCAGACCCTCCTGGCGGCCCAGCAGAGGCAGCGACAGGCGGTCCGGACGAAGATGGACGAGGTCGAGAGGCTCCTGGCCTCCCTCACCCCCGCCCAACTCGCCGGCCTGGCCTCCCTGGAGACCAGCCAGACCGCCGGTGCGCAGAGCCAGCTCCTCGGCTCGGGCACCCTCGACGGCACCCGCACCCCGTCCCGGGAGGGCGCCGAGGCCCTGCGCTTCGCGGCACGCCAGATCGGCAAGCCGTACGAGTGGGGCGCCGAGGGCCCCGACACGTACGACTGCTCCGGCCTCACCCAGCAGTCCTGGGGGGCGGCGGGCCGCGAACTCCCCCGCACCAGCCAGGAACAGTGGCGGACGCTCCCCCGCGTCCCCCTCGCCGAGCTCCGCCCCGGCGACCTGGTCGTCTACTTCCCGGAGGCCACCCACGTCGCCCTCTACTTCGGCGACGGCCTGGTCATCCACGCCCCCCGGCCCGGCGCCCGCGTCAAGGTCTCCCCCCTGGCCGCCAACCCCCTCCTGGGCGCCGTCCGCCCCGACCCCGACACCGTCCCCCTGGAAACGTTCACGCCGCCCGAACTCCCGGAGGGAGCCACGGACGGCGCGGACGAGGGCTACGCGGGCGATCAGGCGCCGGCGACGGACTCCAGGTAGGCGGCGGTCTTCTCCGGCTCGAAGAAGAAGTTCTCGAAGTCCGCCGGGTCGTTGAAGCCGTTGGCGAAGCGGTCGGCGACCGGCTGGAGCCCGCCCGCCGCGCCGATCAGGTTCAGGACGTGCTCCGGCGGGACGCCGAGCATCGCGTTGGTCCACTTGGTGACGTGCTGGGCGGTCTGCCAGTAGCGGTCGAACGTGGACTGCATCCAGGCCTCGTCGAAGGGGCGGTCGCCGTGCTCGACGATGGAGGCGAGGTAGGCGGCGGCGCACTTGGCGGCCGAGTTGGAGCCCTGGCCGGTGATCGGGTCGTTGGCGACGACCACGTCGGCGACACCGAGGACCAGACCGCCGCCGGGCAGACGGCCGATCGGGTTGCGTACGGTCGGGGCGTAGCGGCCCGCCAGCGTGGCGCTGGCGTCGGTCAGTTCGACCTTCGTGGCACGCGCGTACTCCCACGGCGTGAACTTCTCCATCAGCTCCAGCGTGAGCGCCAGGTGGTCCGACGGGTCCTTCACGCCCTGGAAGGCGTCCAGCGGGCCACCGGGCACGCCCTCCCAGAAGAGGATGTCGGCCCGGCCGGAGGTGGTGAGCGTCGGCATCACGAACAGCTCGCCGATGCCCGGCACCAGGTTGCAGCGCACCGCGTCGAACTCGGGGTGCTCGGGCCGCGGGCCGAGCCCGTGCACGTACGCGACCGCGAGGGCGCGCTGCGGCTCGCTGTACGGGGAGCGGGCGGCGTCGCGGCCGAACATCGACACCAGCTCGCCCTTGCCGGCCGCGACGAGCACCAGGTCGTAGCCGCGGGCGAAGTAGTCCAGGTCGCCGACGGCCGCGCCGTGGATGACGAGCTGGCCGCCGCGCTGGGCGAAGGTCTCCATCCAGCCGGCCATCTTCACCCGCTGGTCGACGGACTGCGCGTAGCCGTCCAGCTTGCCGACCCAGTCGATGACCCTCTGCGACTCCGGGCCGGCCACCGAGACGCCGAGGCCCTCGATCCGCGGGGCCTGGGACTCCCAGAAGTTGATGCCCAGGTCGCGCTCGTGCTGGAGCGCGGTGTCGAACATGCACTGCGTGGACATGACCCGCCCGGAACGGATCTCGTCCGCCGTCCGGTTGGACATGAGCGTGACTTCGTAGCCCTTCGACTGCAGTCCGAGGGCGAGCTGGAGACCGGACTGACCGGCGCCGACTATGAGTATCTTCCGCATGGGCGACCTTGAGAGTGCTGGGGAGTGCTGGGGAAGGGGGTGCGGGGGGTGCGGGTGTTCCGAGCGTGTGCACAGGAGTGCGCGGGGGCTCGGGGCTCGGGGCTACTCGGGGGTGGCGGCCAGGGCGTGCTCGACCATCGCGAGCAGCGTCTCGACGACGCTGTACCGCTTGCGCGCGTCCATGATCATGATCGGGACGTGCGGCGGGACGGTCAGGGCGTCCCGGACGTCCTCGGTCTCGAAGCGCTCGGTGCCCTCGAAGTGGTTGACGGCCACGACGTACGGCAGCCCGCAGCTCTCGAAGTAGTCGAGCGCCGGGAAGCAGTCGGTGAGCCGGCGCGTGTCGGCCATGACGATCGCGCCGATCGCGCCCCGCACCAGGTCGTCCCACATGAACCAGAAGCGCTGCTGCCCGGGCGTACCGAAGACGTACAGCACCAGGTCGTCGTCGAGCGTGATCCGGCCGAAGTCCATCGCCACGGTCGTGGTCAGCTTGTCCGGCGTGGCGGTGAGGTCGTCGGTGTCCTCGCTCGCCTGCGTCATCAGCGCCTCGGTCTGCAGCGGGGTGATCTCCGAGACCGCGCGGACGAAGGTGGTCTTGCCGACGCCGAAGCCGCCCGCGACGACGACCTTCGTCGCTATCGGGGCGCGGGTGTGGTCCAGCTGCCAGTCCTGGGCGCCCTCTTCGGGTTCGGGCCCGCCGCTGGGCTGGGCCGGGATGCCGGCGAGGGCCGGCGGTTCGGTGACGACGGAGGCGTCAGAGACGGCGGAGTCCACTCAGCACCCTTTCGAGGAGCGCGCGGTCGGGCTGGCCGGTGCCGTGACCGGTCCCGTACACACGGATCTTTCCCTGGTCGGCCAGGTCGCTGAGCAGCACCCGGACGACCCCCAACGGCATCTTGAGGAGCGCCGAGATCTCCGCGACGGTGCGCATCCGGCGGCAGACCTCGACGATGGCCCGCATCTCCGGCATCAGCCCGCGCGCCGCCGGCCCTCCGTCGGTGAGGGCCTTGCGCTCGGGCGCCGCCTCGAGCGCGGCCACGAAGGTCTCCACGAGGAGGACGTGGGCGAAGCGGGTGCGGCCGCCGGTGAGCGAGTAGGGACGGACCCGGGAGGGGCGGCGCCCCTCCCCGCGTATCGGCAGCCGGTGGGCGTGCGCGGCGGCGGTCACCGGGCGCTCTCCACGGACTGCGCGGACTTGGCCAGCTCGCTGCGGAGTTCGGGCGTGAGGACGTGTCCGGCCCGGCCGACGAAGAGCGCCATGTGGTACGCGATGACGCTCATGTCGCAGTCCGGCGTGGCGTGGACGCCGAGCAGCGAACCGTCGCTGATCGACATGACGAAGACGCTGCCGTCCTCCATCGCGACCATGGTCTGCTTGACCCCGCCCCCGTCCATCAGCCGGGCGGCGCCCACGGTGAGGCTGCCGATGCCCGAGACGATGGTGGCGAGGTCGGCGCTGGAGCCGCGCGGCCCGGCGGGCCGGTCCGTCGCGGGCACGGCGGCCTGGGACGTCTGCGCCTGGGCCTGGGCCTCGGGGTCCGACGAGAGCAGGAGCAGGCCGTCGGAGGAGACGACGGCGACGGAGCGGACCCCCGGCACCTCCTCGACGAGGTTGCCCAGCAGCCATTGCAGGTTGCGGGCCTCGCTGCTCAGTCCGAATGTTCCGGTCGCAGTCAACTGCGTGCCTCCTCGACTGTGTCCCCCGTCTTCTCCGTGTTCTCATCGGGCCGTGCTGTCTGTGCGGCGTGGATCTCGGCGGCCACGTCGCGGCGGCCGTCCTCGGCTCCTCGCTGGAAGCCGCCGAGCCGCCGGCGGAGCGCCTCGGCGTCCACGCCGCCGCGGCGTATCGGCGCGGTGGGGGCACCGGCCTGACGCACGATCCGCGGCGTCCGCTTGGGCAGCCCCTTGTCGGTGACCCGCTCCCACTGCCCGGGGCGCGGACCGGCCGGGTCGACCTGGGCCTCGGGGGCGGCCTCAGGCTCGGGGGCGGGGGCGGGGGCGGGCTCGGGGACAGGGTCAGGGGTGGACCCGGAAGCGGGTCCGGTCACCAGGTCGGGCGCGGCAGCCCCGGCCATCGGCTCGCGCACGGCCGACGGCTCGCGCACGGCCGACGTGTCACGTCCGGCCGACGGCTCATGCTCGGCCGACGGCTCCTCCGTGGCACGCTCGTGCGTGTCCGGCTCGGGCGGCGGATCGGGCAGGCGGACCTGGAGCGTGGTCTCGGAGACGGACTCGCCGAGGGCGGGCTCGGGGGCCGTGGCGGGCGCCTCGGCGGCGTTCCCCGACTCGCGCTCCCCGGGGGCCACGGCCTCCGGCTCGTGCGCTTCCGCGGGCACGGCGGCGCCGAACTCGGGCTCGTACGCGGCCACGGGCTCGACGGCGGCGGCCTCGGGCTCGACGGCGGTGGCCTCGGGCTCGTACGCGGCCGGCTCGGGCTCGTACGCGGCCGAATCGGGCTCCGGAGCCGGGGCGGGCTGCTCCGCCGCGTTCTCGGCCTCGGCCTCGGCCCCGGCCTCCGTCTCCGCCGCGGCGATCGCCCGCTCCGCCGCCTCGACCAGCGGGTCGCGCTGGCGCGAGGGCAGCGTGTTGGAGTTGGCCTCGGCGATCGAGCCCGGGAGGTTGACGACGGCGGCCGGGCCCGTGCCCGTGAGCGTGACGGACGGCGGGACGGCGGCGGGCGGGGCCGTGGGGAGGAGCGGGAGCGGGAGGACGACGACGGCGGCGATGCCGCCCTGCTTCTGCTCGCGCAGCTCGACCCGTACGCCGTGCCGGGCGGCGAGCAGCGCGGTGACGCGGATGCCGAGGCCCTCGCCGTCGGTGTCGGTGATCTCGGGGTCGGCCAGGCGCGCGTTGAGCTCGGCGAGGCGGGAGGCGGCGACTCCGATGCCGCCGTCCTGGACGGAGAGCATGACCTCTCCGGACTCCAGCAGCCAGCCGGAGAGCTGGACCTGGGTGTCCGGCGGCGAGAAGGAGGTGGCGTTCTCGAGGAGTTCGGCGACCAGGTGGCTCAGGTCGTCCGCGGCGAAGCCGGCGACCTGGGCGTGGGGCGGCAGCGACTGGATGCTGACCCGCTCGTAGCGCTCGATCTCGCTGACGGCGGCGCGCAGCACGTCGACGAGCGGGACGGGGCCGGGGTGGCCGTGGTGGTGCTCGTGGCCGGCCAGGACGAGCAGGTTCTCGCTGTGGCGGCGCATCACGGTCGCCATGTGGTCGAGCTTGAAGAGGGTGGCGAGCCGGTCGGGGTCCTGCTCGCGCTCCTCCAGCTTCTCGATGACGCCGAGCTGGCGCTCGACCAGCCCGAGGCTGCGCAGCGAGAGGTTGACGAAGGTGTGGTGGACGGTGCCGCGGAGGCGCTCGAGCTCGGCGGTGAGAAGGGCGCTCTGCCCCTGGAGCTCGGCCCGCTGGGCGGCGAGTTCGGCGGCGAGGGCGTCGCGGGCGCCGGCCAGGTCGGCGCGTTCGCCGTCGAGCTGTTCGAGGCGGGCGGCGAGGCCGGCGAGCTTGCCCTGGAGGGTGTTGAGCGACCGTACGACCTGGGCGAACTCGTCGTTGCGTCCGGTGAAGCGGACCTGCTCCTCGTGCTGAGGCTCGGGCGCGGCGGCGAGCCGGGCCGCGCCGATGCGCAGCACGGCGAGCGGCCGGGTGAGGCTGCGGGCGACGTACGTGGAGATGCCGACGGCGACCAGCAGGCAGCCGCCGAGGAAGGCGATGCGCAGTTCGAGCGCGGTGACGTCGTCGTCGCGGAGCTGGGCGAACCGCTCGGCGCGCTGGGTGGCGAGGGCGGACTCGACGCCGCGCATCTGCTCGATGCGGGCGGAGAGCGCGGCCTCCAGGCGGGCCGGGTCGGTGTCGAGCTCGGACTCGGAGAGTTCGGGCCGGTCGGTGAGCCGGGCGAGGTAGCGCTCGGCGTTCTTGACGTCGGGTCCGGTGACGCCGGCGGCGAGGGAGTCGCGCGCGGCGGTGGGCGCGGCCTGGTCGAAGTCGGCGAGGGCGGCGAGTTCGCGGACCCGGGCCTGCTGGGCGGCGGCGGTGAGGGCGTTGCGGGTCCGGTCGGCCTCCGCGGCGCCCTCGGGCCGGTCGGTGACGTAGGAGCCGGTGGACGGGTCGTAGTGGGTGCTGCCGGTGGCCTCGGGCCGGGGCACGGCGAGGGCGGCCAGGAGCAGCCCGCGCTCGGCGGAGGCCTGCTCGGTGGCGCGCCCGAGGGCGGCGGGGGCGCGGACGGCCTCGGCGGCGCGGGCGGGCGTGCTCTCGGCCAGCTGGTCGCTGAGGGCCTGGAGCTTGGCGATGACGTCGGTGTAGGCCCGGTGGGCCTCCAGGGCGCCGCCCTTGCCGGTGAGGGCGGCGCGACGGATGGAGGGCAGGGCGGCGAGGTCGCGGCGCAGGTCGGCGGGGGCGGCCTCGTGGATCTCGTCGATCTGCCGGTCGACGCGGGCGGACCTGGCGCTGGTGATCCGGCGCTTGTCGGTGTCGCTCCCGGGCTGCTCGTCGCGGCCCGCGGCGATGTAGGCGACGACCTCGTCGCGTTCGTCCGAGAGGGAGTGGGCGAGGGTGACGGCCTGGCGGTCGAGTTCGGCGAGGGCGACGAGGCCGACGGTGTCGTCGAGGTCGCCGGAGGCGGTCAGGACGGCGGGGGCGCCGGCGGCGAGCACGGTGACGCCGACCAGGGCGACGCCGGCGACGAGCCGGCTGCGGACCCGCTTGGTGCGGCCGGCCGGGGGCTCTGCGGGCAGGCCGGGGCTCTGCGGGTCACCGGGGGTCTGGCTCCGCGCGCCGTTGTTGCTCCGAGGCCGCTTGTTCTGCACCGGTGCTCGCATTCTTGACTCGTCCGCCCATGAAGCAGAGGTGACGACCGGTCACATGTAAGAGCCCCCACCCCTGGTGTGTCTTCCGACCATTTCAGCGGTTCTTGTCGGGGGACTCGCATCGGCCGCTCCGCCACCCGAACGAGTGAACAACACTCATGAGTTGGCGAACAACTCTCCGCGGGGGCCGCCGGGGCGCCGGGCTTACCGCCGGTTGGATCTTCCGCGCGGGCTTTGGCAGGATGCCCGCCCGCAGCTTCACGGAGCCCGCAGTTCCGGGCTCCGACCTCCTTCGCGCCCCCTTGGTATAGGCCAGATTCGGCCGTTTGGAGACGATGTGAAGGAGCGATGCAGAGCGGGCGCACACGGGGCAGACTATGGATCATGCGTACGGAAGCGGCGACCCTCCCCGGCAGCCCCGAACGCCCCAACGAGGACTGGATGGCCGCAGCTCTGCCCGCCTCCGGGGCGGGGGGAGTGGTCGTGGTCCTCGACGGGGTGACGCCCCCGGCGGGCGAGGACGGTTGTGTGCACGGGGTGCCCTGGTTCACCGCTCGGCTCGGCGGCGCTTTGACGGAACTGTCCGCTTCGCGAAGCGACCTGACGCTCTCCGAGATCCTGGCGCTGGCAATCCGGCGCACCGCGGACGCCCACCGAAGCACCTGTGACCTTTCTCACGTGCGCACTCCGCAGGCGACGGTGGCCCTGGCCCGCTGGGACGCCACGACGGTGGAGCATCTCGTCCTCTCGGACGCGGCGCTCCTCCTGCAGTCCCCGGACGGCGCCGTACGCGCGGTGCTCGACGACCGGCTCGGCCGGGTCCCGGACGAGATCCTCTGCTCCCTGGAGGCGACGGACCGGCTGCGCAACCGGGAGGGCGGCTTCTTCACCGCGGCCGCCGACCCGTCCGTGGCGGCCCGCGCGGTGACCGGTACGAGCCCTCGGGCGGAGGTCCGGGCCCTCGCCGCGCTCAGCGACGGGGCGACCCGCTGGGTGGAGCTGTTCGGCGAGGGCGACTGGACCGACCTGTTCGGCGTGCTCGACAAGGAGGGCCCTGCCGGCCTGCTGCGGCGGGTGCGCGCCCTGGAGGCACGCGGCGAGGGGGCCACCGGGCGAGGCCCGGGGCCGGCCCCCCGGACGGGGGGCACGGGCCCCCGAACGCGCCGCTGGAAGCTCCACGACGACGCGACGGCGGTGTACGCGGAGCTCTAGCCGCGGCCGTGAGGTCCCGCCCGCGCCCCGCGACGTGGGCCGTGCGCGCGGAGCTCCGGCCCCCTGCCGGGGGGCGCGGCCCCGAGCGGGCGGAGCCTCCCGAGGAACGGGGGAGGCGGGCACGGCCCGGGCCGTGCCCCCGGCCGAGGCGCCCGGAGCCGGCGAGGCCCGGAAGAAGGGGCTCAGCCCTCCGCCGACCGCACGTTGAAGTGGTGGAGCAGCCGGGCCAGTTCCGCGACCTCCCCGCGGTCCCAGTCGGCGAGCTTGCGCACGTAGCGCTCGCGCCGGGCGTCCCGTACGTGCCGGAAGCGCCCCTGGCCCTCCTCGGTGAGGCGGACGAGCGAGGCCCGGCCGTCGGCGGGGTCGGGGTCGCGGGCGACCAGACCGAGGTCCTCCAGGGCGCGCAGCTGGCGGCTCATCGTGGCCTTGCCGACGCCGAAGTAGCCGGCGAGGTCGGTGGCACGCTGGGGACCGGCCTCGTCGAGCCGCACGAAGAGGCCGTAGGCGGCGGGCTCCAGTTCGGGGTGGACCTCACGGGCCATCTCGCCGGACTGGGCACGGGCGCGGCGCAGAAAGACCGCCAGTTCGCGTTCCAGGGCGAGGAATTCCTGGTCCACACCACTCCCGCTCTTGGATCCGGATTCACTCCCCGTACCGCTTACGTGCACGTCAGCACCCCTCGCACGCTTTCCGCTCGCTGAAAGTTTCTTCCGCCGCGGGCCATCGCCGCAGCTCCTTCAGTATTTCGCAGGCGTAGACCAACGGCAGCCCCCAGGCCCCCTTCCGCCGCGGGGTCTACGTGCGTAGCGTCGTCAGCGGCGAACACGCCTGACATGTCCACACCAGGACGTGTCGACCTCGCTCCCCCCACCGAGCCTTTCGGAGGCACGCAATGCGTGTGCACAGATCCGGAACGACCCTCGCCGGTGCCGCCCTCGCGGCCCTGGTCCTCCTCCTCTCCCCCACCCTCTCCGGCACCGCCGGCGCCGCCCAGGACCCCGGCGCCCGACAGGTCCCCGCCCGCGGCACCGCCTACATGGGCATGGGCGTGATCGCGCACGACGGCCAGGGGGCCAAGCCCGGCGGCGCCTCCGCCCTCGCCGCCCAGACCGAGGGCGTGGACGTCTCCAGCCACAACGGGAACGTGGCCTGGCAGACGCTGTGGAGCAGCGGCGTGAAGTGGGCCTACGTCAAGGCGACGGAAGGCACGTACTACAAGAACACCTACTTCACTCAGCAGTACAACGGCTCGTACAACGTGGGCATGATCCGCGGCACGTACCATTTCGCGACCCCCGACACGGCGACGGGCGCGGCACAGGCGGACTACTTCGTGAACAACGGCGGCGGCTGGTCCAGGGACGGCAAGACGCTGCCCGGCGCGCTCGACATCGAGTGGAACCCGTACGGGGCGACCTGCTACGGCAAGACCCAGTCCGGCATGGTCGCCTGGATCCGGGACTTCGTGAACCGCTACAAGTACCGGACCGGCCGCGACCCGGTGATCTACACGGCGACGAGCTGGTGGAAGCAGTGCACGGGCAACTACGGCGGCTTCGCCACGACCAACCCGCTGTGGATCGCGCGGTACGCCTCCGAGGTCGGCGAGCTGCCGGCCGGGTGGGGCTACTACACGATGTGGCAGTACACGTCCTCCGGCCCGACGGTCGGCGACCACAACCACTTCAACGGGGACTACTCGCGGGTCCAGGCGTTGGCCAACGGCTGACGGGCGCGCGAGCACGCGAGCGACGAGCACGTGAGGCGGCGGGCCTCCGGGGTGGGCGGCACACCCGGGAGACCCGCCTTCTTCGTCGCACCCCTTGCCCATTGGTATGGACCAATGCGACCCTCTCGGGGGCGACGCCGGAGTCCACAACTCCCGTGTTCCCCCCGTGTGTTGCTCACCCGTACTCCCCCACGCACGAGAGAGAGCCCCCGCATGCCGCCTTACCGCCGCACCCCCGCCCTCGTCGCCGCGCTGTCCGCGGCGGCGGCGCTCACCGCCCTCACCCCGACCGCCGCCCAGGCCCACGGCGCCGTGTTCGACCCGGTCAGCCGGATCGCCGCGTGTTACGCGGAGGGGCCGGAATCCCCCGACTCACAGGTGTGCAAGGACCTCGTCGCCGACTCGGGCACCCAGCCGCTCTACGACTGGAACGAGGTCAACATCGCCCATGCCGACGGCAGGCACCAGGCCGTGATCCCCGACGGCAAGCTCTGCTCGGCCAACCGCGAGAAGTACCGCGCCCTCGACTGGGCGCGCACCGACTGGCCGGCCACGGCGGTCGCCGCCGGCACCTTCGGCTTCAGGATCCGGGTCACGGCCCCGCACTCCGGCACCATGACGATGTACATCACCAAGCCGGGCTTCGACCCCACCCAGCCGCTGAAGTGGTCCGACCTCGACAGCACCCCGGTCGCCGTGCACGCCACCACCCGCACCTCGACGGACGGCTACTACACCTTCAACGGCACCCTCCCGAACCGCACCGGCCGCCACGTCGTCTACATGGTCTGGCAGCGCAACGACAGCCCCGAGGCCTTCTACAGCTGCTCGGACGTCACCTACGGCGGCGGTACGGCGGCCGCGGCGGCACCCCAGGCCCCGACCGAGGCCGAGCTCGCGGCGGGCGCCCAGCTCTCCACGGTCAGCCACGCGGGCCACGGCGGCGACGAGCAGCCCCCCGTCCTGTCCGCCGATACCGCCGAGGCGCCCGCCTCCCCCCTCCCCCTCGCCCTCGCGAGCGCCGGCGCCCTCGCGGTCTTCGGCGCGGGCAGCCTCCTCCTGACCCGCCGCCGCGGCGAGTCGTAGAGCGGCAGGACCCGCCCGCGAGCCGCCCGCCGCCTCGCCCGCCCCGCCCGTCGCGGCGACGTACGAGGAGGCGTGCGCGGCGACCCGCTCCGCCCGGCACGACCCGCTCCACCTGGCACGCCCCGGCCCGCCCGGCACGACCCGGCCCCTGGAAGAGGACGTTCGACGTCCTCTTCCAGGGGCCGTTTCGGTGGTTCCGGTGTCGAATTCACGCCATCCGCCCCAGGACGGGTGGGAGTGGGAGCCTCCGTGGACACACTTTCCAAAAGCTCTGTTCGAACGGCCGCCAGCGCACGTCGTCCGACCGTGAAGGAGAGCACTCCATGCGGAATCAGCAGCGGTGGGTGTACCACCGCGGGCAAGGTCTGCGCACGTTCGGGCTGGAGGAGGAGCTGCTCCTGGTCGATCCCGAGACCGGGCTCCCCCAGCCGCTCGCCGGTACCGTCACCGAGATCGCCGCCTGGCACGCCGACGTGCAGCGCAAGGCCGATCGGGGCGAGCCGGTGAAGACCGAGTTGTACTGCGAGATGCTGGAGATCGGCACCCGCCCGTGCGCCACGGCGGACGAGCTCGCCGAGCAGCTGCGCCAGGCGCGGGCCGCCGCCTCGGCCGCGGCCAAGGAGGCGGGGGTGGCGGTCGCGGCGCTCGCGACCGCGCCGATGCGCTTCGACCCGCTCCTCACCCCCACCGACCGCTACCGGCTCATCGAGGACCGGTACGCCCGTCTCATCGACGACAAGCTCACCTGCGCCTGTCACGTCCACGTCCACCTCGGCTCGCCCGAGGAGGGCGTCGGCGTGCTGGACCGGATCCGGCCCTGGCTCGCGCCGCTGCTCGCGATCAGCGCCAACTCGCCGTTCTGGCAGGGCCAGGACACCGGCTACGCGAGCTGGCGCCACCAGCTGTGGTCGCGCTGGCCGATGAGCGGACCCGCCGAGCTGTACGGCGACGTCGACGGGCACGAGGAGACCACCCGGGCCATGCTCGCGAGCGACGTGCTGGTCGACGACCACATGGTCTACTTCGACGCCCGGCTGTCGCGCAGCTACCCGACGGTGGAGGTGCGCGTCGGCGACGTGTGCCAGCGCACCGAGGACGCGCTGCTCCTCGCCGTGCTCGTGCGGGCCCTCGTGGAGACCGGGGCCCGGGCCTGGCGGGCGGGCGTGGCGCCCGACCCGGTGCCGACCGTCGTGCTGCGCCTGGCCTCGTGGCGGGCCAGCCGGTACGGCCTCGGTGGCGCGCTGCTGAACCCGCTGACCTGGCGCCCCGCCCCGGCCGCCGCCGTCCTGGAGGCCCTGATCGACCACGTCACCCCGGCGCTGCGGGCCGCGGGGGACCTCGACCGTGCCGTGCGGGGCGTCGAGTTGCTGCTCACCCGGGGCACCGGGGCCGACCTGCAGCGCGCCGCGCACGCCGGCGGGGCGGGCCTGGCCCCGGTCGTCGCCGACGCCGTGCGCCGTACCGCCCCGGTGTGAGACGGCGGTGGGGCGCCCTCCGACCGGGAGGGCGCCCCACCGCCGGGTGCGCGGGTGCGTCAGGCCGCCGCGCTCACCGCGAGCTCCGCCGGGGTGAGGGCGATCTCCAGGACCTGCCGGACGTCCGTGACCGGGTGGACCTCAAGCTTCTCCAGGATCTCGGCCGGGACGTCGTCCAGGTCCGCCTCGTTCCGCTTGGGGATCACGACGGTCGTGATCCCCGCCCGGTGCGCGGCGAGCAGCTTCTGCTTCACGCCGCCGATGGGCAGGACCCGGCCCGTCAGGGAGACCTCGCCGGTCATGGCGACGTCCGTGCGGACCAGCCGGCCCGACAGGAGCGAGGCGAGGGCCGTCGTCATCGTGATGCCCGCGCTGGGGCCGTCCTTCGGGACCGCGCCCGCCGGGAAGTGGATGTGCACGCCGCGGTCCTTGAGACCGGTGACGGGCAGCTCCAGTTCCGCGCCGTGCGAGCGGAGGAAGGAGAGCGCGATCTGCGCGGACTCCTTCATCACGTCGCCCAGCTGGCCGGTGAGGGTCAGCCCGGCGGCGCCGGTCTCCGGGTCGGCGAGCGAGGCCTCGACGAAGAGGACGTCACCACCGGCACCCGTCACGGCGAGTCCGGTCGCCACGCCCGGCACCGCGGTGCGGCGCTCGGCCGGGTCCTGGGCCGACTCGGGCACGTGGTGCGGGCGTCCGATCAGTGCGCGCAGGTCGTCGGCGCCGACGGAGAACGGGAGCTCCCGCTCGCCCAGTTCGTGCTGGGCGGTCACCTTGCGCAGCAGCCGGGCGATCGAACGCTCCAGGTTCCGGACGCCGGCCTCCCGGGTGTACTCGCCGGCCAGCTTGCGCAGCGCCGACTCCTCCAGGACGACCTCGCCCTCCGCCAGGCCGGCCCGCTCCAGCTGCCGGGGCAGCAGGTGGTCACGGCCGATGACGACCTTCTCGTCCTCGGTGTAGCCGTCGAGCCGGACCAGCTCCATACGGTCGAGCAGGGCCTCGGGGATGGCTTCGAGGACGTTCGCCGTCGCGAGGAAGACCACGTCGCTCAGGTCGAGTTCGACCTCCAGGTAGTGGTCGCGGAAGGTGTGGTTCTGCGCCGGGTCGAGGACCTCCAGGAGGGCCGCCGCCGGGTCGCCCCGGAAGTCGGAGCCGACCTTGTCGATCTCGTCGAGCAGGACCACCGGGTTCATGGACCCGGCCTCCTTGATCGCGCGGACGATCCGGCCGGGCAGCGCGCCGACGTAGGTCCGCCGGTGCCCGCGGACCTCGGCCTCGTCCCGTACGCCGCCCAGCGCGACCCGGACGAACTTGCGCCCCATCGCGTGCGCGACGGACTCGCCGAGGGAGGTCTTGCCGACGCCGGGCGGGCCGACGAGGGCCAGCACGGCGCCGCCGCGCCGGCCGCCGACGACGCCGAGGCCGCGGTCGGCGCGCCGCTTGCGCACCGCCAGGTACTCGGTGATCCGCTCCTTCACGTCCTCCAGGCCGGCGTGCTCGGCGTCCAGGATCGCCTTGGCGGCCCGGATGTCGTAGGAGTCCTCGGTGCGCTCGTTCCAGGGGAGTTCGAGCACGGTGTCGAGCCAGGTGCGGATCCAGGAGCCCTCCGGCGACTGGTCGCTCGACCGCTCCAGCTTCTCGACCTCCTTGAGGGCCGCTTCGCGGACCTTCTCGGGCAGGTCGGCGGCCTCGACGCGGGAGCGGTAGTCGTCGGACTCGTCCCCCTCGGCCTCACCGTTGAGCTCGCGCAGCTCCTTGCGCACGGCCTCCAGCTGACGCCGCAGCAGGAACTCGCGCTGCTGCTTGTCGACGCCTTCCTGGACGTCCTTGGCGATGGTCTCGGCGACGTCCTGCTCGGCCAGGTGCTCGCGCAGCTGCGCGGTGGCGAGCTTGAGGCGGGCGACCGGGTCGGCGGTCTCCAGGAGTTCGACCTTCTGCTCGACGGTGAGGAAGGGCGAGTAGCCGGAGTTGTCGGCGAGGGCGCCGACGCCGTCGATCTGCTGGACGCGGTCGACGACCTGCCAGGCGCCGCGCTTCTTCAGCCAGCTGGTGGCCAGCGCCTTGTACTCCTTGACCAGTTCGGTCACGGAGCCGGGCAGCGGGTCGGGCAGGGTCTCCTCGACGACGGCGCCCTCGACCCACAGGGCTCCGCCGGGCCCGGTCGTGCCGGCGCCGATGCGGACGCGGCCCCGGCCGCGGATGAGGGCGCCGGGATCGCCGTCGGACAGCCGGCCGACCTGCTCGACGGTGCCGAGCACGCCGGTCCCGGCGTACGTGCCGTCCACCCGGGGGACGAGCAGCACGCGGGGCTTCCCGTTCCCTCCGCGGGCGGCGGCCTGCGCGGCCTCGACCGCGGCCCGTACGTCGTTGTCGGACAGGTCCAGCGGCACCACCATTCCGGGCAGCACGACCTCGTCGTCGAGCGGCAGCACAGGCAGAGTGAGCGGCGCGGACGCCATGGACTCAGAAGCCATGATCTCCCCTTCGGCAGTCAAGTTGAGCTATGCCGACTCAATGCATGTGAGCCGCTGATTGTTCCCCGACAGGCGTTCGCTCTGAGCGATCAGCTCCCCACAGGCCGCGAACAGCAGATGTAATACCCCTATGGATATTGCGTCTATTACAGCTGCGTGGGTGGCCGGCTGGACCGTCTCCCGGGGCACCCCGCCCGCCGTCGTCGAGCCCTGGGGCTACCGGATCGACGTCGGGTTGCCGAAGCACCCCTTCCGGCACGTGCTGCCGCACCCGGACGCGGCGTCCGTCGGCAGGCTGTGCGCGGAGATCGGCGAGCCGCACGCCTGGCTCAAGGTGATGGCGACGCCCGAGGAGGTCGCGCCCTGGATCACCGAGCGGTGGACCATTCCGGACGACCCCGGGTTCATGATGACCAAGGAGCTCGACCCCGCCGCCCGGCCCGCCCCGCCCGAGGGGTACGCGCGGACGACGGAGACCGTGGACGGGGTGATCCGCGTCCGGATCCTGGCGCCCGACGGCACGCTCGCGGCCCGCGGGCAGATCGCGCCCACCGGGCCGACGGCCGTCGCGGACCAGATCGAGACGGATCCCGCGCACCGCCGCCGCGGGCTCGGCGCCAACGTCATGCGCACCCTGGAGGCGGCCGCCGCGCAGGCGGGCGCGGAGACCGGCGTGCTCTCGGCGACCACCGACGGCATGGCGCTCTACGACTCCCTGGACTGGCACTACCGGGGCCCGCTCACCGGCGTCGTGCGCACGGGTTGACGCGTTCGGGCTGCGCGAGGGCCCGATGTGCGGGCATGCTCGCCCTATGGAGCACGTGAAGCGGTACGGGGTCGCGGCGCTGCTCGCCGCGGTCGTCGCCCTGGCCGGCTGCAGCCAGGCACCGGCGGCGGACCCCGACGACTCGGGGCTGAGCGTCCCGCCGGCACCGAGCGGGTCGCCCGTCGCCACGGCCACGGTCACGGCCGGGAACCGCGACGAGCCCGCACCCCAGGAGGTGCTGGTCGAGGTCGTCGTCAACGGCGGCTTCGCCGGCGTCCGGAACAAGCTGGTCGTGCGGTACGACGGCACGTACACGCTCCACAAGGGCACCCGGCCGCCCACCTCGGGCCGCCTGACCGAGGCCGGGACCGCCGAGCTGCGCGCCGCCCTGGAGGACCCCGCGTACGCGAAGGTCCCGGCCCGCCCGACCGGCAGTCCGGTCCCGGACGGCTTCACGTACTACGTCACCCACGCCCACCGGCTCGTCGTCGCCCAGGACGGCGAGGCCCGGCCGGCCGCCCTGGAGCGGGTCTTCAAGGCGCTGCCCGAGGGCCATCCGCCCACCGCGCCCTAGGATCCGGCCCGCCGCCTCAGGCATCCGCTGCCTCAGGCGCCGGGCGCCTTGATCTCCGCGTACTGACGGCGCAGGAAGTCCCCCACCCGCGCCGGCATGTCCAGGGCCTCCGGGTCGAGCGCCCATTGGATCTGGAGTCCGTCCATGACGGCGAGCTGCTCCCGCCCGACGGCCCCGCAGTCGATACCGGCGCGCAGCTCCCCGCGCTCCACGGCGGCCTCCAGGAGGTCGACGGTGTGCCGGAGCACGCGCGCGTAGCGCTCCTTGAAGTACCGGTGGGCGGGGTGGCCGAGGTTGCCGGACTCGCCGACGAGCACGTTGAACATCCGCACGATGCCGGGGCGCCGGGTGTTGTCCCCGATCAGGGCGACGAGGGTGTCCAGGTACTCGGCGTAGGACTCCGGCTCCTCGCTGAAGAGCCGCTCCACGTCGTGCTGCTCGCTCTGCGCGAGCACGGAGAGGAGCAGGTCCTCCTTGCTGCGGAAGTGGTGCAGCAGCCCGCCCTGGGTGATGCCGCAGTCGTTGGCGATCCGGGCGAGCGAGGAGGCGTGGAAGCCCCACTGCCCGAAGTGCTCGACGGCGGTGTCGAGGATCTTCTGACGCCGCGCGTCACCGACCGCGTACGTACCCCGGCCTGCGCTTTTGCGGTTCGCGGGGACCTTCTTCTCGGGCATGGGCCCACCTTAGCCGCGCCCTGGAACACCCCCTTCGAGGTGTGACCCAGGACACATCACACAAACCTAGTAGGTACTCGGTTTTCGCGCTTAGCCTGTGGGCCCGACGGCGACCACACGCCCTCCACGGCTCTCTCCACGGCTCACCCTCCACGGCTCTCTCCACGGTTCAAGCGAGGCAGACAGTGCACCCGTACCAGGACCCCACCCGGCCCGTCCCCGAGCGGGTCGAGGACCTCCTCGCCCGCATGACCCTGGAGGAGAAGGCCGGCCAGCTCTTCCACTCCATGCTGACGATGAACCCGGACGGGACCCCGGTCACGGAGACCGACGGCTCGCTCCTGCCCTTCACCACGCCCGAGCTGATCGTCGAGCGCGGACTGACCCACTTCAACCTGCTCGGCAGCCACGGCCCCCGGGAGATGGCGGAGTGGCACAACGCGATCCAGGAGATGGCCGCGGGCACCCGGCTCGGCATCCCGGTCTCGCTCTCCACCGACCCCCGGCACGCCTTCACCGACAACATCGGCGCCTCGTTCAACGCCGGCGCCTTCTCCGCATGGCCCGAGGCGCTGGGCCTCGCCGCGATCCGCGACCCCGAGCTGGTCTTCCGCTTCGCCGACACCGTGCGCCGCGAGTACCTCTCGGTCGGCTTCCGCACCGCGCTCCACCCGCAGATCGACCTGACCACCGAGCCCCGCTGGGCGCGCCAGTCCGGCACCTTCGGCTCCGACGCGAAGCTCACCGGCGAACTGGTCGAGGCATACGTCCGCGGTCTGCAGGGCCCGGAGCTCGGTCCGGACTCGGTCGCCGCCATGGTGAAGCACTTCCCCGGCGGCGGACCGCAGAAGGACGGCGAGGATCCGCACTTCCCGCACGGCAAGGAGCAGATCTACCCGGGCGGCATGCGCGACTACCACCTGGAGCCCTTCAAGGCGGCCATCGCCGCCGGCTGCTCGCAGATGATGCCGTACTACGGACAGCCGATCGGCACCGACTGGGAGGAGGTCGGCTTCGGCTTCAACCGGGGTGTCGTCCAGGGCCTGCTCCGCGACGAGCTCGGCTTCACCGGCATCGTCTGCACCGACTGGGGCCTGCTGACCGACTCGGTGATCTTCGGCGAGCCGCACGAGGCCCGCGCCTGGGGCGTCGAGCACCTGAGCGTGGCCGAGCGGACGGCGAAGGCGCTGGACGCGGGCGCCGACCAGTTCGGCGGCGAGCAGTGCCCGGAGGTGATCGTCGAGCTGGTCCGCTCCGGCCGGATCACGGAGGGCCGCGTCGACGAGTCCGTACGCCGCCTGCTGCGCGAGAAGTTCACGCTCGGCCTGTTCGACGACCGGCGCCGGGTGGACCCCGACGAGGCCGCGGAGACCGTCGGCCGCGCCGATCTCACCGCCCTCGGCGCCGCCGCCCAGCGCCGCTCGCTCACGGTCCTGACCAGGGGACCGCTGCCGCTCGCGGGCCGTCCGAAGGTGTACGTGGAGAACATGGACCCGGCGGTCGCCGCCGCGTACGGCGAGGTGGTGCCGGGGCCGGCGGAGGCCGACCTGGCGGTGCTGCGCCTGCACACCCCGTACGAACAGCGCGACAACAGGTTCGAGTCGTTCTTCCACTCGGGCTCGCTCGCCTTCGAGGAGCCGGAACTCGGCCGCGTCCTCGCCCTCCTCAGGACGGTCCCGACGGTCGTCTGCGTGAACCTGGAACGCCCCGCGGTCGTCCCCGAGATCGCCGAGCACGCGGCGGCGCTGATCGCCGACTACGGGGCGAGCGACGAGGCCGTCCTCGACGTGGCCTTCGGACGGGCGAAGCCGGAGGGCCGCCTGCCCTTCGAGCTGCCGCGCTCGATGGCCGCGGTGGCGGCCTCCCGCCCGGACGTCCCGAACGACACGGAGGACCCGCTCTTCCCTTACGGCCACGGCCTGGAGCTGTGAGGCCTCCCCACCACAGACCGCGGGGCTCCTGACGGCCCCGCACCGATCCGGGGCCCTCCCGTGGGGGGCAGGGCCCCGGATCACCCCTGCCCGCGGCACCGCACGTGTCATGCCCATGAAAGGGGCGCACCGCCATGCGCAAGTACCTCGCCCTGTCCACCGCCGCAGCCGCCCTCGTGGCCGCCGGAGCCACCGCCTACGCGGCCGCGCCCACGTCCCCCGGCGCCCCCGCCGCCACGCCCCTCGCCGGCATGCGCGTGCTGATCTCCAACGACGACTCCATGCAGGCCGCCAGGCCGAGCAACTCCGACGGCCTCGGCCTCTACGAGCTGCGCCGAGCGATGTGCGCCGCCGGCGCCGACGTCGTCGTGATGGCGCCCTGGCAGGTCCAGTCGGGCAAGGGCACCGCCGTCACGAACGGCGGCGTCGTCACCGCCCAGCGCCGTACCGAGCTGCCCGCCGGCTACGCGGCGGACTGCTCGTCCGCCCCGTCCCGGGGCGCGGTCTACGGCGTCTGCCTGTCCGCCGGCCCCTGCGCCGCGGACACCCCGAGCGCCACCCCCGCCGACACGGTCAAGCTCGCCCTGCGCGGCGGCCTGAGAGCGAAGGTGGGCTGGCAGCAGGCCCCCGACCTGGTCCTCACCGGCATCAACTCGGGCCCGAACATCTCGGCGAGCGTCAACGACTCCGGCACCGTCGGCGCCGCCGTGGCGGCCATCGACCAGGGCGTCCCCGCGCTCGCGTTCTCCTCCTCCGGGGACCGGACGAACACCGCCTTCCCCCGCGAGAACTACCGCGCGAACGCCGAGTTCGGCGCCCGGCTCGTCGCCGACCTGCGCCGGCGCGACCTGCTGACCCCCGCCTTCGCGCTCAAGGTCGACTACCCGGACGTCAGCGCCGGGCAGCGGGCGAAGGCCCCGGTGTGGACCCGGGTCGGCGACGGCGCCGTCGTCCACCACGCCTTCGAACAGCGCGGCACGAGCGACTCCTTCGACATCGCGCTCGGCCTGTGCCCCTTCGACGGCAGCGGCGAGGGCGAGTGCGCCGAGGGGCGCGCGGACGCCGACTCGACCTGGCTCCTCGACAAGGGCCACGTCACCATCGTCCCGATCACCTGGGACCGCACGTACGGCACCCCGGTGGACGCCCGCCGCGAGCTCGACCGCGTCGAGCGGTACGTGCGGCACGAGGCCCCGCGCCCGTAGTCAACACCCCGTCGCCGGACGGCGATACGCGTTTGTCCCGGCCGTCCGCCACGGACGAGGATGGCCGGGACAACCCGTACGCACCGAGCCACGGAGTACGCACATGACCAGCCCCGTCACCCTCGACCGCCGCGAGGGCCCGTACGGAGAAGTCGTCCTGCGCCGGCGGGACACGCACTACGAGATCATCGCCAACGGCACCTTCCTCATGGACACCTCCGACGGGCGATCGGAGCGCCTCCTGGTCGACGCGGCGCTCGAGGCGCTGCCGCCGGGCGGCCGGTCGCGTCCCTCCGTGCTCATCGGCGGTCTGGGCGTGGGCTTCTCCCTCGCCCACGCCGCGGCCGACCCCCGCTGGGGCAGGATCGCCGTCGCCGAGCGTGAGGGCGCGATCATCGACTGGCACCGCGAAGGGCCGCTCGACGCGATCTCGGGCGCCGCGTTCGCCGACCCGCGCACCGTGATCCTGCACACGGACCTCGTCGGCTACCTCCGCACGACCGCGGACACGTACGACGCCCTCTGTCTGGACATCGACAACGGGCCCGACTGGACGGTCACCGAGGACAACGAATCCCTTTATTCCGCCGAGGGTTTGGCGGCCTGCGCGGCCCGCCTCAACCCGGGCGGAATCCTCGCCGTGTGGTCGGCGCAGCCGTCCGCCGATTTCGAAGAGTCGTTGCGGAATGCCGGATTCAACGGGGTACGGACCGAAGAGATCCCCGTTGCCCGGGGCGTCCCCGACGTGGTCCACCTCGCCGTCCGGCCCGCCCGCTCGCCTGCGTAGCCTTGACCGCGCCGCTGCCTCTAGGCTGCTGCACCGACATCGGCGACGCGAGGCGGGGCAATGGAGCAGACACACACCACGAACCAGGGTGCGGCGACTCCGGGGGCCCAGCGCAGAGTCCTCGTCGTCGAGGACGACGCGACGATCGTCGACGCCATCTCCGCCCGGCTGCGCGCCGAGGGCTTCCTGGTGCAGACCGCGACCGACGGCCCGGCCGCCGTGGACGCCGCCGAGGCCTGGCAGCCGGACCTGATGGTCCTCGACGTGATGCTCCCCGGCTTCGACGGCCTGGAGGTGTGCCGCCGGGTGCAGGCCCAGCGGCCCGTCCCGGTCCTGATGCTCACCGCGCGGGACGACGAGACGGACATGCTGGTCGGCCTCGGCGTCGGCGCCGACGACTACATGACGAAGCCGTTCTCGATGCGCGAGCTGGCCGCCCGGGTGCACGTACTGCTGCGCCGGGTGGAGCGGGCCGCGCTCGCGGCGGTGACGCCGCGCAGCGGCATCCTGCGCCTCGGCGAGCTGGAGATCGACCACGCGCAGCGCCGGGTCCGGGTCAGGGCCGAGGACGTGCACCTGACGCCGACGGAGTTCGACCTGCTCGTCTGCCTCGCCAACACCCCGCGCGCGGTGCTCTCGCGCGAGCAGCTGCTCGCCGAGGTGTGGGACTGGGCGGACGCCTCCGGCACCCGGACCGTGGACAGCCACATCAAGGCGCTGCGCCGGAAGATCGGGGCCGAGCGGATCCGTACGGTCCATGGCGTCGGATACGCACTGGAGACCCCGGCGCCGTGAGCCGGCGAGGGCCGGGAGAGCGGCCGACGCGGTCCGTGCGCCCGGGGCTCCCCAGGCATCCCGGGCACCCCGGACATTCCGGACGGCGGCGCCGCATAGCGATCTCGATCAAGACGAAGCTGGGCGCCCTCGTCGTGGGGGCGGTCCTGCTCACCTCCGGTCTCGCCCTGGTGGCGATCCGGACCTCGACCGAGTTCCGCTACATCACGATCTTCGCGATGATCGCGACCCTGCTGATCACCCAGTTCGTGGCACAGTCGCTGACGGCCCCGCTGGACGAGATGAACACGGTGGCGGGCTCGATCTCCCGCGGCGACTTCAGCCGCCGCGTGCGCGGCGCGGACCGCCGTGACGAGCTGGGCGACCTGGCCTCGACGATCAACCGCATGGCCGACGACCTGGAGGCGGTGGACCGGCACCGCAAGGAGCTGGTCGCGAACGTCTCGCACGAGCTGCGCACCCCGATCGCCGCCCTGCGCGCGGTCCTGGAGAACGTCGTCGACGGGGTCTCGCAGGCCGATCCGGAGACCATGCGCACGGCCCTGAAGCAGACCGAGCGGCTCGGCCGGCTCGTGGAGACGCTGCTGGACCTGTCACGGCTCGACAACGGTGTCGTCACGCTGCGGCGGCGCCGCTTCGAGGTGTGGCCGTACCTCTCCGGGATCCTGCGGGAGGCGAACCTGGCGGCCTCCCAGCGCGGCCTGTCGTCCACCTCCGGCCTGCACAACCGCACGGACGTGCACCTGCACCTGGACGTGTCGCCGCCGGAGCTGACCGCGGACGCGGACGCGGAGCGGCTGCACCAGGTGATGGCGAACCTGATCGACAACGCGGTGAAGCACTCGCCGCCGCACGGGCGCGTGACGGTGCGGGCGCGGCGCGGGCCGTCCCCGGACTCGCTGGAGCTGGAGGTCGAGGACGAGGGCCCCGGCATTCCGGAGGCGGAGCGGCACAAGGTCTTCGAGCGCTTCAACCGGGGCACGGTCCCGGCGCAGCAGGGCCCGGGGAGCGACGGCGGCACCGGTCTGGGGCTCGCGATCGCCCGCTGGGCGGTGGATCTGCACGGTGGCCACATCGGAGTGGCCGAATCGTCACGCGGCTGCCGCATCAGACTCACTCTTCCGGGCAGCTTTCCTCCGCGGGATTGACGTAGGGTTCGAACCGGAAGCTCTCGTTCTGCGTGTCCTTGTACGACAGGTGCACGTGACGTGGTCAGGGGTGCGGCTCGCGACGGCTGCAGCCGCGCTTCTCCGTACCCTCACCGAAGCGGAACCACGGTTGTTTCCCGCCATTCACGGCACCGAAACACCCCGTCAAGTGTGACTTGCGCGACGTTGGAGTGCCCGGCCTGCACCTCCCGGCCGGGGAGGCGTAGCCTTTATTTCCGCTGTCCATCACCTTGTGAAGCGGAAGAGGGCGGTTACCGCCGTGTCGTCTCAGTCCCCCAGTACCCCGAGCTCCCCGACCGACCAAGACGGGCAGGGTCAGTCCCCTGCGGCCGCCTTCGGTGCCAATGAGTGGCTCGTCGACGAGATCTACCAGCAGTACCTCCAGGACCCGAATTCGGTCGATCGTGCCTGGTGGGACTTCTTCGCCGACTACAAGCCCGGAGCCGCGGAGACCCCCGCCGCCCCGGCCGCCACCACGCCGAGCACCCAGAGCGTGCCCGCCACGACGCAGACGGGCCCCGCACAGGCCGCGCCTGCCGCTCCGGCCGCCGCGCAGCCCGCCGCCGCGGCCCCCGCGGCCCCGGCTCCCGCGAAGCCCGCCGCCGCCCCGGCCGCCGTGAAGGCCGCCCCGGCTCCCGCCAAGGCCGCGCCGGCCGCGGAGGCCCCCGCGGGTCCCGAGCTGATCACCCTGCGCGGCCCGGCCGCCGCGGTCGCGAAGAACATGAACGCCTCGCTGGAGATGCCGACGGCCACGTCCGTCCGCGCCGTCCCGGTGAAGCTGCTCTTCGACAACCGGATCGTGATCAACAACCACCTGAAGCGCGCCCGGGGCGGGAAGATCTCCTTCACGCACCTGATCGGCTACGCGATGGTGCAGGCGATCAAGGCCATGCCGACGATGAACCACTCCTTCGCGGAGAAGGACGGCAAGCCGACCCTGGTCAAGCCGGAGCACGTGAACTTCGGCCTCGCGATCGACCTGGTGAAGCCCAACGGCGACCGCCAGCTCGTCGTCGCCGGCATCAAGAAGGCCGAGACCCTGAACTTCTTCGAGTTCTGGCAGGCCTACGAGGACATCGTCAAGCGCGCCCGCGTCGGCAAGCTGACGATGGAGGACTTCTCCGGCGTCACGGTCTCCCTGACCAACCCCGGCGGCCTCGGCACCGTCCACTCCGTGCCGCGTCTGATGCCCGGACAGTCGGTCATCATGGGCGTCGGCTCGATGGACTACCCGGCCGAGTTCCAGGGCACGTCCCAGGACACCCTGAACAAGCTGGGCATCTCCAAGGTCATGACCCTGACCTCGACCTACGACCACCGGGTCATCCAGGGTGCGGCCTCCGGCGAGTTCCTGCGGATCGTCGCCAACCTCCTCCTCGGCGAGGACGGCTTCTACGACGACGTCTTCAAGTCGCTGCGCATCCCCTACGAGCCGGTCCGCTGGCTCAAGGACATCGACGCCTCGCACGACGACGACGTCACCAAGGCCGCGCGCGTCTTCGAGCTGATCCACTCCTACCGGGTCCGCGGCCACGTCATGGCCGACACCGACCCGCTGGAGTACAAGCAGCGCAAGCACCCCGACCTGGACATCACCGAGCACGGCCTCACCCTGTGGGACCTGGAGCGCGAGTTCGCGGTCGGCGGCTTCGCCGGCAAGTCGATGATGAAGCTCCGCGACATCCTCGGCGTGCTCCGCGACTCGTACTGCCGCACCACCGGCATCGAGTTCATGCACATCCAGGACCCGAAGCAGCGCAAGTGGATCCAGGACCGCGTGGAGCGTCCCCACGCGCGCGTGGAGCGCGAGGAGCAGCTGCGCATCCTGCGCCGGCTGAACGCGGCGGAGGCCTTCGAGACCTTCCTGCAGACCAAGTACGTCGGTCAGAAGCGCTTCTCGCTGGAGGGCGGCGAGTCCGTCATCCCGCTGCTCGACGCGGTCATCGACTCCGCGGCGGAGTCCCGCCTGGACGAGGTCGTCATCGGCATGGCCCACCGCGGCCGCCTGAACGTCCTCGCGAACATCGTCGGCAAGTCGTACGCGCAGATCTTCCGCGAGTTCGAGGGCAACCTCGACCCGAAGTCGATGCACGGCTCCGGCGACGTGAAGTACCACCTGGGCGCCGAGGGCACCTTCACCGGCCTCGACGGCGAGCAGATCAAGGTCTCGCTGGTCGCCAACCCCTCGCACCTGGAGGCGGTCGACCCGGTCCTGGAGGGTGTCTCCCGCGCCAAGCAGGACGTCATCAACAAGGGCGGCACGGACTTCACCGTCCTGCCGGTCGCCCTGCACGGCGACGCGGCCTTCGCGGGCCAGGGCGTCGTGGCCGAGACGCTCAACATGTCGCAGCTGCGCGGCTACCGCACCGGCGGCACGGTCCACGTCGTCATCAACAACCAGGTCGGCTTCACCGCCGCCCCGGAGTCCTCGCGTTCGTCGATGTACGCGACCGACGTGGCGCGGATGATCGAGGCCCCGATCTTCCACGTGAACGGCGACGACCCGGAGGCCTGCGTCCGCGTGGCGCGGCTCGCCTTCGAGTTCCGCCAGACGTTCAACAAGGACGTCGTGATCGACCTCATCTGCTACCGCCGCCGTGGTCACAACGAGGGCGACAACCCGCAGTTCACCAACCCGCAGATGTACACCCTGATCGACAAGAAGCGTTCGGTGCGCAAGCTGTACACCGAGTCGCTCATCGGTCGCGGCGACATCACGCTGGAAGAGGCGGAGCAGGCGCTCCAGGACTTCCAGGGCCAGCTGGAGAAGGTCTTCGCGGAGGTCCGCGAGGCCACCGCCGCCCCGGCCCCGACCCAGGTCCCGGACCCGAAGCCGGAGTTCCCGGTCGCCGTCACCACCGCGGTCTCCCAGGAGGTCGTGAAGCGGATCGCCGAGTCGCAGGTCAACATCCCGGAGCGGATCACGGTCCACCCCCGTCTGCTGCCGCAGATGCAGCGCCGCGCGGCCTCGATCGACGACGGCACCATCGACTGGGGCTTCGGCGAGACCCTCGCCATCGGCTCCCTGCTGATGGAGGGCACCCCGGTCCGCCTCTCGGGCCAGGACTCCCGCCGCGGCACCTTCGGCCAGCGTCACGCGGTCCTGGTGGACCAGGAGACCGGCGAGGACTACACCCCGCTGCTCTACCTGGCCGAGGACCAGGCCCACTACAACGTCTACGACTCGCTGCTCAGCGAGTACGCGGCGATGGGCTTCGAGTACGGCTACTCGCTGGCCCGCCCGGACGCCCTGGTCGTCTGGGAGGCCCAGTTCGGTGACTTCGTCAACGGCGCGCAGACCGTCGTCGACGAGTTCATCTCCTCGGCCGAGCAGAAGTGGGGCCAGACCTCCGGCGTCACGCTGCTCCTGCCGCACGGCTACGAGGGCCAGGGCCCGGACCACTCGTCCGCGCGCCCGGAGCGCTTCCTGCAGATGTGCGCCCAGGACAACATGACGGTCGCCATGCCGACGCTGCCGTCGAACTACTTCCACCTGCTGCGCTGGCAGGTCCACAACCCGCACCACAAGCCGCTCATCGTCTTCACCCCGAAGTCGATGCTGCGCCTGAAGGCCGCGGCGTCGAAGGTGGAGGAGTTCACCACCGGCGGCTTCCGCCCGGTGATCGGCGACACGACGGTCAACCCGGCCGACGTCCGCAAGGTCGTCTTCTGCGCGGGCAAGGTCTACTACGACCTGGAGGCCGAGCGTCAGAAGCGCGGTGACACGGAGACCGCGATCATCCGTCTGGAGCGCCTGTACCCGCTGCCGGGTGCCGAGCTGCAGGCCGAGATCGCCAAGTACCCGAACGCCGCGAAGTACCTGTGGGCGCAGGAGGAGCCGGCGAACCAGGGTGCCTGGCCGTTCATCGCGCTCAACCTGATCGACCACCTGGACCTGGCGGTCGGCGCGGACATCCCGGCGGGCGAGCGCCTGCGCCGGATCTCCCGCCCGCACTCCTCGTCCCCGGCGGTCGGCTCGGCCAAGCGCCACCAGGCGGAGCAGGCCCAGCTGGTCGCGGAGGTCTTCGACGCGTAGTGCGTCCCGGACACCGCGGAGGCCCGGCACCCCACTCGGGGTGCCGGGCCTCCGGCGTTCCACCACGGCCTATTCTGATCGCATGTACTTCACCGACCGTGGCATCGAGGAACTGGAGAAGCGGCGCGGCGAGGAGGAGGTCACCTTCGAGTGGCTCGCCGAGCAGCTGCGGACGTTCGTCGACCTCAACCCCGACTTCGAGGTGCCGGTCGAGCGCCTCGCGACCTGGCTGGCACGTCTCGACGACGAGGACGACGACGAGTAGGCGGCAAGCCTGAGGCACGGCCCCGGAAGCGAGCCGGGGCCCGCCCGCAAGGGCCGATCGACGTGTAGATCGGCGAGGCCGATCGACGGGGCGGATCGACGGGGCGGATCGTCCGGGGCCGAGGGTCCGGGACCGACTGCCCGGGGCGCCGGCCAGGGAGCGCCGTGGGGCGGGAGCCGGGGAGCGCGCCTCGGGGCGCGTGGGCCGGAGCGCCGCACGGGGGCCGGAGCCGGGGAGCGCCGCACGAGGGCCGTGGGCCTAGGGGACCTCGCGCAGACGGTCGTAGGCGAGTCCCAGGGCCCCGTGGGCGACGAGCAGCACGCCGGCCGCCGTCCAGCCGCCGCTGCGGCGGCCGATCCCCCAGGCGAGCAGCGGCACTCCGGCCGCGAGCTGGACCACACCCAGGTGGCGGGCCCGGGGGCCGCGCAGGTACGGGCCGAGCGGGCCGCCCTCCAGCACATCCAGTTCGGCGCGCACCGCGTCGCGCCGGCCCGCGGCTTCGAGGAGCTCGGCGCCCTGCGCGTGGGCGACGGAGCGGAGCCGGTCGGGGCTGTCGCCGGGGGCGAGCCCCGTGGGCAGGGCGAGACCGGTGCCGGCGAGCACCGCGGCGAGGCCGACGAGCCGGGCGTGGGCGTCGGCGTCCGGGTCGGGCCGGGTGAGCGGCTCCAGGGCCTGGACTTCCAGGACCGGGTCGAGGTGGAGCCGGGCGGCGAAGGTGCGCATGGCCTCGTCCTCGCCGACCGGGGTGCCGTCGGCGAGCCAGGTGTATCCGACGGTGCGGCGGAATCCGGCGGCGAGCGTGAACCCGGCGCGGTCCCCGTCCCACCAGAGGGCGAGCACCGGCCAGGTGGCGGCGGAGACGGCGAGGGCGGTGGCCCAGCCGGTGACGACCCGTTCGACGGGCTCGCCGCCGTCGAGCCAGGGCCTCCCCTCGGGTACGAGGACGCTCCAATGGGGCCCGGCGGGCGCGAGCAGCAGCTGTTCCCTCAGCAGGCGGGCCGGCGGACGGACCGCCGACGACTCGGCACGGCAGAGCAGCAGCGCCCCGGCGGAACGGGGACCCGGTGTCGCGTTCATGGCCCTACGCTAGGCCAACTTGTCCCGGTTCGACGGTGAATGCCCTACCCTCAGACGCCCCTGTCGGGGGTGAATCGGGGTTGACTTGGGTCGACCGCGATATATCGTGTATAGCGAAAGACGCGATATGTTGCGTCACCCGGCACACGCCTCGGGCGTCGGCGCCGGCCATGACACGGGAGGGCAGCACCATGACAGAGTGGTCCGTCACCGAGCCCCGGAAGATCCCGCTGACCGAGTCCGTGACCCGGCTCCAGGTCCGCGTGGTCAACGGAACGGTGAACGTGGTGGGCACCGACGAGAGTTCCGCCCGCCTGGAGATCTCCGCGATCGAGGGCCCGCCGCTCATCGTCTCGCAGGAGGGCTCCACCCTGACGGTGACCTACGAGGACCTGCACTGGAAGGGCCTCCTCAAGTGGCTGGACCCCAAGGGACACCGGCGCAAGGTCGTCGTCTCCGTCGCCGTCCCCGCCGGTGCGGACGTCGAGGTCGGGGCCATCGGCGCCGAGACCGTGATCTCCGGCATCAAGGGGCGTACGGCCGTCCGCGGCGTCACCGGCGACACCACCCTCGTCGGCCTGGCAGGCCCGGTCCGCGCCGAGACCGTTTCCGGGAACCTGGAGGCGCAGTCCGTCACCGGCGCGCTCCAGATCAACTCCGTGACGGGCGACGTCACCGTGGTCGACGGGGCCTGCTCCTCCGTGAAGGCCGACACCGTCAGCGGGGACATGGTCATCGACCTCGACCCGGCGGCGGACCTCGACGGGCCGCCCGCCGACATCCGGCTCAGCAGCGTCTCCGGCGAGGTCGCCATCCGGCTGCCGCACCCGGCGGACGCCCGGGTCGAGGCGAGCACCACGAGCGGCGCCGTCTCCAACGCCTTCGAGGACCTGCGGGTCGGCGGCCAGTGGGGCGCCAAGTCCATCACCGGCACCCTCGGCGCCGGACGGGGCACGCTGAAGGCGACCACGATCTCCGGCTCCATCGCCCTGCTGCGCCGCCCCGAGCCCGAGCCGGACGGCGACGGCTGGACCGCCCCCTCCCCCGCGTCCGGAAAGGCCCTCTGACATGCCGCCCGTCTTCGCCCACGGTCGTCTCCGCCTCTATCTGCTCAAGCTGCTCGACGAGGCCCCCCGCCACGGGTACGAGGTCATCAGGCTCCTGGAGGAGCGCTTCCAGGGCCTCTACGCCCCGTCCGCGGGCACCGTCTACCCGCGGCTCGCCAAGCTGGAGGCCGAAGGGCTGGTCACGCACGCCACCGAGGGCGGCCGCAAGGTCTACTCGATCACCGACGCCGGCCGGGCCGAGCTGGCCGGGCGCGACGGCGAACTGGCCGACCTGGAGCTGGAGATCCGCGAGTCCGTCTCCGAGCTGGCCGCCGAGATCCGCGACGACGTGCGCGGCGCGGCGGGCAAGCTGCGCAGTGAGATGCGGGCGGCGGCGACGGCCTCCCGCAGCACGTCCTCGGACTTCCCCGACGCCAAGGAGGAGCTGCGCAAGGCCCGCCAGGAGTGGAAGGAGCAGGCCCGGAAGGCGCGCGAGGAGTGGAAGGAGCAGACCCGGCAGGCACGGGCCGAGGCCCAGTCGGCCAAGCGCCAGGCGAAGGAGTTCCAGCGGATCGCCCAGCAGGTCCAGGAGCAGGTGCAGGACCGGATGTCCCGCGGTGAGTGGCCCAAGGGAGTCTGGGAGGGCATCTCGGACATCACCGCCCAGCTGGGCAGCCTGGTGACGGGTTCGGCCCACGGCTCGCCCTCGACCCGCCCCGCCTCCCCCGAGCAGGCGGTCTCCGACTGGGCCAAGGACATCGACGCCGCGGCCGAGCCGGCCCGCGAGCTCGACCGGCTCCTCGACCGCTTCCGCGACGACATCCGCGACGCGGCCCGCGACCACGGCGTCAGCCGCGACCAGATGGCCGAGGCCCGACGCCACCTGGGCGCGGCGGCGGACAGCATCCTGTCGCTGCTGAAGCCGGAACGAAGCGGCGACCTGTAGGACCCGCGGCCCCGGCCGGCCACACCGGCCGGCCTGCCCGCCGCTCGCCCTCCCGGCCGGTTTCCCTCCGCCGCCCCGCCGCTCGCCCTCCCGGCCGGTCCGCCTCCGCCGCCCCGGCCGCCTCAGCCCCGTCGCGTCACGGTCACCGACACGGGCGCGCCCGGGGCCGCCAGGACGAGGGCCTTGCCCTGCTGGGGGCGGAGCACGATCGCCCTCCCCCGGGCCGCGACCTGCCACGCGCCCGGGGGCAGGGAGAGCTCGGTGACACGGGGGCCGCGCCGGGCGGCGGAGTCGTAGTCCAGGCGGTAGACGCCGGCCCCGGAGTCGTAGGAGGTGGTGCGGACCGTGCCGGCGACGGCCTCGGCGTAGGGCTCGGCGGTCAGTTCCTTGTTCGTACGGAAGGCTCCGGCGCCGTCCACCGCGCAGTAGCCGCCTCCGTAGCACCACTCCCAGCCCGCCCAGCCCGAGCTGTAGCGGCCGAGGGAGGCCATCGCCTCGCGGAAGAAGCGGTTCATGTTGGGCAGGGAGTTGTTGAGCGGGCCCCACTCCCCGACCACCACGGGGACCTTGTACTCCTTGGGGTACGCGGTGACGGCCTGCTCGTAGTTCTCGATCCAGCCTGCCGCGGGGTCGTAGTCGGCGCCCGCCTCCATGCCGCCGTTGTAGAAGTGCGGGGCGTAGACGACCCTGGGGTCGTCGACGCGGCCCAGGCCGGTGGGAACGCCCTCGCCCACGATCGGGGTCGGCTCGACGAAGATCCAGCCGTCCCGGTCGGCCGAACGGACCTCGTCCGCCAGCCGGTTGTACATCGGCGTCAGCTGCTCGCGCTCGATCCGGCGCGCGGCGGTCGGCAGGTCCTCGCCCTCACGGAGCTCGCCCATGGGCTCGTTGATCAGGTCGTAGCCGAGGACGGCCGGGTGGTTCCGGAAGCGCTCGGCGAGCACGCGCCACATCCGGGCCTGGGCGCGCCGCAGGTCCGGGTCCTCGTAGAGGTGGGTGAAGGCCCGCTGCACGGCGGGTTCGAAGTACTCGGAGAACCAGTCGTCGGGGTGCGGGGTGAAGGGCAGCCCGTCCGTCCGGGTCGCCCAGGCAGGGATGCCCCGGTGGCCGAACGCGGGACCGAAGACGTCCTGGTGGGCGTCGAGGACCACGTGCACGTCGTGCTTCTCGGCCCAGCCCAGGACGCGCTCGATCTTCCGGAGGTAGGCCTCGCTGTACTGGCCCCGCCGCGGTTCCAGGTCGTCCCAGAAGACCACCAGGCGGGCGAAGTTGAAGCCCTTGGCCCGCATGTCGCGGAAGTGCTTCTCGGTGATGCCGCTGAGCGCCTGGTCCCCGCTGTGGGCCTTGTCCGCGAGGTTCCAGCCGCGCAGGGTGAGCGCGCGGCCGCGCGCGTCGGTGAGGGCGGGTATCGCGTCCCCGCCGGTGTCCGCGTGAGCGGCGGTAGGGGCGAGCAGCGAGGCGAGAACGGCGCCCGCCACAAGGGTGGTTCGCAACAAGGGGACCTCCGGCACAACGATGGTGAGCGATGTTCACGTTTCGTCTGCCGGAGATCCCATCAGGATTACTGACAAGTCATCAAGGGGTCGTCACGAGTTGGTGAGGACGATCTTTCCGAAGAGCTCGCCCGACGCCATCTTCTCGAAGCCCTCGCGGGCCCGGTCGAGCGGCAGCACCTCGTCGATCACCGGCCGCAGGCCGGTCGCTGCGCAGAAGGCGAGCAGGTCCTCCAGCTCGTCCTTGGAGCCCATGGTCGAGCCGACCACCTTCAGCTCCAGGAAGAAGATCCGGGTCAGCTCGGCGTGCGAGGGCCGGTCGCCGCTGGTGGCACCGGAGATGACGAGCGTGCCGCCGGGGCGCAGCGACTTGACCGAGTGCGACCAGGTCGCGGCGCCGACGGTCTCGATGACCGCGTCCACGCGCTGCGGCAGGCGCGCGCCGGGCTCGTAGGCGTCGAGGGCACCCAGCTCGACGGCCCGCTTCCGCTTGGCCTCGTCCCGGCTGGTGGCGAAGACCCGCAGGCCGGCGGCCTTGCCCAGGGCGATGGCCGCGGTGGCGACGCCGCCGCCCGCACCCTGCACGAGGACCGAGTCCCCGGGCCGTACGCCCGCGTTGGTGAAGAGCATGCGGTACGCGGTGAGCCAGGCGGTCGGCAGGCAGGCGGCCTCCTCGAAGGACAGCTCCTTCGGCTTGGGCAGCACGTTCCAGCTGGGCACGGTGACGCGCTCGGCGAAGGTGCCCTGGTAACGCTCGGTCAGGATGGAGCGCGGCTCGTCCGGGCCGACCCCGTGGCCGGTCTGACCGATGACGGAGTGGAGGACGACCTCGTTGCCGTGCTCGTCGATGCCCGCGGCGTCGCAGCCGAGGATCATCGGCAGCTTCTCCTCGGGCAGTCCGACCCCGCGCAGCGACCACAGGTCGTGGTGGTTGAGCGAGGCGGCCTTGACGGTGACGGTGGTCCAGCCGGGCCGCACCTCGGGCTCGGGGCGTTCCCCCAGTTCGAGGCCGTTCAGGGGCTGGTCGCGGTCGATTCGGGCAGCGTAGGCGGCGAACATGGCCCCGACACTAGGGGCCGACGCCGATCACGCGGAACCACGCACCGGTGTGACGCATGTCCCTCACCGGTGCGCCGCCCACCCGGCGCACCCGCCCGCCCGGGGCACCTCGCGGCGGCGCACCCCGGACGGACGCGGGCCCCCCGAGCGGACGCGGCCTCCCGGACGGGACGCGCACCCCCCGCACGAGCAGGAAGGGCCCCGTACGTGTCGTACGGGGCCCTTCACGGGGACTGCTGCGCGACTGCGCGACTGCGCGACTCCGCGTCAGCGGCGGGCGACGCCCTCCGCACGGGCGGCGGCGGCGACCGCGGCCGCGACGGCCGGGGCGACCCGCTCGTCGAACGGCGACGGGATCACGAGGTCGGCGGCGAGCTGGTCGCCGACCACGCCGGCGATGGCGTCGGCCGCGGCGATCTTCATGCCCTCGGTGATCCGGGAGGCCCGGACCTGCAGCGCGCCGGCGAAGATGCCGGGGAACGCCAGGACGTTGTTGATCTGGTTCGGGTAGTCCGAACGCCCGGTGGCCACGACCGCCGCGTACTTGTGCGCGACGTCCGGGTGCACCTCGGGGTTCGGGTTGGCCATGGCGAACACGAAGGAGTTCGGCGCCATGGACGCGACGGCCTCCTCCGGGACCGTGCCACCGGAGACGCCGATGAAGACGTCCGCGCCGGCGAGGGCGGTCTCCAGGGAGCCCGACAGGCCCGCCTTGTTGCTGAGCTCCGCGATCTCGCGCTTGACGTCCGTCAGGTCGTCACGGTCCGTGCTCACGATGCCCTTGCGGTCGGTGACGGCGACGTCGCCGATGCCGGCCTCCAGCAGGAACTTGGCGATGGCCACACCGGCCGCACCGGCGCCCGAGATCACCGCGCGCAGGTCGCCCAGGGTCCGGTCGGTCAGCTTCGCCGCGTTGCGGAGGGCGGCGAGGGTGACGATCGCGGTACCGTGCTGGTCGTCATGGAAGACGGGAATGTCCAGGCGCTCCTGGAGCTTGCGCTCGATCTCGAAGCACCGGGGCGCCGAGATGTCCTCCAGGTTCACGCCGCCGAAGGACGGGGCGAGCCGGACGACGGTCTCGACGATCTCGTCGGTGTCGGTGGTCGCGAGCGCGATCGGCACCGCGTCCACGCCGCCGAACTGCTTGAAGAGGATGGCCTTCCCCTCCATCACCGGAAGCGAGGCCTCCGGACCGATGTCGCCGAGTCCGAGCACGGCCGTGCCGTCGGTCACGACGGCCACGACCTGGGACTTCCAGGTGTAGTCGTTGACCAGCTCGGGCTGCTCCGCGATTGCCGTGCACACCTTGGCGACGCCGGGCGTGTACGCGAGGGACAGGTCGTCCTTGTCGCGCAGCGGCACCGTGGCCTGGATGGCCATCTTGCCGCCGCGGTGCAGCGCGAAGGCCGGATCGAAGGGCTCGCCGGGAGCCCCTTCCGTGCCGCTGTCGCTGCGAGGATTGACGATCTCCGCTGCCATTGGGTTGACCCCTTAAGTCTTCTTCATTTGAGGGTGGCCACTCCCTGTTGAGGAGGTGGGCGGGTCCCGCGGCCGCCGTGTCTGGCAGCCGCGCGGGCGCGCCGCACAACGCGCCCTGAGCCCCGGATGAGGGGTGTAAGGATCCTTCTTACCGGACGGACGGGTCCGGAGACGAGTCGATACAGCATCGGTGACGCGACTCATACCGAGCGCTACCGGGTGCAGACAGAGAACGACACGTCACCCGATGTCCCGAAAGATGCATTCCCTACCCGAATAGCGGGCTTCGTGTCGTCCGAATGGCGAGATCAGCGGGATAATTTTCGGTGCGGGGAACACTTCTCCGGAGAAGTTCTCCCTAGGGGGGACTGGTGTCCGACATTCCGGGACGTCCCGTTACCCGATTTTGACATCCGGTCCCATCGGATTGAGGCAGTCCGAATGGCAAGATGCGTGAATCACACGAGGTCGCGGCACTCGAAGGTGCGTGCGCGGCCTAAGGCAACTCCCTCACACGCCGGAGGAACCCGACCATGACCGCACGCTCCACGCGCTGTACGACCGTCGCCAAGAGCCGGACGTCCCGTCTTGCCGCGGTCGCCGCCATCGCGGTCGCCGGCTCGATGCTGCTGACCGCCTGCGGCGACCAGACCGAGGGCGGCTCCACGAAGGAGGGCGGCTCCTCCTCCGCCGCCGCGAGCAAGGCCCCCCTCTTCTCCAAGCTCCCCGCCGACATCCAGAAGGCCGGCGTCATCAAGGTCGGCACGGACGCCACCTACGCCCCGATGGAGTTCAAGAAGGGCGAGGAGATCGTCGGTGTCGACCCCGACATCGCGGCTGCCCTCTCCAAGCAGCTCGGTGTGACCTTCCAGTTCGAGAGCGGCACCTTCGACACCCTCCTCACCGCCCTGCCGACCGGCCGGACGGACATCGTGATGTCCTCCATGACCGACACCAAGGCCCGCCAGGAGGGCCTGGACGACAAGGGCAACAAGACCGGCACCGGTGTCGACTTCGTCGACTACTTCACCGCCTCCACCGGCATCCTGGTGAAGAAGGGCAACCCGGAGAACATCAAGTCCCTCGACGACCTGTGCGGCAAGAAGCTGGCCGTCCAGCGCGGCACCACGTACGAGCAGGCCGCCAAGGACCAGGCCGAGAAGTGCAAGAAGGACGGCAAGCCGGCCCTCACCTTCGAGTCCTTCCCGACCGACGCCGAGGCTCAGACCCGCGTGAAGGCCGGTGGCGCCGTCGCCGACCTCAACGACTCGCCGGTCGCGGCCTACATCGCCCAGACGGCGGGTGGCGGCAACGACTTCGAGGCCATCGCCAACAAGACCGACGCGGGCTTCTTCGGCATCGCCGTCGACAAGAAGAACACGCAGCTGCGGGACGCCCTCGCCGCTGCCCTGGACGCGGCCATCAAGGACGGCAGCTACAAGGCCGCCCTCGACAAGTGGAACGCCGGCGACGGCGCCATCCCCGCGGCCAAGATCAACGGCGGCTCCTGACCCTCGTCCCGTAACACCGAAGGGCAGTCGTTGTGACTGACAAGATCGACAAGGTCCCGGCCGGGGCGTCCCCCGTCCCGGCGGGGACCCCCCCGGAGGCGATCAAGGCCATTCCGGTGCGCCACTACGGCCGCTGGGTCGCCGGAGTGCTGGTCGTCGCCCTCCTGGCCCTGCTCGTCTTCGCCTTCTCGCAGGGCGACGTGCGCTGGGCCACCGTGCCGGAGAAGCTCTTCGACCCGAGCATCCTCACGGGTCTGTGGCACACCATCCTGATCAGCGTGGCCTCGATGGCGCTGGGCCTCGTGCTCGGCATCATCTTCGCGATCATGCGCCTCTCGAAGAACCCGGTGACCAACAGCGTCGCCTGGCTCTACATCTGGATCTTCCGGGGGACCCCGGTCTACGTCCAGCTGCTCATCTGGTTCAACCTCGCCCTGATCTTCCCGATCTTCAACATCGGGTTCTACAAGGACGAGATGACCGACGTCATGACCCCCTTCCTGGCCGCCCTCCTGGGCCTCGGCCTCAACGAGGGCGCCTACATGGCGGAGATCGTCCGCGCGGGCATCCAGTCCGTCGACGAGGGGCAGACCGAGGCCGCGCACGCGCTCGGCATGTCCCAGGGCAGGACCATGCGCCGGGTGATCCTGCCGCAGTCGATGCGCGTGATCATCCCGCCGAGCGGCAACGAGTTCATCAACATGCTGAAGACCTCGTCCCTGGTCGTCGCGGTGCAGTACCAGGACCTGCTGCGCAGCGCACAGGACATCGCCTCGACCTCGTTCGCGGTGATGGAGATGTTCTTCGTCGCCTCGGTCTGGTACCTGGCGCTGACCTCGGTGTTCAGCGTCGGCCAGTACTACCTGGAGCGGCACTACGCGAAGGGCGCACTGCGCTCCCTGCCGCCGACGCCGTGGCAGAAGGTCAAGGCGAACCTCTCCCGATTCTCCAACCGTGAGGCGGTGGCCAAGTGACTGCCATGGTGAAGGCCGAGGGCGTCCACAAGTCCTACGGCGCCGCGCACATCCTCAAGGGCATCGACCTGGAGGTGCAGAACGGTGAGGTGTTCTGCCTGGTCGGTCCGTCCGGCTCCGGCAAGTCCACCTTCCTGCGCTGCATCAACCACCTGGAGAAGATCAACGCCGGCCGGCTCTCGGTCGACGGCCAGCTGGTCGGCTACCGCCAGAAGGGCGACAAGCTGTACGAGCTGAAGGACAGCGAGGTCGCGGCCCAGCGCCGGGACATCGGCATGGTCTTCCAGCGCTTCAACCTCTTCCCGCACATGACGGCCCTGGCCAACGTCATGGAGGCGCCGATGCAGGTGAAGGGCGAGTCCAGGGCGGTGGCGCGCGAGCGCGCCGAGCGCCTGCTCGACCGCGTCGGCCTGGCCGACAAGGCGAACAACTACCCCTCGCAGCTCTCCGGCGGCCAGCAGCAGCGCGTCGCCATCGCCCGTGCGCTGGCGATGGAGCCCAAGCTGATGCTCTTCGACGAGCCGACCTCGGCCCTCGACCCCGAGCTCGTGGGTGACGTCCTCGACGTCATGCGCGACCTGGCGGAATCGGGCATGACGATGATCGTCGTCACCCACGAGATGGGCTTCGCCCGCGAGGTGGGCGACTCGCTCGTCTTCATGGACGGCGGCGTCGTCGTCGAGTCCGGCCACCCGCGGGACGTTCTGACGAACCCGCAGCACGACCGGACGAAGGCGTTCCTGTCGAAGGTGCTGTAGCAAAGCGAACGGCCCGCCGGTGGAAA
Source organism: Streptomyces sp. NPDC051921 (assembly GCF_040680975.1). Classification (NCBI taxonomy): domain Bacteria; kingdom Bacillati; phylum Actinomycetota; class Actinomycetes; order Kitasatosporales; family Streptomycetaceae; genus Streptomyces; species Streptomyces sp. NPDC051921. The sequence continues at coordinate 280,730 of NZ_JBFAXU010000002.1, forward strand.
CCGGCGGGCCGTTCGGCTTTCGCAGCCCGCGTCAGCGGCCGGACACGTATCCGACCGGGCCGGCCACGTAGTACACCGGCCTCCCGCTCGGGCCGTCCTGCGACTCGACCTTGAAGTGCACGAGATAGCGGCTCGTGCCGTCGAGCTTCCCTTCGGGGAAGTCGTAGTCGCCCCCTCTGTCCTGTCGGTGCGTCCGGGATGCCTGCGACGCGCCCCGGTGCGCGAAAGACGCTAGCCGTGGCACCCGGCGGCCCCGGCGCATTCGAGGAAGACCTGAGCGTGTTGTGCGGACGCGAACCTGCCCGGCCGGGTCGGCCCGGCACGCATTCCCGTTCCGGCGTGCGGCTACTTCACCGCGAGCAGCAGCGTGTCCGACGGCGAGGCCCATACGGTCCGGGCCTCGGCGAAGCCTGCGGCGCGGAGGGTGTCGGCGTGCCAGCGGGGCGAGGGCGCGTCGCCGTCCGCGTGCTCCCCGTAGATCTCGAAGCGGCGGGCGGTCGGTTCGGCGAGGACCGGGTCCTTGGCGGCGAGCGCCCACCAGTCGGCCCAGTCGAGGACGCCGTCGGCCTTGTCCTGCTCCATGCGGGCGTGCCGCTGGGCACGCTCGGCGGCGTTGATGCGCGGGGTGGTCCCGTCGATCATGTGGTCGGCGTTCATGAAGACCCCGCCTTCCCGCACGAGACCGGCGACCTGCCCGTAGAGGGCGGCCAGGGGCTCGCTGTGCAGCCAGTGCAGGGCGGTGGCGGTCAGGACGGCGTCGTACGAGTCGTACGGCAGCGCGTCGGCCCACGCCGGGTCCTTGAGGTCGGCGGTCACGAAGCGGACGCGGGCGTCGCCGTCGAAGTAGCCCTCGGCGATCGCGAGCAGGGCGGGGTCGAGATCGACCCCGGTGCTGGTGGCGCGCGGGAACCGGCGGAGCACCCGGTCCGTGATACTTCCCGTACCGCAGGCGAGGTCGAGCACGCGGGGCTCCGGTCCCACGACCGCCTCGACCATGTCGAGCATGACGCGGAACCGCTCCTCGCGGTCGGGCATGTACCACTCCTGCTGGCGGTCCCAGCTCTGCTGCCAGGCCGCCCAGTCGGTTCCGGTCGTCTTCGCGTCCGTGCGTCCGGTCATGGCTCCGCCTCCACTGCCGTCGTAATACCCTCGAAGGGAAGGCGTCGCTTACCCTTCCCCGCCCCGACCCTAGCCCGCCGGAGTAAGGACTACAAGTGGAACTGGCCTATTACTCGGATTACGCCGTACGTCTGGTCAACACCGAGGAGCCGGCCCGCAACAAGGACTCGCTCACCTCCGTCGAAGCGGTCCGGGAGCTCTTCGGCACGGCCTCCCAGATGGCCCGCCGGGCGACGGACGCCGACGTGACGCGCTTCCGTTCGGTACGCGCCCGGCTGCGCGCGGTCTTCACCGCGGCGGACGAGGGCGACCACACCGGTGCGGTGGACCTCCTGAACTCCCTGCTCCTGGAGTTCCCGGTCAGCCCGCAGATCTCCGGCCACGACTACCTCGACGACGAGGGGCGGCCGCGCTGGCACATGCACCTCGCGGATCACCCGTCGAACGCGACCGCGGGCTACGCGGCCATCGCCGCGATGGGGCTCGCCTTCCACCTCACGGAGTTCGGCGCCGACCGCCTCGGTCTGTGCCAGGCCTCGCCCTGCCGCAACGCCTACCTGGACACCTCCACGAACCGCTCCCGGCGCTACTGCTCCGACCGCTGCGCGACCCGCGCCAACGTGGCCGCCTACCGCGCCCGCAAGCGCCTGGAGGCGGAGGCGGAGCGCACCGGCCTCACGGCCGACAGCAACCAGGAGACGACCACCCCGACCGACCGCTGACGCCCGGGGGTGACGGGCCGGTACCGCGCCCGCACCCGCCCGAGCACGAGCTGCTCCGGTACGACGCCGAACACCCGGCTGTCCCCCTCGGCGTCCGGGTTGTCCCCCAGCACCCACCACCCGCCGTCCCGCCGCTCGACGAGCCGCTTCACGATGAGCAGGTCCTGCTGCAGGGGATGCCGCAACACGGCCACGTTCCCGGCCCGCAGCCGGGCCCCGTAATGCACGAACAGCTGATCGCCGTGCAGCAGGGTGGGCACCATCGACACCCCCGTCACCTCGGCGATCCCGAACGGGGCCCCGGACTCGCGCCCGGGCTCACGCCCCGATTCCACCATTCGACACCTCCCGGTCCGATCGTCCACGAGTCCCATGGTGACCCTGGACTTTTGTCCTAAGCACCAGGGGGCGCTCGCGAAAACACGCCCCTCACCGAGTAATGTCCCACCTGAGAAGACGATCACGAGGAAGGACAGCAGCATGCTCTCCCGCCTGTTTGCCCCCAAGGTGAAGGTCAGCGCCCACTGCGACCTCCCGTGCGGCGTGTACGACCCGGCCCAGGCCCGCATCGAGGCCGAGTCGGTCAAGGCCGTCCAGGAGAAGTACCAGGCCAACGAGGACCCGCACTTCCGGGCCCGCGCCACGGTCATCAAGGAGCAGCGCGCGGAGCTCGCCAAGCACCACGTCTCGGTGCTGTGGAGCGACTACTTCAAGGCGCCGCACTTCGAGAAGTACCCCGAGCTCAACCAGCTCGTGAACGACACCCTGAAGGCCCTGTCGGCGGCGAAGGCCTCGACGGACCCGAAGACGGGCGAGAAGGCGCTGGAGCTCATCGCCGAGATCGACCGCATCTTCTGGGAGACGAAGAAGGCCTGACCTTCTTCCCCACCTGCCCGGAAGGGGCCCGGCCGCACGGCGGCCGGGCCCCTTCTGCGTGCGGTCGTGGGACCTCCCGCCCTCCCGGGCTCCCGCCGTTCCCCGGCCCGCACCGCTCACTAGGCTGGTGGGCATGACCACGCCCTCGCCCGCGCCCCTGACCGTGGAAGCCGCCCGGCGCCTCCAGGGCGTGCTCCGCGCCGAGATCGGCCCGGGGCTCAGCGAGCGGGAACTCGACGCGGTGGAGGCCCGGTTCGGCTTCACCTTCTCGGCGGACCACCGGGTCTTCCTCGCCGCGGGGCTCCCCCTCGGCTCCTCGCGGTGGCCCGACTGGCGCAACGGCGACCCCGAGGACCTGGCCGAGCGGCTGGCGCGGCCGGTGGAGGGCGTGCTCTTCGACGTGGAGCACAACGGGTTCTGGCACCCGCTCTGGCCGTCGAGGCCCGCGGAGACGTCCGACGCGCTGCGCGTCGCGCGTGCCGAGCTGGCGACCGTGCCGCGGCTGATACCCGTCTACGCGCACCGTTACCTGCCCGGCACGGCGGGCGAGTCGGGTCATCCGGTGCTCTCCGTCTGGCAGACCGACGTCGTCACCTACGGGAACGATCTCGCGGACTACGTCCACCACGAGTTCACCGGCCGCCCGAGCAGCCGCCTCGCCCACACGACCGTCGACTTCTGGGCCTGCTTCGTCGAGGGCGGTCCAGGCACCGACGTCAGCCTGCCCACGCCGTTCACCCCGTACGCCACGAGCCCGCAGGAGGCACTCGACTGCCTCCGGATGCTGGCCCTGGAGCGCCTGATCGGCCGACGGCACCTTCCTGAGCAGCTCGTCGAGGCCGGCCTCACGGCCCTGGTCCTCGACGTCGGGACCGAGTCCCTGCCCCTCCTCGCCGGACTGACCCGCTCCGAGCACGAGCAGGCCGAGGCCCTGTTCGACCGGGTGGTGACCGAACTCGGACTGTGCCGGGCACTTCCGGCCGACACCACCGACCTCCCCTGGGAGGAGGTTCGCTGGGAACTCGTCCGCTGGTGGCTCCGGCTGATCGTCAAGGGCAGCCTGGCCCCCGGCGCCGGCGGCGACCTGATCACGTACGAAGGCTGGGGCGCACTGGCCCGACCGCAGGCGCTCAGGCCACTGGTCGACAGGACGGACGCCTACAACGCCTGGGAGGCGATCCGGCGCGGCGACAGGGAACAACGAGCGGAGGCGATCGTCACCGAGGCGGAACGCCTGCTCGCCGGGCCCTGGCCGCCTCAGGCCTGAACGCGTCGCCGGTCGTGCGGCCGATGCCGGGGGCGTCGCCGGCGTCCCCGCTGCCCGTCAGCGCGCCGGCAGGGAGTAGCGGCGCTTCTCCTTCGACGTGGCGCCCAGGCGGTCGTAAAAGCGGATGGCGCCGTCGTTCCAGGTGGGGGTCTGCCATTGGATCTCGGTGAGGCCGAGAGCGCGGGCCTCCCTGCGGATCGCGGCCATCAGGAGGGCGCCGAGGCCGTGGCCCCGGGCGGTCTCCGTGAGGTAGAGGCAGTCCATGTGGAGGTACTCGGCGGCGCCCCACGTGGAGATCTCCGGGGCGCAGGTGGCGTAGCCGGCGACGGTGCCGTCGGGGAGTTCGGCGACCAGGCAGCGCAGGCGGGGCGCCTCGGTGGCGAACAGGAGGCGGTGGAGTCCGGCGGCCAGGCCCGGGGGCGGGGGCGCGGCGTTCTCGTAGGCGGCGTGTTCGGCGGCCAGTTCCGCGACCCGGGGCAGGTCCTCGGGGTGGGCGTGGCGGACGAGGGGGACGCTCATCGGACCTCCCCCGCGAGGGCGTCCGCGGCCCACGCGGCCACGCGCCGTTCCGCCGGGCCGGTGCCGTCGAGGACGTGCCGCACGAAGGCCTCCCGCTCGTGGGACAGGATCGCGGCCTCCCAGACGCAGGGGGCGAGCCCGGCGCGGCCGGGGCGGAGTTCGGCGGGGCGGGCGGCCGGGCCGGTCCAGATCGCGAGGTCCGACATGTGCCCCTCGATCCAGCTGTGGACGAGCACGTAGTCGCCGTCGCCGCCCGCGTGCGCGACGAGCACCGCGAGACCCAGCGAGCCCCGGTGACGGCCCAGCGCCAGGTGGTCCGCCGCCAGGTGGAGGACGGGGGCCAGCTCCGCCTCGCCCACCGTACGGCCGGGGGCCTCCAGGCCGTACGGCTTCAGGACGTGGCCCGCGAGCCGCCTGGAGCCCAACGGCCGTGCCGTGCGCGCGTGATGGTCATCCGCCAGCGCCATGGCGGCGCCCCAGTCCCCGTGATCGCTCATACCGTCATCATGCACGGTCCCGCCGTCCCGCCCGCGCGCAGCCACCGGCGGTACGGCGCCGCGCGCAGGGCCGCCTCGCGGTAGGCGGCGGTCAGTTCCGCGTACGGCCGGTCGAGCGGCACCCCCGGGGCCGCGAACAGCAGCAGCCGGACGGCCAGCGGGTCGCCGCGCAGGGGGCGGACGGCCATGTCCTCCCGCGGGCCCGAGGTGGGCTGGCACGGGGCGACGGCCTCGCCGAGGGCGATCAGCGAGGCGGCGGTGTGGTAGTCCGCCTGCAGCACCGGCGGGTCGAGGCCCGCGGCGGCCAGGACCCGGCGCAGCCCGTCCCATTCGCCGTCGACGGCCGGGTCGACCGTCCAGCGGTCGTGGGCCAGGTCGGCGAGGTCGACGACCTCGCGGGCCGCCGCCGGGTGGTCGCGGGCCATGGAGATGAACTGGGGCTCCCGTTCCACCAGTACGCGGCCCTGGAGGCCCTCCGGGACCCGCAGCGGGCAGCCCTCGACCTCGTGGACGAAGGCCAGGTCGAGCTGGCCGGCGGCCACCGTGCGCAGCAGGGCGTTGGCGGAGACGTCCACGCGCAGGGCGATGTCCGTGCCGGGCTGGTCCTCGCGGAGCCGGCGCAGCCAGCCCGGCAGGGCGCGACTGGCCGTGGAGCCGACCCGGAGCGACGGGCCGCCGGTGCGGGCGGCGGCGGCCCGTGTCTCGGCGATGAGCGCCGACAGGCCGTCGACGAGCGGTCGGGCCCGGCTGAGCACGGTGCGGCCGAGCGGCGTGGGGTGGCAGCCGGTGCGGCCCCTGGAGAAGAGCTCGGCGCCGAGGGCGTTCTCGATGCGGCGGAGCTGGGTGGTCAGGGAGGGCTGGCTGACGCCGAGTTGGCGGGCGGCCTTGTGCAGGCTGCCGGTGTCCGCGATGGCGCAGAGCGCCCGCAGGTGCCTCACCTCCAGCTCCATGCTCCGAGGTTAGGGGGCCTTTCGGGCCCCGCGCCAGACCACCCGCGCACCACCTTCCGTCACGTCAAGTGGCTTACTGTGACGTCGAGTTGAGATTGGCGTGATGTCATCGCGTTATCGGCGGATGACATCATTCCCCATCCGCCCCGGCTCCCCCGACACTCTCCTCAACCCCACAGGAGGAGCCCCCCATGCGTCATCCGAAGATCCTCACGTCCTTACTGACCGCCGCCCTCGGTGCCGGCCTCACGCTCTCCCTCGGCGCCGCCCCGGCCTCCGCCGACCAGCCGGCCGACCGGTCCTACGGGTCGTACGCGGCCTACGCCGGTTCGGCCGAGGAGGCCAGGGCCAACCAGGCGTTCTTCGACGCCGTCGTCAAGTCGGTCGCGAAGAAGCGGGCCGCCACGCCTGGTGCCACCGCCGTCACCGTGGTCTACAGCGCCGCCAACGCGCCGAGCTTCCGCACCCAGATATCCCGCTCGGCGCAGATCTGGAACGGCTCCGTCGTCAACGTCCGTCTGGTGGAGGGAGCCAACGCCGACTTCGCGTACTACGAGGGCAACGACTCCCGCGGCTCGTACGCGAGCACCGACGGGCACGGAAACGGCTACATCTTCCTCGACTACCGGCAGAACCAGCAGTACAACTCCACCCGCGTCACCGCCCACGAGACCGGGCACGTCCTCGGCCTCCCCGACCACTACAGCGGCCCGTGCAGTGAGCTGATGTCCGGCGGCGGGCCCGGCACGTCCTGCCAGAACGCGTACCCGAACTCCCAGGAGCGCTCCCGCGTCGACCAGTTGTGGCGCTACGGGCTCGCCACGGCCGTCAAGGCGGGCTGAGCGAGCCGGGGGTGAGGAACGGGGCCGCTTGGTAGCGTGGCGGGCATGCCCGACGAGCGGAGCACCACCCTGTACGAGGCCGTGGGCGGCGCCGAGGCGCTGCGCCGGCTCTCCGACACCTTCTACGCGGCGGTCCTCGCGGACCCCCTCCTCGCCCCCGTCTTCGCCGACTTCACACCCACCCATGTCGAACACGTCGCCGTGTGGCTGGCCGAGGTCTTCTCCGGACCGGCCGACTTCACGGCACGCCACGGCGGCCATCACGCCCTGCTCACCGCACACCTCGGACTCGGCATCACCGAGGAACAGCGACTGCGCTGGATGGAGCTGATGACCGCGGCCGTGGAGAAGGAACTCCCGGACGACGCACTGCTGCGCCGCCGGGTCGTGGAGTACTTCGACTGGGGGACCCGGATCGCCAAGGACGTCTCGGCCTCGGCGCCGGGTACGGATCTGGGCGAGCCCGGCCCCACGCCCCGTTGGGGCTGGGACGGCCTCGCCTGAGGTCGCTCCGGGGAGACGCCGAGGAGCCCCGCCCGGAGTCGAGGAGCCCTGGCCGGACGCCGAGGAACCCCACCCGCACGGTGAGGAGCCCTGCCGGCACGTCACGCCGCCTGCGGCAGCCTCCTGCCGAACTCCGTGCCCGGCGGCAGCTGGCGGCGGACCCGGTCGAGGGCCTCCTCGAAGTCGCCGCCCGCGACGCCCGACTCGTAGGCCGCGCCGCCGCAATGGAGGGTGAGGCTGAGGTCGGCGCGCTCTCCGAGGGTCAGCAGGCAGCTGAGCGTGGCCTGCTGGGTGGTGCCGTCCGCGAGGACGGGGAGGGGAAGGTCCCACTCCAGGACGCACCCGGTGAGGACCTGCCCGCCCTCGTCCGCGGCGCTCAGGGCGGCGAAGCTCGCGCCCGTGTACTCGATTCCCCTGATGCGGGTGGCCACATGGCCCCCGTCGACCGTGATGACGATCGCTTCCGCACCACGGCGGTCCCGGTACCAACCGGTCCAGACTTCTGTCGACTCCGATGACATGCGCGGACTGTAGCGGTATGACCGGCTCCGGCGCGCGGCCGGTCACCCCGGGGCCGGACTTCTCCCGGTCTCGTCGTTCTTGCCGGTCACGTGCGCGGTCGTGGCTTCCGCACCTTCGTTCCCGGCGGTGCCGCGCCCGTCCCCGGGCCCGTCCCCGGAGCCGCCTCCGGCGGTCCCGTCAGCGCTCCCGGCGGTCCCGGGGGCATCCTCGGTCGCCGCGGAGGCGTCCTCGGCACGCTCGGGCTCGTACAGCTCGCACCGCGGGTTGCGGCACGGCAGGACCTCCCATTCCGGCACCCAGGCCCCCAGGACCTTGTGCCGGTGGGCGTGCACGTGACGGGGCTCCCCGCAGGCCGGGCAGGGGTGCTCGGCCCGGGGGTCCCGTGTGGTGTGCGGCGCCGCGTCGACCATGTCTCCAGCCTAGGGCGCGCCCCCCGTCACCGCTTCCTGGTGTAGGTCCGCACGACGACCCCGTTGCTGAAGGACCGCACGTCCTCCAGCGCGAAGTCGTGGATGCCGAAGCCGGCACCGAACATCGGCATTCCGGAGCCGTAGACCTGCGGGTAGGCCTTGATGACGAGCTCGTCGATCTCGTCGACCAGCTGTCCCGCGACCTGGGCGCCGCCGCAGAGCCAGATGCCCAGCGAGCTGTCCTCGGCCTTGAGCTCGCGGACCCTGGCGACCAGGTCGCCTGCGACCAGCTCGACGTTCGGGTCGGGCGACTCGGTGAGCGAGCGGGTCGCGACGATCTCGCGCAGATGGGCGTACGGGCTGGTGATGCCGGCGTCCAGGGCGAGGCGGTACGAGCCGAGGCCCTGGATCACCGTGTCGAAGCGCTTGTTGGGCACGTCCGCGAGACCGACGGACTCCCGGAAGGGGGCGGGGATCGTGTCCGGGTACTCGGTGTTCATGAAAGCGGCGTACTCCTCGTCCACGAACTGGAACATGGACGAGGCGTCGCCATGGGGGTCGCCGATGAAGCCGTCGAGGGTGCAGGCGACGTAGTACGTGAGCTTGCGCAAGCCGGAATCTCTTTCCTCAGGGGGCGTGGCCTCGCTGACCACTGCACCTATAGTGCTCCACACGTAGTGGTTACGCAAGCCCCTTCTCGAAAGATTCAGCGAGTGCGCCGCGTCACGAACTCCGCGAGCGCCAGCAGGTCCCCGGCTGCCGCCAAGTCCGGCACCGCCCGCGAGAGTTGTTCGACCGCGCGGGCCATCCGCTCCGCCGCCTGACTCTGCGCCCAGTCCCGGCCGCCCGCCCGCTCCACCGCGTCCGCCGCGACACGCACCGCCTCGGCGCCGAGGACCGGACGGGCGTACAGCTCGGCCAGCTCCTCCCCCGCCGGGGTGCCGGAGGCGAGCGCCGCGACCACGGGCAGCGACTTCTTGCGCGCCACGAGATCGGCACCGGCCGGCTTGCCCGTGCGCCCCGGGTCGCCCCAGATGCCGATCAGGTCGTCGATCAGCTGGAACGCGAGCCCGGCCTCGCGGCCGAACGCGTCCATCGCCGCGACCGCCTCCTCGCCCGCCCCCGCGTACAGCGCGCCGAGCGCGCAGGCGCAGCCGAGCAGGGCCCCGGTCTTGGCGGTGGCCATGGCCGTCACCTCGTCCAGGGAGACCTCGTGCGGCCCGCGCTCCTCGAAGGCGCAGTCCGCCTGCTGTCCCGCGCAGAGCTCGATGACGCAGGCGGCGAGCCGGGCCGCCGCCTCGCCCGCGGCCGGGTGGGGGTCCTCGGCGAGCAGCCGCAGCGCGAGCGCGTTCATGGCGTCGCCCGCGAGCAGCGCGTCCGGGATCCCGAACACGGCCCAGGCCGTCGGCCGGTGACGGCGGGTCGGATCCTCGTCGATGATGTCGTCGTGGAGCAGGGTGAAGTTGTGGGCCAGCTCCACCGCCGCCGCCGCCCGCACCGCGGGGGCCGGGTCGGCGCCGAACGCGCGGGTCGCGGCGAGCACCAGGGCAGGCCGGATCGCCTTGCCGCCCCGCCCGCCGGCCGGACTGCCGTCCGCTTCCTCCCAGCCGAAGTGGTACGCGGCGATACGCCGTATCTGCCCCGGCAGCGACGCCACGGTCGTGCGCAGTTGGGGGTCCACGGCGCCGCGCGCCCGGTCCAGGAGCAGTAGGGCGCCCTGTTCTCCGGTCGCGGTCTGCGCGCTGGTCGTCATGTTCGCAGTCACCTTCCGCACGGGGCCCTGCGCGGGCCCGGGGTTCACGTTCCTCGGACGGATACGGCGGGGCGGGGGCCCGTCGGCCCGGCCCCCATCCCGCGGCACCGGCTCAGCGCCAGCGGCTGACCTCCACGTTCTCCAGGACGCCGAGCGCGTCCGGGACGAGGACCGCCGCGGAGTAGTAGGCCGTGACCAGGTAGGAGATGAGCGCCTGCTCGTCGATGCCCATGAAGCGGCAGGACATGCCGGGCTCGATCTCGTCCGGCAGACCGGTCTGGTGCAGGCCGATCACACCCTGGTCCTTCTCGCCCGTGCGCATGCAGAGGATCGAGGTGGTGCGGGCGTCGGAGACCGGGATCTTGCTGCACGGGTAGATCGGGACTCCGCGCCAGGTCATGATCCTGGTGCCGTCGAGGTCGATCGTCTCGGCGACCAGACCGCGCTTGTTGAGCTCGCGGCCGAAGGCGGCGATGGCCCGCGGGTGGGCCAGGAACATCTTCGAGCCGCGCCGCCGGGACAGCAGCTCGTCCATGTCGTCGGGGCCGGGCACGCCGTCGTGGGGCTGGAGGCGCTGCTCGTAGTCGCAGTTGGCGAGGAGGCCGAACTCCTTGTTGTTGACGAGCTCGTGCTCCTGGCGCTCGCGCAGTGCCTCGACGGTGAGCCGCACCTGCTGCTCGGTCTGGTTCATCGGCTGGTTGTAGAGGTCGGCCACGCGCGTGTGGACCTTGAGCACGGTCTGGGCGACGCTCAGCTCGTACTCGCGCGGCGAGGCGTCGTAGTCCACGTACGTGTGCGGGACGAGGGCCTCGCCGACGTGGCCCGCGGAGAGCTCGATGGCGGCCTCGCCGTACGTGTTGGTGCGCTGGCGCGGCAGCGCGGCGACCTCGGCGAGGTGGCCGGCGAGCGAACCGGCCCGCTCGGCGAGGTTGAGCACGTCGGCGCGGGTGAGTTCCAGGACCGTGCAGGCGGTGGCGGCGCGGGCGGTCCACTCCCAGGTGGCGTCCGCGCCGAGGAGGGAGGCGTCGCCGAAGTGGGCGCCGTCGGCGAGGACGCCGAGGACGGCCTCGTCCCCGTAGGGACCCTCGCCGATCTGCTCCACCTTGCCGTGGGCGAGGAGGTGGACCCGGTCGGCGGGCTCGCCCCGGGTGGCGATGACCTCGCCCGGCGCGTACGCGCGCTGGCGGCAGCGGGCGGCCAGTTCGGTGAGCGCGTCCTCGTCGGCGTATCCGCGCAGGGCGGAGAGCTCGCCCAGCTCGGCGGGGATGACGGTGACGCGCTCGCCGGTCTGCACGAAGGTGACGCGGCCGTCACCCACGGAGTAGCTGAGCCGCCGGTTCACCCGGTACGTACCGCCCTGTACCTGCACCCACGGCAGCGCGCGCAGCAGCCAGCGGGAGGTGATCTCCTGCATCTGCGGGGCCGACTTGGTCGTGGTCGCCAGGTTCCGCGCGGCGGCGGTGCCGAGACTCTGCTGCGGTGCGGCCTGACCCGCGCGGACCTCGCCGCCAACCGAACCAACGGACATGGAACTCCCTCTCGATACGACAAACCTGCGAGAGGAAGCCTTTCAGCACGGAGTGTGGCCGCGCCATTACACAAACGAGTGGGAGTTGACGCCGTTCCGCAAGGGCATGGCGCACGATTTCCACTCGAACAGCCCACCCCCTGTCCGGATCGGCTCGCACACCGCCCGAACGGATGGCAGGGGAGCGCGTCCCTCCGGTACTTCCGAAGCAGAGCAAGGAACCACCGCGATCCCGTGCCTGAAAGGAGTCGGTCATGGCCCCACCCATGTCCGCGAGCCGCTTCCTCGACGCCCTGCGCGACGAGGGTCTGACGGTCGTCGAGGTCGGCGACTGGCGCACCCACAACCGCAACCACAAGGGTCCCTGGGGCCCCGTGCACGGCGTGATGATCCACCACACCGTCACCCGCGGCACCGCCAACACCGTCCGGATCTGCCGAGACGGCTACCAGGCCCTGCCCGGGCCGCTGTGCCACGGCGTGATCGCCAAGGACGGCACCGTCCACCTGGTCGGCTACGGCAGGGCCAACCACGCGGGCCTCGGCGACGACGAGGTGCTGCGGGCGGTCATCGCCGAGAAGCGCCTGCCGCCGGACGACGAGGCCACCACGGACGGCAACCGGCACTTCTACGGCTTCGAGTGCGAGAACCTCGGCGACGGCAAGGACCCCTGGCCCAAGATCCAGCTGGAGGCCATCGCCAAGGCCGCGGCGGCGGTCTGCCGGGTGCACCGCTGGACCCAGCGCTCGGTCATCGGCCATCTGGAGTGGCAGCCGGGCAAGGTCGACCCGCGCGGCTTCTCCATGGCGTCGATGCGCGAGCGGATCGCCGACCGGCTGCGCTGACCGCCGGCCCGCCCGGCCGCCCCTCCCCCGCCCGGCCACCCCTCCCCCGCCCTCCCGTTCCCCGCCGCCCTCGCTCCCCACCGTCCCCGCCCATCTCGCCGTCCCCGCTCGCCGTCCCGTGCGTCACCGTCCCGTGCGCCAACCCCCTGTGCCGTCACCGTCCTGTCGGTCACCGTCGTGTCCGTCACCGCCCTGTGCCGCCACCGCCCTGTGCCGTCACCGCCCTGTGCCGTCACCGGCGACAATGGCCGGGTGAACGCGTTCGATCCCGCCCGTCTGCGGCCCCGGCTCCCCTCCCCGCTGGAGCCGGTCGAGGACGAGCGCTTCACCCGGCGCGACCTGACGCTCCTGCTCAAGCGCGACGACCTGATCCACCCCGACCTGCCGGGCAACAAGTGGCGCAAGCTCGCGCTCAACCTGCGGGCCGCCGCCGGCCGCCCGGTGCTCACCTTCGGCGGCGCGTACTCCAACCACCTGCGGGCGACCGCCGCCGCCGGCCGGCTCCTCGGCTTCGCCACCATCGGCGTGGTGCGCGGCGACGAGCTGGCCGGCCGCCCGCTCAACCCGTCGCTCGCGCGCTGCGCGGCAGACGGCATGCGCCTGGTCTTCGCCGACCGCGCCACGTACCGCGCGAAGCACGAGCCCGCGGCACTGGCCCGGCTGCTGGCGCTCGCCGGGGCACCCGAGGACACCTGCGTCGTCCCGGAGGGCGGCAGCAACGCGCTCGCCGTCGAGGGGTGCGTGGATCTGGGCCGTGAGCTCCGGGGCGCGGCCGACGTGGCCGCCGTCGCCTGCGGCACGGGCGGCACCCTCGCGGGCCTCGCGGCCGGATTCGACGGCCGCGTGCTCGGCGTTCCCGTCCTCAAGGGCGGCTTCCTGGGTGCGGAGATCGCCGCGCTCCAGGAGGCCGCGTTCGGCGGCCCGCGCGGCGACTGGCGGCTGGACGAGCGCTTCCACGGCGGCGGCTACGCCCGTACGACACCTGAGCTCGACGCCTTCGCACAGGACTTCGAGGCCCGCCACGGGGCGCGGCATGGACTCGCCATCGAGCGACTGTATGTCGCCAAAATGCTCTACGGACTGGTGACGCTCGCCGAGGAGGGCGCCTTCCCGGCCGGCACCCGGATCGCGGCGGTGGTCACCGGCGCGCCGGAGCCTCAGGGCGCCTCCTCGCGGTAGGCCGCGGCCTCCTCCAGGTCCAGGCGGCGCAGCAGGGTGCGCATCATCTCGTCGTCGATGCGGCGGGCGTCGCGCAGCTGTACGAAGACCTCGCGCTCGGCGTCGATCATCACGCGGGCGAGCCGTCGGTAGGTGTCGTCGGCGGTCTCGCCGGTGAGCTCGTTGACGGCGCCGAGCCGCTCCCAGACGGCGTTGCGGCGTCGTTCCATGACCGTCCGGAGCCGGTCGGCGAGCGGCGGGGGCAGGGCGTTGCGCGGGTCGGCGAGGAGCTCGTCGAGGCGTTCCTCGGCTGCCCGGGAGGCCTCGCTCTGGGCCTGCGCCTCGGCCAGCGTCTCCTCGTAGCGGTCGCGTCCGGGCAGCTTCAGCATCCGGATGAGCGGCGGCAGGGTGAGGCCCTGGACGACGAGGGTGCCGATCACGGTGGTGAAGGTGAGGAAGAGGACCAGGTTGCGGGCCGGGAACTCGACGCCGTCGGTGACGACCGGGACGGAGAAGGCGATGGCGAGCGAGACGACGCCCCGCATGCCGGCCCATCCGACGACCAGCGGCGCCCGCCAGTCCACCTCCGGCTCGCGCTGCCGGATGCGGGCGGACATCCAACGGGGCAGGAAGGTCGCGGGGTAGACCCAGACGAAGCGCACGACGACCACGGCGAGGAAGACCCCGGCCGCGTACCAGGCGGCCTCCCCGATGCCGTACCGGCCGAGGCCCTGGACGACGTACGGCAGCTGGAGGCCGATCAGCGCGAAGACCGCGGACTCCAGGATGAAGGCGACCATCTTCCACACCGCCTCCTCCTGGAGGCGGGTGGCGAAGTCGACCTTCCAGTTCTTGTGCCCGAGGAAGAGGCCGACGACGACGACGGCGAGCACGCCGGAGGCGCCGACCTCCTCGGCCGCCGCGTAGGCGATGAACGGGATGAGCAGGGAGAGGGTGTTCTGGAGCAGGGCCTCCCGCAGATGGGTGCGCAGCCAGTGGATGGGCACCATGAGGATCAGCCCGACCCCGATGCCGCCGATCGCGGCCAGTGCGAACTCGCCCAGGCCGCCCGCCCAGCTGATGCCCTCCCCCACGGCGGCGGCGAGGGCGACCTTGTAGGCGGTGATGGCGGTGGCGTCGTTCACCAGGGACTCGCCCTGGAGGATGGTGGTGATCCGGTGCGGCAGGCCGAGCCTGCGGGCGATGGCGGTGGCGGCGACCGCGTCCGGCGGGGCGACGATCGCGCCGAGGACGAGCGCCGCGGTCAGCGGCAGGTCGGGCACCAGCACGTAGGCGAGCCAGCCCACGGCGACGGTCGCGAAGAGCACGTAGCCGACGGAGAGCAGGGCGACGGGCCGGATGTTCGCCCGCAGGTCGAGGTACGAGGACTCGACGGCGGCCGTGTAGAGGAGCGGGGGCAGGATCAGCGGCAGCACGATGTGCGGGTCGAGGGTGTAGTCGGGCACCCCCGGCGCGTAGGAGGCGGCGAGGCCGACCGCGACGAGCAGCAGCGGCGCCGGCACCGGGGTCCGGCGGGCGAAGCCCGCGACCGCGGCGCTCGCCGCGATCAGCGCCACCAGCTGCAATGCGTCCATGCCCGTCCCCGTTCGTACTCCTGCGTCACTCGTGCCACAACGTAACCTGGCCATCATGAGCGAGTGCCCGCACGTTGCCGAAATGCCGCGCCCCGAACCGGCGCCGCTGAACGACACCTGCCCCGAGTGCCTGGCCGACGGCACCCACCCCGTCCAGCTGCGGCTCTGTCTCAGCTGCGGTCACGTGGGCTGCTGCGACTCGTCCCTGGGGCGGCACGCGACGGCGCACTTCACCGCCACCGGCCACCCGGTGATGCGGACCTTCGAGCCGAACGAGCGCTGGCGATGGTGCTTCCTGGACGGTTCGATCGTCTGACGGCTGGGTACGTCACCCCTCCGCGGGTTCTCCGCGGCCGCCGGGCAGCCGGGGTGTGTCCTACGGGCCGGGTCCTCACGGGGAGCGGTCCTCGGGGCGGTCCACACGGGCCCCCGGCGACACGGCGGGACGGATCGCGATAGCGTCTCGGCGGACTGCGCAACCGACTGCGTACCGCCTGGTCCGGGGGGCTCCTCCCCGGACCCCGAAAGAGCTTGTGCCACCTTGGAGGTGAGGGTGTCCCAGATCGCAGGCGAGCCCGGGACCCAGGACTTCGTGGAAGTCCGGCTGCCCGCTGCGGGTGCCTACCTGTCCGTGCTGCGTACGGCCACGGCCGGTCTCGCGGCGCGCTTGGACTTCACCCTCGACGAGATCGAGGACCTGCGGATCGCCGTCGACGAGGCGTGCGCGATCCTGCTCCAGCAGGCGGTACCGGGGTCGGTGCTGAGCTGCGTGTTCCGACTGATCGACGACTCGCTCGACGTCACCGTGTCGGCCCCGACGACGGACGGCAGGGCACCCGAGCGCGACACCTTCGCGTGGACGGTGCTGTCGGCCCTGGCCGGCAAGGTGGAGTCGTCCGTGGCCGAGGACAAGACGGTCTCCATCAGCCTGTACAAACAGCGCGGCGCGGGGCCAGGCCCGGCGTGAGGAGCGGGGACGCGACGGCCGGCATCCCTGGGCAGCAGGCCCGGCCGCACCCGGAGACGGAGGCCGGAGTCGAGGCCGGAGTCGAGGTCGCTACGGATCACGCGGAGCAGGCGGACCAGATGAGCGAGCACGAGCAGCACGAAGCGGTTCCCGAGCTGCCGGAGGGGCCGGCGGCCCACGAGGAGCACGAGGAGCCCAAGAGCCCCGACCCGCACGACCGGAGCGGGGCGCGGGCGCTCTTCATCGAGCTGCGCGACCTTCCGGAGGGTTCGCCGGAGAGGGCGGCGCTGCGCGACCGGCTGGTGCGGATGCACCTGCCGCTCGTGGAGCACCTGGCCCGGCGCTTCCGCAACCGCGGCGAGCCGCTCGACGACCTGACCCAGGTGGCGACGATCGGCCTGATCAAGTCGGTGGACCGCTTCGACCCGGACCGTGGGGTGGAGTTCTCCACGTACGCGACCCCGACGGTGGTCGGCGAGATCAAGCGCCACTTCCGCGACAAGGGCTGGGCGGTCCGGGTGCCCCGGCGCCTGCAGGAGCTGCGGCTGTCCCTGACGACGGCGACGGCGGAGCTGTCGCAGCAGCACGGGCGCTCGCCGACGGTCCACGAGCTGGCCGAGCGGCTCGGGATCTCCGAGGAGGAGGTACTGGAGGGCCTGGAGTCGGCGAACGCCTACTCGACGCTCTCCCTGGACGTGCCGGACACCGACGACGAGTCGCCGGCGGTCGCCGACACCCTGGGCGCGGAGGACGAGGCCCTGGAGGGGGTCGAGTACCGGGAGTCGCTCAAGCCGCTCCTGGAGGACCTGCCGCCGCGCGAGAAGCGCATCCTGCTGCTGCGCTTCTTCGGGAACATGACCCAGTCGCAGATCGCGCAGGAGGTCGGCATCTCGCAGATGCACGTCTCCCGGCTGCTGGCGCGCACGCTGGCGCAGCTGCGGGAGAGGCTGCTCGTCGAGGAGTGACGGTGGATCCGCGAAGCACCCCGGCCGGGGCTACGGAGTGTCCCGGCCGGGGGCTGCGGACGCGGTGCGGTTGCCCGTGGGCTGCGGCTCCGCGTACCGCTCGGATCGGTCACCGGCGCACCCGACAGCACAGGTGAAGCACCCGGTCGCCCTGGATCACCACGTCAGGGTCCTCCAACAGCTGCTGCGTGCGGACCGACCCGAAGTAGCGCTTGCCTGACCCGAACACGACGGGTACGACGTCCATGCGCACCTCGTCGATCAGGCCCGCGGCGAGCACCTGGCCACCGACGTCACCCGCGGCGACCTCGACCGTGCGGTCACCCGCGAGCTCCTGCGCCTCGGCCACGGCTGCCTCGACGCCGTCGACGAAGTGAAACGGCGCCTCGGGGTCCCAGCCCTCGGGCGCCGGCCGGTGCGACACGACGACCACGTGGTCGATCCCGCCCGGAGGCTTCCCGTCCCAGCCGTCCGTCAGGTCGAAGACGTGGCGGCCGACGATCGTGACTCCGATCTGGTCCCAGTACGGCCGGATGTAGTCGTAGGACGTCTGTGACACCTTCAGCTCGCCGCTCTCGTCCAACGGGACGTCACCGCTGGACAGCCAGTCGAACAGCGGTCCGGGCTGGTCGTTCTCGTCCGCGACGAAGCCGTCCACCGACACCGAGGCGTACATGACCACCTTGCCCACGGGGCTCTCCTCTGCCTGGGGTGCCCCAAAGTAGCGTGCCGTGAGCTGTCGGTCGGGTAAGGAATCCGGCGACCTGGCAGCGGCCGGCCGGCGCGTGTCCGGGATGCCCGCCCGGCTGGCCGGGGCCTGGGGAGAGTCCCGGTCGGGGGCGGGGTCTCCTGGCCGGGGGTTTACGGAGAGTCCCGACCGGAGGGCTGGGTGCCTCAGCCGTGGGGTTAGGGAGAGTCCCGACCGAGCGGTGGGTGCCTCAGCCGTGGGGTTACGGAGAGTCCCGACCGGAGGGTCTGGAACTCTCCTGGCCGTGGGATTACGGAGAGTCCTGGCCTGGGCGCTTGATGCCGAGCGCCTCGGTCGTGGCCGGGCTGACCAGCATGACCAGGCCGGTCACGGCGAGGACGGCGAGGGCGATGCCGGCCGGGATCAGGACCTCGTCGTGGAGCAGCTGCCAGGCGACGGGAAGCGCCAGGATCTGCATGATGACCGCGGGGCCGCGGCTCCAAGAGCGGCGCAGCCACAGGCCGCGGGCGGCGACGAGCGGGATGAGCCCGAGGGCGACCAGGGTCGCCCCGCCCATGAGGGCCGAGGTGAGGTCGTCGGGCCGGTCGGTGAGGGTGCTCACCAGCAGGTAGAGGCCGCCGACCGCCAGGGCGAGGCCCTCGACACCGGCCACGACGGCCGCGGCGGTGAGCCTCCCGGGACGCGGGGCCCGCTCCGTACGCTCCGTCTTGCTCATGTCCGCACTGCTCGCACTGCTCATGCAGGCAGGGTAGCCGGGGCGCACCGGGACCGGAGGGCGCGGTCCGGAACGGACCGGGACTGCGCTCGGTACCGCCGGGTAGGTACGCTGGCGACCATGCGCGCGCTTCTCGTGGTCAATCCGGCAGCAACCACCACCAGTGCGCGCACACGCGACGTGCTGATCCACGCGCTGGCCAGCGAGATGAAGCTGGAGGCGGTGACCACCGAGTACCGGGGGCACGCCCGTGACCTGGGGCGCAGGGCAGCCGACTCGGACGACATCGACCTGGTGGTGGCGCTCGGCGGCGACGGAACGGTCAACGAGGTGGTCAACGGGCTGCTTCACGCGGGGCCCGATCCGGACCTGCCGGGGCTCGCGGTGGTGCCGGGCGGCTCGACCAATGTGTTCGCGCGGGCGCTCGGACTGCCGAACGATGCCGTGGAGGCGACCGGGGCCCTGCTGGACGCGCTGCGTGAGCAGCGGACGCGGACGGTGAGCCTGGGGCTCGCCTCGGGGACGCCGGGCACGGAGGACGAGGGCGTACCCGAGCGCTGGTTCACGTTCTGTGCCGGGTTCGGGTTCGACGCGAGCGTGATCGGCCGGGTCGAACAGCAGCGCGAACGGGGCAAGCGTTCGACGCACGCGCTCTATCTGCGTCAGGTGGTGCGCCAGTTCCTGGGCGAGCAGAACCGGCGGCACGGGACGATCACCCTGGAGCGCCCCGGCGAGGTTCCCGTGGAGAACCTCGTCCTCTCCATAATCTGCAACACCTCTCCCTGGACCTACCTGGGGAATCGTCCGGTGTACGCGTCACCGGACGCCTCCTTCGAGACGGCGCTCGACGTGCTCGGACTGAGCCGGCTGTCCACCCCGGCGGTGGCCCGGTACGCGACCCAGCTGCTCACTTCGACCCCGGAGCGGGGACCGCACGGGAAGCACGCGCTGACGCTGCACGATCTGACCGACTTCACCTTGCATTCGAAGGCGCCTCTCCCCCTGCAGATGGACGGAGACCACCTGGGACTGCGTACGAGCGTGACGTTCACAGGCGTACGCCGTGCACTGCGTGTGATTGTGTGACCAGAAGGACCGAAAGTCCTTCCACTCGAACGTTTAGGCTGCCCTCCACCCCCTAGAAGTACGGCTGTGACGGAGCCGACACCGAGGAATCAAAAAAAACTTTCCAGAAGGGGTTGTATCCGTTGCTGGGGTTTGGGAGTCTCTTCTTGGCGATCGGGACGGCCCGCAAGAACGGCCTCCACTGAGAGCCAGAACCCCACCCCAGTGACAAGGACCACGCCAGTTCACCTGGCAGTCGGCCCTTCCCCTGCGGGGGGATTCGTGAAAGCGTTCACATTCACAAGCAACTTGCACGCAACACCTGAGAGAGGTAGCAGCCATGGACTGGCGTCACAACGCCGTTTGTCGTGAGGAAGACCCCGAGCTGTTCTTCCCCATCGGCAACACCGGTCCTGCGCTGCTGCAGATCGAGGAAGCCAAGGCCGTCTGCCGCCGCTGCCCCGTCATGGAGCAGTGCCTGCAGTGGGCGCTCGAGTCCGGCCAGGACTCCGGCGTCTGGGGTGGCCTCAGCGAGGACGAGCGCCGCGCGATGAAGCGCCGCGCCGCTCGCAACCGGGCGCGCAACGCGAGCGCCTGAGCCACCTGCACAGCCTGAGGCCCAGCGGCGCGTACACCGCGTACGCATTCACCGCCCCCCGAGCCGCAGCGCGCAGCAGTAACCCACAGCATTCGAGCCCCGGACCGGTCACTTCGGTCCGGGGCTCGCTGCTGAGAACCCACGGGCGCGAAATCGCGGTGGTGAACTCACCGTCATACAGGCGCGACGGTGAGTTCACCCTCCCGAACTCCTGGCGGTGAACTCACCGCGACGAACACACCGTCACGAACTCGGCACGAGGAACTCACCGCCGGGAAACCGTCGTTGTGAGTTCGCCACTGCGCTCTCCCGCCCGTGATCTCACCGTCGCGAACTCCGCGTGGTGAACTCGGTGTGGCCAACCCCGCATAGCGAACTCCGCGTAGCGAACTCCGCGTAGCGAACTCCGCGTGGCGAACTCCGCGTGGCGAACTCACCCCAGAGATCTCGTGGGAGCGAGCCCGGCGCCGTGAAGCGGTGAACTCCCTCTGTTTCCGGGCCTATTTCTGCGGCTGTACGGGAATGTCGAGGACGACCTTGGTGCCGCGCTCGGCACCCGGCTGCATGTCGAAACTGCCGCCGAGCTCGCCCTCGACGAGCGTCCGGACGATCTGCAGGCCGAGATTGCCGGCCCGCTGCGGGTCGAAGCCCTCGGGAAGTCCGCGGCCGTCGTCCTTGACCGTGATGAGGAGCCGGGCGTCCGCACGGGGCTCGCCGCGCACGGCGGTGACCTCGACGGTGCCCTGCTCCCCCGGCGCGAAGGCGTGCTCCAGGGCGTTCTGCAGGATCTCGGTGAGAACCATGGAGAGCGGCGTGGCGACCTCGGCGTCGAGGATGCCGAAGCGCCCGTTGCGCCGGCAGCTGACCTTGCCCGGGGAGATCTCGGCGACCATCGCGATCACCCGGTCGGCGATCTCGTCGAACTCGACCCGCTCGTCCAGGTTCTGGGACAGCGTCTCATGGACGATGGCGATCGAACCGACGCGCCGCACGGCCTCGTTGAGGGCCTCGCGCCCGCGGTCGGAGTCCATCCGGCGGGCCTGCAGGCGCAACAGGGCGGCCACCGTCTGGAGGTTGTTCTTCACCCGGTGGTGGATCTCCCGGATGGTGGCGTCCTTGGTGATCAACTCGCGTTCACGGCGGCGCAGTTCGGTGACGTCCCGGAGCAGCACGAGGGAGCCGATCCGGGTGCCCTTGGGCTTGAGCGGGATCGCCCGCAGCTGGATCACGCCGCCGTTGCCCTCGACCTCGAACTCGCGCGGGGCGTATCCGGAGGCCATCTTGGCCAGGGCCTCGTCCACCGGGCCGCGGGAGGGGGCGAGCTCGGCGGTGATCTGGCCGAGGTCCTGGCCGACCAGGTCGGCGGCGAGGCCGAGCCGGTGGTACGCGGAGAGCGCGTTGGGCGAGGCGTACTGGACGACCCCGTCGGCGTCGAGCCGGATGAGTCCGTCGCCGGCCCGCGGCGAGGAGTCCATGTCGACCTGCTCGCCGGGGAAGGGGAAGGAGCCTGCCGCGATCATCTGGGCCAGGTCGGAGGCGGACTGGAGGTAGGTGAGCTCCAGCCGGGACGGGGTCCGCACGGTGAGCAGGTTGGTGTTGCGCGCGATCACGCCGAGGACGCGGCCCTCGCGGCGGACGGGGATGGACTCGACCCGGACGGGGACCTCCTCGCGCCACTCGGGGTCGCCCTCGCGCACGATCCGGCCCTCGTCGAGGGCGGCGTCCAGGAGCGGACGGCGGCCGCGCGGGACCAGGTGGCCGACCATGTCGTCCTGGTACGAGGTCGGGCCGGTGTTCGGTCGCATCTGGGCGACGGAGACGTACCGGGTGCCGTCCAGGGTGGGGACCCACAGCACGAGGTCGGCGAAGGAGAGGTCGGAGAGCAGCTGCCACTCCGACACCAGCATGTGGAGCCAGTCGAGGTCGGACTCGCTCAGAGCGGTGTGCTGGCGTACGAGGTCGTTCATGGAGGGCACGTGAGCGAGCGTACCCGGCGGAATTAACAGGCGGTGAACCTGGATCTCCGGGCGTCCGTGTTGGAGGATGGCCCTGGTACGACCGTGTGCGCATGGATGGACAGACAAGAATGGTCTAGTCCACAATGCTTGTTATCGAGCCTCCATCCTCCCCGCACAGGAGGATGGACGAGGTACCCGGCGCTCTCTGCCCTGACTGCGCCGAGACCTCCCACACGGCCGAGGGACCGCACACCCCCGGCCGAGCAACTCCGGGCTGCGGTGCCGGACGGGTTGAGGGTCCCGTCGGGCGCCGCGGCCCGCGGGTGTTTCCGGGGCCGATACGGCCGCCCCTCCCAGAGCCGGGCCCCTGGCCGCCCCTCACGCCCTGAGCCAGACCCCCCGGCAGCCCCGCTCCCCCCGGCGGGCCCCAGGCCGCCCCTCACTCCCTGCGTCGGACCCCCGCAAGCCCCCGCTCCCCCTGGGCGGACCCCCGGCCGCCCCTCACACCCTGAGTCGGACCCGTCGGCCCCACCCCCCACGCGGGCCTCCGGCCCGCCTCATTCCCCGGGCCAGGCCCGCATCGCCGCCTCCGCGACCCGCTCGAGCTCCTGCCGGGTCGCGCCGTCCCGGGCCTGCTGGGACATGCCCTGGAGAGCGGCGCCGCTGAGGCGGGCGAGGGTGTGGGCGTCGGTGTCCGCGGGCAGCTCGCCCGCCTCGACTCCCCGGCGGATCCGGTTCTCGATGCGGGCGATGTTGGCGTTCCGCCGGTCCCGCAGGGCGTCGGCCACCTCCGGGGTCGAGCAGTTGATCGCCGCGGAGATCATCAGGCAGCCGGGCGGGTGGGCCGGGTCGGTGTAGTGCCGCGCCGCCTCGACCAGCATCCGGCGGACGGCGGCACGCGCGCTCCGCTCCTGGTCGAAGGCCTCCGCCCCGAAGGCCCCGTGGGACTTCGCGTACTCCTCGACGACCTCCTCGAAGAGCGTCCTCTTGTCCCCGAAGGCCGCGTAGAGGCTCGGCGCGCTGATGCCCATGACGCGGGTGAGGTCGGAGACGGAGGTCGTCTCGTACCCGTGCTCCCAGAAGGCCATCGTCGCCTGCTCCAGCGCCGTCGGGCGGTCGAAGGAGCGGGGGCGGCCGCGCTGCTTGGTCGTCATGGCGAAATTCTATAGCGGGCACTACGGAAGGTGGGGTACGGTTCTTTCTGTAACGACCGCTAGGGAATGCGAGGGGGGCGTCGTCATGGGCGTGCTCAAGGGAAAGACGGCACTGGTCACGGGCGGCAGCCGGGGCATCGGGCGGGGGATCGCCGAGCGCCTGGCGCGGGACGGGGCGCGGGTCGCGGTGCATTACGGGACCAACGAGGCCGCGGCGAAGGAGACGGTCGCGGCGATCGCGGAGGCCGGCGGCGAGGCGTTCGCCATCGGGCAGGAGCTGGGCGTGCCCGGCGACGCCGAGGCGCTGTGGACCGCCTTCGACGCCCACGCGGACGGCCTGGACATCCTGGTGAACAACGCGGGGATCGCCGCTCGGTCCCCGTTCGCGACGATCGGCGAGGAGGAGTACGAGCGGGTCTTCGCGGTCAACACCAAGGCGCCCTTCTTCCTGGCCCAGCTGGGCGCGGAGCGGCTGCGCGACGGGGGCCGGATCGTGAACGTGTCGACCGGCCTGACGCACGCGGCGGCGATGCCGGACCTGATCGCCTACGCGATGTCGAAGAGCGCCCTGGACGTCTTCACCCGCTATCTGTCGAAGGTGCTCGGCGCACGCGGGATCACGGTGAACGCGGTGGCCCCGGGCATCGTCGACACGGACATCAACGCGGGCTGGCTCCGGGGGAACGAGGAGGCGCTGGCGGGCGCCGCGGCGATGTCGGCCCTCGGGAAGATCGGCACCCCCGAGGACATAGCCGATGTGGTGGCCTTCCTGGCCTCGCACGACGGGCGCTGGGTGACGGGGCAGTGGATCGACGCGACGGGAGGCTCGCTGGACTGAGGCGGGGCGCCGGGCAGGGCCGACGCGAGGTGCCGGGTGGGGGCCGGGCCCGGCGCCGACGAGGCGCCGGTGGGGTTCGAGTGGCTGGGGTGACAGGGGCGGCCGACGATGGAAAGGGCCCGTCCCGCAGGCCGGAACGGCATGGGCGGGCGGCCCGCGCTCTGCTAGATTTGGACCTAGATTGGTCTATACCACCAGGTCACCTCCAGCCCCTCACCAGATCGGCAGGCACAGCGTGGAAGTTGTCATCGTCAAGGACGCCAAGGCGGGCGGAGAGCTCATCGCGGACGGCATCGCCGGCCTCCTGCGCCGCAAGCCCGACGCGCTGCTCGGCGTGGCCACCGGATCGACCCCGCTGCCCATCTACGACGCCCTGATCGCCCAGGTCCGGGCGGGGTCCGTGGACGCCTCCCGGGCCCGGATCGCCCAGCTCGACGAGTACGTGGGCCTGCCCGCGGGGCACCCCGAGTCGTACCGCTCCACGGTGCTGCGCCAGGTCGTCGAGCCGCTCGGGCTCTCCCAGGACGCCTTCATGGGTCCCGACGGCTCGGCCGAGGACGTCCTGGCGGCCTGCGAGGCCTACGACAAGGCGCTCGCCGAGGCCGGCGGCGTCGACCTGCAGATCCTCGGCATCGGCACCGACGGGCACATCGGCTTCAACGAGCCCTGCTCCTCGCTCGCCTCCCGCACCCGGATCAAGACGCTCACCGAGCAGACCCGGGTCGACAACGCCCGCTTCTTCGACAACGACATCGACCAGGTGCCGCACCACGTCATCACCCAGGGCATCGGCACCATCCTGGAGGCCCGTCACCTGGTGCTGCTCGCCACCGGCGAGGGCAAGGCCGAGGCCGTGGCGCAGACGGTCGAGGGCCCCGTCGCCGCGCTCGTGCCGGCCTCCGCGCTGCAGCTGCACCCGCACGCGACGGTGGTCGTGGACGAGGCCGCCGCCTCCAAGCTGAAGCTCGCCGACTACTTCCGCCACACCTACGCGAACAAGCCGTCCTGGCAGGGCATCTAGGACCCCACCCGCACGCGGGTACGCAGAGGGGCCCGGTACCTGATCAGGTACCGGGCCCCTTTCCCGCACGCGGCGGGGCCGGGAGGCTCAGCGGCCGGCGATGACCTCGGCGGCCGCCCGGCCGCAGACGCGGGCGGCGCCGTGGGTGGCGATGTGCAGGGCACCGCGAGGCTCCGACTCGTTCAGGCCCATCTCCACCACCACGGTGTCCGGGCGGGCCACGAGCAGGGCGTCCAGGGCCCCGGACATCCAGGGGTGCCGGTGGGCGTCGCGGACGACGGCGACCACGCGCCGCTCCCCCGCCGCGGCCAGGACGGCGTCCACCGGGTCCTCTGCACCGTACGAGCCGGTCTCGGTGCCCGGAAGCAGCCGTGCCAGCTCGGCGGCGATGCCCCACGGGGTCTCGTCGCCGACGGCGAAGTTGGCGACCGGGGTGAAGGAGGCCACGTAGGGCGCGCCGGTGACCGACATGTACGGGCTCCGGCCCGGCGTGATCCGCAGGGCCCTGCGGGCGGCGACGAGGCCCACGTCGGCGCCGGGCGCGGTCCCCTCCTGTGACGCCGCGCCCGGCCCCGATCCAGCCCCCCTGACCCGGTGCGCCTGGGTCCAGGCCGCCAGGGCGCGCACGCGCGCCGCGGCGTCGGCCAGCCGCTCCTCGGGCAGTTCACCGGTCCGTACCGCGGTCACCAGCGCGTCGCGCAGGCGCAGTACGGTGTCCTCGTCGGCCAGCCCGCCGCCGACGCAGATGGCGTCGGCGCCCGCGGCGATCGCGAGGACGGATCCGCGCTCGATGCCGTACGTCGACGAGATGGCCTGCATCTCCATGCCGTCGGTGACGATCAGGCCCTCGAAGCCCAGTTCCTGGCGCAGCAGACCGGTGAGGATCTGCGGGCTCAGGGTGGCCGGACGGTCGGGGTCGAGCGCGGAGAGCAGGATATGCGCGCTCATCACGGCTTTGGAACCCGCGGCGATGGCGGCGCGGAAAGGTACCAGCTCACGGACGTGCAGTGTGGCGAGGTCCACATCGATCCGGGGCAGCGCGTGGTGCGAATCCACGTTGGTGTCGCCGTGTCCGGGGAAGTGCTTCGTACAGGCGGCGACGCCCACCGACTGCAGGCCGTCGACGTAGGCCACGGTGTGCCGGGCGACCAGGTCGGGGTCGGCGCCGAAGGAGCGCACCCCGATGACCGGGTTGTCGGCGTTGGAGTTGACGTCGGCGGACGGCGCCCAGTTGAGGTCGACCCCGCACTCGGCGAGCCGGCGGCCGAGCTCGCGGGCGACGGCCCGGGTGAGCTCGACGTCGTCGACGCTGCCCAGGGCGTAGTTGCCGGGGAAGGAGGAGCCTTCCTTGACCTCCAGGCGCGTGACGTCGCCGCCCTCCTCGTCGATGGCGACGAGGACGTCGTCCCGTTCGGCGCGCAGTCGCGCGGTGAGCGCGGCCAGCTGGTCGGGGGCGACGATGTTGCGCCCGAAGAGGCCGACCGAGGAGAGCCCCTCGCCGATCCGGCGGAGCAGCCAGTCGGGGGCGGTGGTGCCGACGAAGCCCGGCTGGAGGACGGTGAGCGCGTCCCGGGTCAGGGTGTCCGTGCCGGTTACGAGAGTGGTCATGGGGCGGACGTCATCCCTTCACGGCGCCGGCCGTCAGACCCGCGGCCATCTTGCGCTGGACGAGGAGGAAGAGGATCACGATGGGGACGGCCATCATGGTCGAGCCGGCCATCATCGGGGCGTACTCGGTGCCGTTCTTGGTGATGAAGTTGGAGAGCCAGACGGTGGCCGTCTGGTTCTGCTGGCTCATCAGCATCAGGGCGTACAGGTACTCGTTCCAGGCCTGGATGAAGCCGTAGACCGAGGTGGCGACCATGCCCGGCGCGAGCAGCGGGAAGACGACCCGGATGAACGCGCCGGTGGGGGTGCAGCCGTCGACCTGGGCGGCCTCCTCCAGCTCCTTGGGGATGTTGACGATGAACCCGCGCAGCGTCCACACCGTGAAGGGAAGGATGAAGGTCAGGTAGGTGATGATCAGGCCGCTGAGCTTGTCGTACTGCCCGAGGTCGTTGAGCAGCAGGAAGACCGGGATGATCATCGCGACGAGCGGGACCATCTGGACGGCGAGGATGCCGACGATGACGATCTTGCGGCCGCGGAAGGCGAAGCGGGAGATGGCGAGGGCGGCGAGCAGGCCGACCGCGATGCCGATGACGACCACGACGGCCGAGACCACCAGGCTGCGGGTGACCGGTCCCCAGAAGTCCGCGATGTCCAGGGCGCGCTCGAAGTTCTCGAGGGTGAACGTGGACGGGAAGAAGTGCGGATCGGGGTCGATCGCGTCCTTGGCCGGCTTGAAGGCCGTGTTGAGCATCCAGTAGACCGGGAAGCCGGCCGTGACGAAGACGAGCAGCCCGAGCAGGTTCCAGCCCAGCTTGGACTTGCGCGGGCGGCGCGGGGCCGCGGGGGCCTTGACGGTGCTCATTCGACATCTCCGATCTTGAGCATCTGGCGCATGTAGACCGCCACGACGCCGAGCAGCAGCACGACCGTGACGAGCGCGATCGCGGAGCCGGTGCCGTAGTCGTTGACGACGAACGCCTTGTCGAACGAGTACGTCGTGAGCAGCTGGAACTCGGCCTCGGGGTGGCCGTTGCGCATCACGTAGACCTGCGGGAAGACACCCATGTCCCAGATCACCGAGAGCGTCGTCAGCATGACGATGATGGGCTTGAGGATGGGCAGGGTGACGTAGCGGAAGACGCCCCAGGCGCCGGCGCCGTCGAGGCGGGCGGCCTCTTCGAGCTCCTTGGGCACCTGGGTGAGGCCGGCGCTCAGGGTGATGACCACGAAGGGGACGGCGCCCCAGACCACCAGGAGCATGATCACGGCCAGGCCCTGGGGGCCGCTGGCGAACCAGTTGTGGCCGATCATGTCGACGCCGGGGAGGCGGCTGAGCAGCCAGTTGAGCACGCCGTAGTCGGCGTCGAAGAGCCACTTGAAGATGGCGGTGGCGACGATGATGGGCATGCCCCAGCTCGCCACGAGGACGATGTTGATCAGGAGCTTGACCCAGCCCGAGACGCGCTGGAGGAGCAGGGCGATCGCCATGCCGAGGACCATCGTGACGACCACGGCGCCGGCCGCGAAGAGCACGGTGCGCAGGACGACGGTCCAGAACTCGGCGTCGCCGAGGATGTTCGTGAAGTTGTCCAGGCCTGCCGACTCGGCCTCCTGGAAGCCCCAGAGCTGCGGCTGGCCGAACTTCTGGAACGAGAGGGTGACCAGGCGGACCAGCGGATAGCCGAGCACCAGCAGGAGCACGAGCAGGCATGGCGCGAGGAGCAGCCATGGGATCCCGGCCCCGCCTTTGGACTTCCCGCCGCGGGGGGCGGGCGTTCCGGCTCCGGAGCCGGACGGTGGCGATTGCCGCGCCGGCGGCACCTTCGCGGTGGTTGTGTCTGCGGCACTCATCCCGTGCTCCTCAGCGATCCCTCTCGTGGTACGGGCGGCGGGGCCCCGTCGTCGTGACGGGGCCCCGCCCATAGGTCACTTGGTGTTGATGACCTTGTCGATCGCGGCGTCGGCGTCCTTGGCCGCCTGCTCGACCGACTTCTTTCCGTTGGCGATCTCGATGAGCATCGTCTTGAGGGTCTGGGCCTTCTCGACCTGGCCCCAGCCGGGGGCGGTCGGGACGAACCAGCTGGACTCGGCCGCGGTCGCCGGGACCGTGGTGGCCGGGTCGTTCTTCAGCGGGGCGAGGTCCGCCTTGTTGTTCGGCAGGTTGCCCTTGGCGATGAGGCCCTTCTGGCCCTCGGCACCGGTGAAGGCGGCGATCCACTCGCCGGCCACGCCCTGCGCCTTGGACTTGACCGGGATGGCCAGGTCCGAGCCGCCGAGGAAGACGGGGAGGTTCTTGCCGGACGGGCCGGGCATCACGAAGTTCTCGAGCTTGTCCTTCAGCCCGCCGACCTTGTCGGACTTCGGGTCGGCGGCGGTGGCGCCCTCCCAGCCGGCGGCGAAGATCGTCGCGGACTTGCCCTGGCCGAAGACGACGGGACGGTCGGACTCGTCCTTCGTCTTGTCGCCGTGCATGTACTTGTCGACGATGTTCTTGTACTCGGTGAGGCCCTTGATGGACTCGGGCGAGGAGAGGTTCGCCTTCCAGGTCTCGCCGTCCTGCTTGGCGATGGAGCCGCCCGCCTCGTAGACGAAGGACATCGCGGCGTACCAGTCGGGCGACGGCTGGTACCAGGCGCTGAACTTGTCGCCCTTCTTCTTCTGGATGGCGTCGAGCGCGGCGGTCAGCTCGGCCCAGGTCTTCGGGGCGGCCTTGACGCCCGCCTCGGCGGCGATGTCCTTGCGCCAGGTGCCCACGCGGCCACCGGCGTAGTAGGGGACACCGTAGGTCTTGCCGTTGTAGGTGACGGAGTCCTTGAGGGCGTCGAGCCACTTGTCGGAGTTCTCGAACTTCGACGGGTCGACCTCGGCGAAGGCGCCCTTGGCCATGTAGCTGATCATCTCGGAGTTGCCCATCTCGACAACGTCCGGGGCCTTGTCGGTCGCGAGCACCGCGTCGAGCTTGGTGTTCTTGTCCGGCCAGCCGTAGTACTCGTGCTTGATCTTGATGCCGGGGTGCTTCTTGGTCA
This sequence comes from Streptomyces sp. NPDC051921, assembly GCF_040680975.1. Classification (NCBI taxonomy): domain Bacteria; kingdom Bacillati; phylum Actinomycetota; class Actinomycetes; order Kitasatosporales; family Streptomycetaceae; genus Streptomyces; species Streptomyces sp. NPDC051921. The sequence goes on from NZ_JBFAXU010000002.1 coordinate 310,464, forward strand.
CCGCGTCATCGGCGGCCTTCACCAGCTCGGGCCAGTTGTTCTGGGCGTCGACCGTCAGCCAGACGGTGAGCTCCTTGGCGTCGCCGCCGGCCTTCGCCCCGCCCTTGTCGTCGGAGCCACCACACGCGGCAATGCTGACCATCATGCCCGCGACGCCGATCGCCGCGATGAGCTTGCGCTTCACGCCACCCTCCTCAGGGATGCCTGCTCCCCCTCCCACGGCGCGAAGACGCGAAGTCATACGTCGAGTACTGCTGTGGGTCTGGGACCTGGTCTTTAATGGTGTAGACCAGTACCGGGAGCTTGGCCTAGACCTTTAGGGGTGTCAAGGGTGTATAAGAAGGGCAGTCGGGTCCGTTATCGGACCGACACCTGAGGGAGGGCGACGACCCGTGACCGGTCCGTGCCACCATGTGAGCCGCGACAGACGGAGGAGCCGGTGACGGCAGCAGCACAGGAGTCGGGAAGGCAGGCCATGGCCACGGACGCGGGCAGCACGGAGACAGAGGGTGGCGCGGCCACCCGTACCGCGCGCGTGCCCAAGTACTACCGACTGAAGCGGCATTTGCTCGACATGACGGAGACCCTGCCGCCCGGCACCCCGGTCCCGCCCGAGCGCACCCTCGCCGCCGAGTTCGACACCTCGCGCACCACCGTGCGCCAGGCCCTGCAGGAGCTGGTGGTCGAGGGCCGCCTGGAGCGCATCCAGGGCAAGGGCACCTTCGTGGCCAAGCCCAAGGTCTCCCAGGCCCTGCAGCTCACCTCGTACACCGAGGACATGCGGGCCCAGGGCCTGGAGCCCACCTCGCAGCTGCTCGACATCGGGTACGTCACCGCCGACGACACCCTCGCCGGACTGCTCGACATCTCCGCCGGCGGCCGGGTGCTGCGGATCGAGCGCCTGCGCCTGGCGAGCGGCGAGCCGATGGCCATCGAGACCACCCACCTGTCCGCCAAGCGCTTCCCCGCGCTGCGGCGCTCCCTGGTGAAGTACACCTCCCTCTACACCGCGCTCGCCGAGGTGTACGACGTGCGGCTGGCCGAGGCCGAGGAAACCATCGAGACCTCGCTGGCGACCCCGCGCGAGGCGGGCCTGCTCGGCACGGACGTGGGCCTGCCGATGCTCATGCTCTCCCGGCACTCCTTCGACGAGCAGGGCGAGCCCGTCGAGTGGGTGCGCTCGGTCTACCGCGGCGACCGCTACAAGTTCGTGGCCCGCCTGCAGCGTCCCAACGGCTGACGCGTTCTTGACACTCCGATCCGTTATACGGACAGGGGTTCCTAACAGCGGGACCGTCCCCTAGATTTCCCCGTCATCACGAGGTGATCAGTGAGGGGACGGTTTCGCCATGTCAGAAGCGACACAAGGGAAACAACCGGTCATCACACCGGTGAGGGTGGTCATCGCGCTCTGCCTCTTCGCGCCGTTCGTCGCGATGCTCTGGGTGAGCTCGTACGCGAAGGTGGACCCGATCCTGATCGGCATCCCCTTCTTCTACTGGTACCAGATGCTGTGGGTGGTGGTCTCCACCGTGCTCACCATGATCGCGTACCAGCTGTGGCAGCGCGACCAGCGCGCCCGCAAGGGGGGTGACGCGCGATGAACGACGGCGTGAACGGCGTCGCGCTCGGCGTCTTCGTCTTCTTCTTCCTGGCCGTCACGGTCATGGGCTTCCTGGCCGCGCGCTGGCGCAAGGCCGAGAACGAGCACAGCCTCGACGAATGGGGCCTGGGCGGCCGGTCGTTCGGCACCTGGATCACCTGGTTCCTGCTCGGCGGCGACCTCTACACGGCGTACACCTTCGTCGCCGTCCCGGCGGCCATCTACGCGGCGGGCGCGGCCGGCTTCTTCGCGGTGCCGTACACCATCCTGGTCTACCCGCTGATCTTCACCTTCCTGCCCCGCCTGTGGTCGGTCTCCCACAAGCACGGCTACGTCACCACCTCCGACTTCGTCCGCGGCCGGTTCGGCTCCAAGGGCCTGTCGCTGGCAGTCGCCGTCACCGGCATCCTCGCCACCATGCCCTACATCGCGCTCCAGCTCGTCGGCATCCAGGCCGTCCTGGACGTGATGGGCGTCGGCGGCGGCGAGGACACCAACTGGTTCGTCAAGGACCTGCCGCTGCTCATCGCCTTCGGCGTGCTGGCCGCGTACACCTACTCGTCGGGTCTGCGCGCGCCCGCGCTCATCGCGTTCGTCAAGGACACGCTGATCTACATCGTCATCGCGGTGGCGATCATCTACATCCCGATCAAGCTGGGCGGCTTCGACGAGATCTTCGGCAAGGCGGCCGAGGCGTACCAGACCGTCAACCCGGCCACCGGCAAGCCCAAGGGCGCGCTCGTGCCCGGTGACGCGGGCCAGTGGACCTACGCCACGCTCGCGCTCGGTTCGGCGCTCGCGCTGTTCATGTACCCGCACTCGATCACCGCGACGCTCTCCTCCAAGAGCCGCGAGGTGATCCGCCGCAACACCACCATCCTGCCGCTGTACTCGCTGATGCTGGGCCTGCTGGCGCTGCTGGGCTTCATGGCCATCGCGGCCGGCGTGAAGGTCAAGAACGGCCAGCTCGCCATCCCGCAGCTCTTCGAGAACATGTTCCCGGCCTGGTTCGCGGGTGTGGCCTTCGCCGCGATCGGCATCGGCGCGCTGGTGCCCGCCGCGATCATGTCGATCGCCGCGGCGAACCTCTTCACGCGCAACATCTACAAGGACTTCATCAAGCCGGACGCGACCCCCGCGCAGGAGACCAAGGTCTCCAAGCTGGTCTCGCTCCTGGTGAAGGTCGGCGCCCTGGTCTTCGTCCTCACCATGGACAAGACGGTCGCCATCAACTTCCAGCTGCTCGGCGGCATCTGGATCCTGCAGACCTTCCCGGCCCTGGTCGGCGGTCTGTTCACCCGCTGGATGCACCGCTGGGCGCTGCTCGCCGGCTGGGCGGTCGGCATGGTCTACGGCACGGCCGCCGCCTACGGGGTCGCGAGCCCCACCCAGAAGCACTTCGGCGGCTCGTCAGCCGAGATCCCGGGCATCGGCGAGATCGGCTACATCGGTCTCACCGCCTTCGTCCTCAACGTCCTCGTCACGGTCGTCCTGACCTTCGTCCTGCGGGCCGTCGGCACGCCGGACGGCGTCGACGAGACCTCCCCCGAGGACTACACCGCCGACGCCGGCGACGCGGGTGTCACCACCGACCTGCCGAAGGTCGGCGCCGGGCACTGAGTCCACCGCACCTCCGACGGCCGCCGGGTCCCCCGCCAGGGGTCCCGGCGGCCGTGTGTTGCGGGCCTGCGAAGTCCGGCGGACCCGGGGCGCGCGGGAGGCGCCCCGCGCGGGACACTGCGGGGCATGGATTTCATGATCAGAGAAGTGCGGCCGGAGGAGTACGGGACCCTCGGCGAGCTCACGGCCCGGGCCTACCTCGACGACGGGCACCTGCTGCGCGGTGAGGACGACTGGTACTTCGGCCACCTGCGGAACGTCGCCGGGCGGGCCGAGGTGGCCGACGTGCTCGTTGCCGTGGACGAGGGCGGCACCGTCCTGGGCGGTGTGACCTTCGTCCCGGCCCCCGGGGTGATGGGCGACCGCGCCAAGGCCGGCGAGACCGAGATCCGGATGCTGGCGGTCGGCCCCGCCGCCCGTGGCCGCGGTGTCGGCGAGGCGCTCGTCCGGGCCTGTGTGGAACGCGCACGGGCCGTCCCGGGCTGCGAGCGGATCGTGCTGTCCACCCAGACCGAGATGCGCGCCGCGCACCGGATCTACGAGCGACTGGGCTTCCACCGCGCCCCGGAACGGGACTGGGCGCCCATCCCCGACAAGCCCGAATTCGTACTGCTCTGCTACGCCCTGGAGTTGTAGCGGGACGCACGACACACAACATGTGGGGGGTGCCACGAGAGGCGCCCCCCACATGTATGCTCATCCTCGCTGTCGCCGCAGGGGAATCCGGTGGAAATCCGGAACTGTCCCGCAACGGTGTGCTTTTGCGTATTTCACGCACGGGCAAGTCCGAGGACCTGCCGACAGTACGCCCGGTCCGTCCGTTCCGGGTGCCACAGACGTCCGGGCCTCGCGGAGTGGGCCGGTGGACGCGGCGCCGCCCTGCGTACGGCCGCCCGTTCCCGCCTCCCGTCCTGGCCCCGAGCCGAGCGAGGGAGAGCCCCCACGTGACCATCGCGCCCGCCGATCCGGCCGCAGCGATCGAGAACGACGGCCCCGGGACCGTACTCCTGCGGACCCTGACCGATCTCACCGCCGACCTCCCGGACACCGACCCCGGCAAGGTCGCCGCCGCCGCCCTGCGCGGCCGGCACCCCGGATCGGACGAGGCGGAGCTGCGCGAGCTGGCCACCGAGGCCGCCGCCGGCCTGATCGCCGAGGACCCGGCCTACTCCCGGCTCGCCGCCCGGCTCCTGACGCTCGCCATCGCCGAAGAGGCGGCCGGCCAGGGCGCGGTCTCCTTCTCCGCCTCCGTCGCCGTCGGTCACCGCGAGGGCCTGATCGCCGACCGCACCGCCGGCTTCGTCGCCCTGCACGCCGCCCGGCTCGACGCGACGATCGACCCGGCCGCCGACGACCGCTTCGGCTACTTCGGCCTGCGCACCCTCTACTCGCGCTACCTGCTGCGCCACCCGATCACCCGCAAGGTGATCGAGACCCCGCAGCACTTCATGCTCCGGGTCGCCGCCGGCCTCGCCGAGGACGAGTCCGCCCGCGCCCTGGACGAAGTGGCGGCGCTGTACGGGCTGATGAGCCGGCTCGACTACCTGCCGTCCTCCCCCACCCTGTTCAACTCCGGCACCCGGCACCCGCAGATGTCGTCCTGCTACCTGCTCGACTCCCCGCAGGACGAGCTGGACTCCATCTACGACCGCTACCACCAGGTCGCGCGCCTGTCGAAGCACGCGGGCGGCATCGGCCTGTCCTACTCCCGGATCCGTGCCCGCGGTTCGCTGATCCGCGGCACCAACGGGCACTCCAACGGCATCGTGCCGTTCCTGAAGACCCTCGACGCCTCCGTCGCCGCCGTGAACCAGGGCGGCCGCCGCAAGGGCGCCGCCGCGGTCTACCTGGAGACCTGGCACGCGGACATCGAGGAGTTCCTGGAGCTCCGCGACAACACCGGTGAGGACGCCCGCCGCACCCACAACCTCAACCTGGCGCACTGGATCCCGGACGAGTTCATGCGCCGGGTCAACGCGGACGCCGAGTGGTCGCTGTTCTCCCCGGCCGACGTGCCCGAGCTGGTCGACCTGTACGGCGAGGAGTTCGACGCCGCCTACCGCGCCGCCGAGGCCAAGGGCCTGGCGAAGAAGAGCATGCCGGCCCGCGACCTCTACGGCCGGATGATGCGCACCCTCGCGCAGACCGGCAACGGCTGGATGACCTTCAAGGACGCCTCCAACCGCACCGCGAACCAGACGGCCGAGCCCGGCACGGTCGTCCACTCCTCGAACCTGTGCACCGAGATCATCGAGGTCACCAACGACGGCGAGACGGCCGTCTGCAACCTCGGCTCGGTCAACCTGGGCGCCTTCGTGGTCGGTTCGGACCTGGACTGGGAGCGGCTCGACGAGACCGTCCGCACCGCCGTCACCTTCCTCGACCGGGTCGTCGACATCAACTTCTACCCGACCGAGCAGGCCGGCCGGTCCAACGCCCGCTGGCGCCCGGTGGGCCTGGGCGCGATGGGCCTCCAGGACGTCTTCTTCAAGCTGAAGCTGCCCTTCGACTCCGCCGAGGCCCGGGCGCTGTCCACCCGGATCGCCGAGCGGATCATGCTCGCCGCGTACGAGGCCTCCGCCGACCTCGCCGAGCGCAGCGGCCCGCTGCCGGCCTGGGAGCAGACCCGCACCGCCCGCGGTGTGCTGCACCCCGACCACTACGACGTCGAACTGAACTGGCCCGAGCGCTGGGCCGCGCTGCGCGAGCGGATCGCGGCCGTCGGCATGCGCAACAGCCTGCTGCTCGCCATCGCCCCGACCGCGACGATCGCCTCGATCGCCGGCGTGTACGAGTGCATCGAGCCGCAGGTCTCCAACCTGTTCAAGCGCGAGACGCTGTCGGGTGAGTTCCTCCAGGTCAACTCCTACCTGGTCGACGAGCTCAAGCAGCTCGGCGTGTGGGACGCGCAGACCCGTGAGGCGCTGCGCGACGCCAACGGCTCGGTGGCCGGCTTCGGCTGGGTCCCGGCCGAGGTGCGCGAGCTGTACCGCACGGCCTGGGAGATCCCGCAGCGCGGTCTGATCGACATGGCGGCGGCCCGTACCCCGTTCCTGGACCAGTCGCAGTCGCTGAACCTGTTCATGGAGACGCCGACCATCGGCAAGCTGTCGTCGATGTACGCGTACGCCTGGAAGCAGGGCCTGAAGACCACGTACTACCTGCGCTCGCGCCCGGCGACCCGGATCGCCCGCGCCGCCCAGGCCAGCACCATCCCCGTCCAGCAGGCGGCGCCCGACGCCGACGCCGTCGCCTGCTCCCTTGAGAACCCCGAGTCCTGCGAGGCCTGCCAGTAATGTCCCCTTCCGCCGAAAAGAACCTGCTGGACCCGGGCTTCGAACTGACCCTGCGTCCGATGCGCTACCCGGACTTCTACGAGCGCTACCGCGACGCGATCAAGAACACCTGGACCGTGGAGGAGGTCGACCTCCACTCGGACGTCGCCGACCTCGCCAAGCTCACCCCGGGCGAGCAGCACATGATCGGCCGCCTGGTCGCCTTCTTCGCGACCGGCGACTCGATCGTGGCGAACAACCTGGTCCTGACGCTGTACAAGCACATCAACTCCCCGGAGGCGCGCCTGTACCTGTCGCGCCAGCTCTTCGAGGAGGCCGTGCACGTCCAGTTCTACCTGACGCTGCTCGACACCTACCTGCCCGACCCGGACGACCGCGCCGCCGCGTTCGCCGCCGTCGAGAACATCCCCTCCATCCGCGAGAAGGCGCAGTTCTGCTTCACGTGGATGGACTCGGTCGAGAAGATCGAGCGGCTGGAGACCCAGGCCGACCGCCGTCGCTTCCTGCTGAACCTGATCTGCTTCGCCGCGTGCATCGAGGGCCTGTTCTTCTACGGTGCCTTCGCCTACGTGTACTGGTTCCGCTCGCGCGGTCTGCTGCACGGCCTGGCCACCGGCACCAACTGGGTGTTCCGCGACGAGACGATGCACATGAACTTCGCCTTCGAGGTCGTGGACACCGTCCGCAAGGAGGAGCCCGAGCTCTTCGACGACGCGCTCCAGCAGCAGGTCACCGACATGCTGAAGGAGGCCGTCGAGGCGGAGCTCCAGTTCGGCCGTGACCTGTGCGGCGACGGCCTGCCGGGCATGAACACCGAGTCCATGCGCGAGTACCTCCAGTGCGTCGCCGACCAGCGCCTGACCCGCCTGGGCTTCGCCCCGGTGTACGGCTCGGAGAACCCGTTCGCGTTCATGGAGCTCCAGGGCGTCCAGGAGCTGACCAACTTCTTCGAGCGCCGTCCGTCCGCCTACCAGGTGGCGGTCGAGGGCTCGGTGGACCTGGACGAGGACTTCTAGCCTCGAAGGTCCGTCAGGTACGCCGAAGGGCCCCGCTCCACGGGGGGAGCGGGGCCCTTCGGCGTACCTGCGAGGGCGGTCAGTCGTTCGCGACGACCGGGTAGCGCGGGGTGCCCTCGGCCATCTGGCGCAGGGCGTCCTTGCGGTCGCGCTTCGACAGCTTGTCGATGTAGAGGAAGCCGTAGAGGTGGTCCGTCTCGTGCTGCAGGCAGCGGGCGAAGTAGCCGGTGCCGCGCACCTTGATCGGGTTGCCCTGGGAGTCCTGGCCGTGCACCTCGGCGTAGTCCGGGCGAGCCAGCTCGGCGTAGGCGGTCGGCACCGACAGGCAGCCCTCGTTGGACTCGTCCAGGACGCGGAGCTCGGCCGGCAGCTCCTGGAGGACCGGGTTGACCACATGGCCGACGTGCCGGACGCCCTCGTCGTCCATGCAGTCGTAGACGAAGACCTTCTGGTCCACACCGATCTGGTTCGCGGCCAGGCCGACGCCCTCGGCGGTCTTCTGGCTGGCGAACATGTCGTCGATCAGCTGCGCCAGCTCGTCGCCGAACGCGGTGACGTCCTTGCACTCCCGGTGCAGCACGGGGTTGCCGACGACCGTGATGGGCCGCGAGGTGCCCCGCTCGCGGTGGGCGAGCTCACGCGCCTCGCAGTCCTCCGTGTCCACGACGAAGCCGTCGTTGATCTGCTCGTCCGTCTCCTGCTGCGCCATGTCCGGCCGCGCCCTTCTGAAAACCCGATTCCGTCAGTGGACAGCCTACGGGCCCGGACGCACCTGATCAGCAGACCTCTTCGAGATCACGCCACTCCCGGCTGTCCGGGCTGTCCGCCACCCAGCCGTCGAGGAGGCCGCGGACCAGACCCGCGGGGGCGGCGATGCCGCACTCGCGCTCCGGGACCCACAGCTCGCCGGGCGAGCGGTGGCCGAGCGGGCCGGGGTGGCCGGGCTCGCTGTGGTCGTGCGGGTCCAGGTGCTCGCCCTCGCCCTCGGCGCTGGGCATGGTCGACTCGGAGCAGGCCCGGCAGAGCAGCCGTACGGAGGACGACCAGTCCTCGGCGGCGAAGCCCGCGTCGGCGGCGAGCTGCTCCAGGGCGTCCCGGTCGGCCTCGGTGGCGGCCTCCAGGAGGACCACCCAGGTGGGCACCGGCGAGGGGGCCCACAGCTCGATCTCGTCGAAGACCGGGTACGAGGGGCCGGCGCTGGTCGTGCGCTCGCCGTTCGGCACGCCGTCGTGCAGGACGACCTCGCCCCAGCGGCGGCCGGAGGACGGCAGCGGGATGGACAGCACCTCGATGCGGGCCGGGTCCAGGCGGCGGCCCCACACGACCTCGGCCTCGCCCTCCGGGGAGAGCCGCACGGCGGCGCTGCCCAGCTCCATGCCGGCCGGCTCACCGGTGCCGGCGGCGGCCCCGGGGACCTTGAGCCCGTAGGCCTGCCAGGCGCGGCGGGCCAGCGGCCAGTCCTGCAGGGCGGTGGCCGCGATGCCCACGTTCCACCAGTCGGGGGCGCCGGTCTCCTTGTCGAGCAGCGCGACGGCGCGCAGCCCGGCGGCCCGGGCCTGTTCCCAGTCGTGCCGGAACTTGTGCAGCAGGGCCAGGTTGAACCAGGACTCGGAGAGCCAGGGCTCCAGGTCCGCCGCGCGCGTGAGCAGCGCGCCCGCGTCCTCGTACCGGCCGTCGCCGATCAGCGTGAACGCGCGGTCGGTGGCCTGCCGCCACGAGGCGGAGGGCCGATGCCGTACCTTCCCGAAGATCCTCACGATTCCCGCCTGCCGGTCGCTTCACCCTCTTGTTCGCATCCAACCATGCCCGGTCGGACGCGCGCTCATTACCCATGGGTTACCCCGGCGGAACGGGGACGACGCCCCTCTTGACACCTCCGCGCGCGAGAACCCTGGCGAGGGATTCGACCACGTCGGGGTGGTAGTCGCGGGCGGTGCCGAGCCGCAGCCGTTCCAAGGCGCCGAGGCCGCCGCCCGCGCTGCCGGCCGCGAGGTCGTCGTAGGCGTTGACGGCACGGACGATCCTGGCGGGCAGCGGCTGCTCGCGGTACGGGTCGGCCTGCCGCTCGACGACCACGGCGACGGCCTCCGGGACGCCGGTCTGGCGCACCACGGCGCCGCCGAGCAGGGCGATCCTGCGCTGTTCCTCGGCCGGCAGGGGGGCCGTGGCGCCGCCGTCCACGGGATCGACCAGGGAGAGCTGTCCGATGTCGTGCATGAGCGCCGCGTATTCGAGGACGGTCAGATCGGAGCCGGACAGGCCGAGCTCCCGGCCCACGGCCCGGCTGAGCGCGGCGACCCGATGGGCGTGGCCGGGCGGGGTGCAGCCGGCGATCTCGGTGGCCCGGGCGAGCGAGGCGATGGTCTGCCGGCTGGTGGTGCGCACGGCCGCGTAGCGCCGGAAGGAGACCTGGGCGAGCAGCAGCGGTACGGCGAAGACGGGCAGCGCCCACAGGCCGGCGACGGCGACGCCGAGCGCCATGACGGTGCCGGTGGCGCAGACGGCGGAGCCGATGCCGAGCAGGGCGCGCAGTTCGTCGCGGAGCAGCGGGCCGTAGGGGTGGCCGGTGCGGGCGCGGTGCAGCAGGGCGGCGAGGACGGCGTCGCACAGGGCGGTGAGCAGGAGCAGCAGGAGCAGGAAGAGGGCGAAGGAGGGGCCCTGGCCGAGGTGGGCGGTGAGGGTGCCCGCGTTGTAGAGGGGCTGGAAGCACAGGGCGGCGAAGCCGACCGTGAGGGTCCGCCGGGCCAGGTGGTCGGGGTCGGGGCCACGGCCGCGGGCCACGTGGGGCACGATCCCGGCGAGGCCGGCCGCGACGACGACGGCGACGGTCTGGAGGACACCGTGGGTGGTGGCCTGTCCGGCGTTCTGCCCCAGCAGGGCGTACGCGAGGGCCCCCGCGGCGGCCAGCGGGGCCGGCTCCCTCTCCCCGGGCTGGGCGCCCCGGCGGGCGAGCTCGCCGAGGGCGATGAGGACGCCGAAGGCGAGGGCGCTGCCTGGTTCGTCCACGCCCTGCCAGAGGGTGGCGCCGAGGCCGGCGAAGGTGAGCAGCAGCGCGGCCCCGTGGACGGCGGCGACGGTGGCGCGGCCGGCGCGGCCGGGCCTCACGCGGGCTCCTGGAGGGGTGCCGTGGGCTGAGCCCCGTGGGGGGTGCCGGGTTCCGGGACTTCTGCGGGGGCGGGGGTGTGCGGGCCCTCGTCGCGTGGCGTCGGGACCGCGGGCTCGTCGGCGGTGACCTCGGTCTGCCATCCGTGCCGCTGCAGGGCGCGGGCGAGGGCGTCGACCATGCGCGGGTCGAACTGGGTACCGGCGCACCGCGCCAGTTCGGCGAGGGCCGTCCCGACCGGGCGGGCCCTGCTGTACGAGCGCGTGGAGGTCATGGCGTCGAAGGCGTCCGCGACGGCGACCACGCGCGCGTACTCGGGGATCTGGTGGCCCTTGAGGCCGTACGGATAGCCGCTGCCGTCCATACGTTCGTGGTGGTGCAGGATCGCCGTGCGGGCCTCGCCGAGGAAGCCGATGCCGCGGACCATCTCGTGTCCGTACTCGGGGTGGAGCTCGATGATCCGGCGCTCCTGCGGGGTGAGCGGGCCGTCCTTGCGCAGCACCCGGGTCGGCACGCCCAGCTTGCCGACGTCGTGGAGGATGCCGGCGAACCGGACGACCTCCAGGCGCGGCTCGTCCATGCCGAGCTCGCCGGCGATCAGGACGGAGGCGTGGCCGACGCGTTCGCTGTGGCCCCGGGTGTAGCGGTCCTTGATGTCGACGGCCTGGACGAGGGCCCGGATGGTGGCCTGGTGGGCGGCGCGTTCGCGGTGGTACTGGGCGAAGCTCCAGCAGGAGATGTACATGGGCAGCAGGACGAACAGGGCGGCGACCGGCCCGTAGCTGCTGCGCCAGAGCACGGCCATCATCAGTCCGGCCAGGCCGTGCACGGCGTGCGGGGCGAGGGCCCGGCCGAGCAGGCCGCGCCATGCGGTGCGTGCCGGGAACTGTTCGGCGGTGGCGCGGATGCCGCCGTCGAGGGCGGTCAGGACCAGGCAGAAGGTGAGCGCGGTGGCCCCGGCCGGCAGCAGGACGTACGGGAAGTCGGGGATCTCGGGCCCGAGTCCGAGGGCGCCCGGGCAGCGGAGGAACTGCCCGACCTGGGCGGCGGCCCAGACGGCGAGGGCGAGCTGGGCGGCCCGCCAGGTCCGGCGCAGGACGAAGGGCGGTCGGTCGACGCGGGCGAGGACGGCGCCGGGCACGGCGGCGAGCGCGGCGGCCGACGGCGGCAGCAGCAGCGCGGCGGCGAGCAGGACGGGGAAGAAGGAGCCGGCGCCCGGGGACACGGAGGCCGACCCCGGGCCGCCGCGGAACGCCCGGCCGATGAGCCGGCAGCGGGCGGGCAGTTCGCACACCGCGTAGAGCGCGGCGAGCAGCAGCGCGGCCGGCCAGGGGGTGGCGGCGCCGGGGCGTAACGCGGGCAGACCGACCGCGGCGGCGGCGAGCAGGGCACAGCCGACGTACACCCGCGCCGCCCGGGGAACGGCCCGGGGCGGCCGGGCGGGCTTCCACCGCGGAATGACCTTCGCGCCCATCACGCCTGTCACGCTAGCGATTCGGCGCTCCGGCGAAGGGCGGCCGGGACCGATTCGCACCATCGGGTGATACAAGCCGATCAGCCGACGGACACACCGGGACCGGCTCGCGGTCGGGTACGCCGAAGGCCGGGCGAGGTGCTCACCCGGCCTTCGGCACGCGTGCGGCTACTGCTCCTGCGAGGTCACCGGGGCGGTCGTGGCGTCCTGCTCGGGGAGCAGGTGCCCCTCGCGGATCAGCTCGATCCGGCCCATCACCTTGGCACGGAGGTCGATCGGCACGTCGTCACTGCCGCAGCAGCGCTTGACCAGCTTCTTGACCGCCTGCTCCAGGCCGTACTTCTCCAGGCAGGGGGAGCACTCCTCGAAGTGCACCTCGAACTTGGTGCATTCACCGTCGGGCATCTCTCGGTCGAGGAACTCGTAGAGATGGTCCAGGACCTCTGAGCAGTCCGTCTCGTGCGGCTCTCCGCAGCTCATGAGCCCGAGCCTTTCAGATCGTGCGTCGACTCTCCGGCGCCCGCGGGAACCAGCCCGCGCTCACGGGCGTAGTCCTCGAGCATGCCGCGCAGCTGGCGGCGGCCCCGGTGCAGCCGGGACATCACCGTACCGATGGGTGTCCCCATGATGTCCGCGATCTCCTTGTACGCAAAGCCCTCTACGTCGGCGAGATAGACGGCGATGCGGAACTCCTCGGGGATCGCCTGCAGCGCTTCCTTCACGTCGGAGTCCGGAAGGTGGTCGAGAGCCTGCGACTCGGCGGACCGCAGCCCGGTCGACATGTGCGACTCGGCTCGGGCGAGCTGCCAGTCCTCGATCTCCTCGGCAGCGGAGCGCTGGGGCTCGCGCTGCTTCTTGCGGTACGAGTTGATGAAGGTGTTCGTGAGGATGCGGTACAGCCACGCCTTCAGGTTCGTGCCCTCGCGGAACTGGTGGAAGGATCCGTACGCCTTCGCGTAGGTCTCCTGCACCAGGTCCTCGGCGTCCGCGGGATTGCGCGTCATGCGCAGCGCGGCCGAGTACATCTGGTCGAGGTAGCCGAGGGCGTCCCGCTCGAAGCGCGCGTTGCGCTCCTCGGTCGTCTCCTCGGGGCCGTCGTCGGTCCCTGTGTCGGTCCCAGTGACCGGACCCACCTCCTCCAGCGCTTCGGCGAATCCGAACGCGGACCCGCTCGCTTCGGAGGATAGACGAGGAACCGCTTCGCCCGCCGCCCGAACAGGGGCGACCCGAGCCTGCGGCAGCACCGTCCAGTCCAGCTCCGCGGCCTGCGGGCGCTCGCGGCACATGGTCGAACCCATACGACGGACTCCCTCTTCCTTGCTCTTCACACCGATGTCCGTCACAACAGCCGCCCCCTGCTCCGCATTCCCGGAGCGACCGCGCGGTCACCGAAGTGACGCGACCCACCCCGACACCTCGCGGACGATCACGTCCAGCGCCTCTTCCTGGGTGAGGGGCGCGCGCTTGGGCACGGCGAAGCCGTGGTCGCCGTACGGCACCTCGGCGAGGGTGTACGGACCCGAGGGGAACTCGGCGGGCCTCCCGAAGGGGTCGTTGCCGCCCTGCACGACGAGAGTGGGGACGCCGGCGGCCAGCAGTTCGTCACCTCGGGACTTCTCCGGCCTGCCCGGAGGGTGCAGCGGGAAGCTCAGGGCCAGCACGGCGCTCGCGCCGAGCTCGGCGGCGGTGCGGCAGGCGACCCGCGCGCCCGCGCTGCGCCCGCCGGCGATCACCGGGAGGCCGGGGGCGGCGAGCGCGGGCCACAGTCCGCGCCAGCCGGTGTCCAGGGTCTTCGGCGCGGGGGCCACCTTCTTGCCGGCCACCCGCCAGGGCTGCTCGACCAGGGCCACGGTCACCCCCTCGGAGGGCAGCGCGGCCGCGAGGGCCTGGAGGTCGCGGGCCTCGACACCCCCGCCGGCGCCGTGGCTCACGGCGAGCACGGTCCACGGCTTCTTCGCCGCGACCCAGGTGATCCGGGCGTCCCCGGCGTCGGTCGGAACGGTCTCGCTCTTCGTCACGCTCCCATCCTGCACCGCCGGACCCCGGAGGAGGGGCCAGGAAACGGCGCCCGGAGCACGGGCCAGGAAACGGCGCCCGGAGGACGGGCCAGGGAACGGCCCTCAGAAGAGCGTCCCCTCCTCCGGGCCGTCCAGCTCCCTCAGCAGCTCGGGCCCGTTGTTCCGGACGTTGCTGACCGCCGTCGACACCGGGTAGGCCCGCATCAGGCCCTGCGGCGGCGGGGCGAGCAGCGGGCGCAGCTCGTCGGGTCCGGTGCGGGCCGGGTCGAGCCAGGCGTCCCAGCGGTCCGGGGTCAGCATCAGCGGCATGCGGGGGTGGATGTCGGCGAGCGCCCGGGGGCCCTCGGCGGGGGCGACGCCCAGCGGCCCGGACTCCGCCTCCGTGGTGACCACCGAGCAGGTCACCCACCAGGCCTGCGGGTGGTCGTCGGGCAGGGTCCGGTCCCGCCAGAACTCGTACAGGCCGGCCATGGCGAAGACCGAGCCGTCGGCGGGGGTCACGAAGTACGGCTGCTTGCGGGGCCGCTTCTTCTTCCCCTCGACCTCCAGTTCCCGCTCGTCGGCGCCGGTCACCCACTCGTAATAGCCGTCGGCGGGCACGATGCAGCGGCGGGCCGCGAAGGCCTTCCTGAAGGAGGGCTTCTCGTGCAGGGTCTCGGACCTGGCGTTGATCATCCGGGCGGCGCCCTCCGGGCTCTTCGCCCAGGACGGCACCAGACCCCACTTCAGGGTGCGCATCTGGCGAACCGGCCGGCGCGATTCCGCGTCTTTCAGAGGACGCTCCAGGATCACGTGCACCTCCTTGGTGGGGGCCACGTTCCAGTCGGGGGCCAGGGTCTCCTCCGGCTCCCACTTCTCGACCTCGAAGACGTCCACGAGGTCCTCGGGCCGCCGACTCGCTGCATACCGTCCGCACATGAGTGCCACACTGCCAGGTCCCGTCCCCCGACCGAGGAGCCGTCCGAACAATGACCGAAGTCCTCGGCACCCAGCCGGCCCCCGCGGAGTGGATCGTGATCGCCACGGCGGTCGCCGCCCTGGTCGCCGTCGCGCCCCGCTCCCTGTGGCGCCTGTCCCGGAACGCGATCACCATCGCGCACGAGGGCGGCCACGGGCTGGTCGCGCTCGTCACCGGCCGGCGGCTCCAGTCCATCCGGCTGCACTCGGACACCAGCGGGCTCACCGTCTCGCGCGGCCGTCCCACCGGTCTCGGCATGATCCTCACGGCCGCCGCCGGCTACACCGCCGCCCCGCTGCTCGGCCTCGGCGGCGCGGCGCTGCTCTCCGCGCACCGGATCACGCTGCTGCTCTGGCTGGCCACGGCCCTGCTCGTGGCGATGCTGGTGATGGTCCGCAACGCGTACGGGATCTTCACCGTCCTGCTCACCGGCGCGCTGTTCCTCCTGGTGTCCTGGCTGACCTCTCCGGACGTCCAGTCCGTCTTCGCGTACGCGGCCGTCTGGTTCCTGCTGCTCGGCGGGGTGCGGCCGGCCTTCGAGCTGCAGGCCAAGCGGCGGCACGGGGAGGCCGGGGACTCCGACGCGGACCAGCTCGGCCGGCTCACCCACGTGCCGCCCCCGCTGTGGCTGTTCTTCTTCCACGCGGTCTCGATCTGCTCCCTGATCGGCGGCGGACGCTGGCTGCTCGGCCTGTAGCGGGCGTGTAGCGGGCCCCCCGTACCCCCGTAAAGTGAGGGCATGACCGAAAGCTCCGCGCCGATCGATCCGCTCACCGGCCTCTGGCCCGCCCCGTACGCGGGCGGCGCCGTCGACGCCACCGTCACCGTGCCCGGATCGAAGTCGGTCACCAACCGGGCGCTCGTGCTCGCCGCCCTCGCCGCCGAACCCGGCTGGGTCCGCCGGCCGCTGCGCTCGCGCGACACCCTGCTGATGGCGGAGGCGCTGCGCACCCTCGGCGTGAAGATCGAGGAGGGCGTGGGCCCGGACGGCACGGGCGAGGCCTGGCGGGTCCTCCCGGCGGGGCTCCGCGGCCCCGCGACCGTGGACGTCGGCAACGCCGGCACGGTCATGCGCTTCCTGCCGCCGGTCGCGGCCCTGGCCGACGGCCCGGTCCGCTTCGACGGCGACCCGCGCTCGCACGAGCGCCCGCTGCACGGCGTGATCGACGCGCTGCGCGCGCTCGGCGCCCGGATCGACGACGACGGGCGCGGCGCGCTGCCGATGACCGTGCACGGCGCCGGCGGCCTCCAGGGCGGTGTCGTGGAGATCGACGCCTCCTCGTCCTCCCAGTTCGTGAGCGCCCTGCTGCTCTCCGGCCCGCGCTTCAACCAGGGCGTCGAGGTGCGGCACGTCGGCGACCGGCTGCCCTCGCTCCCGCACATCCGGATGACGGTCGACATGCTGCGGGCGGTGGGCGCCCAGGTCGACGAGCCGGAGCACGGCGGTCGGCCCGACGTGTGGCGGGTGGCGCCCTCCGCGCTGCTCGGCCGCGACCTGGTGGTGGAGCCGGACCTGTCGAACGCCCAGCCCTTCCTGGCCGCGGCCCTGGTCACCGGCGGCCGGGTCACCGTGCCGGACTGGCCGGAGCGGACCACCCAGCCGGGTGACGCGCTGCGGGAGATCTTCACCGCGATGGGTGGCTCCTGCGAGCTGACCGAGCGCGGTCTGACCTTCACCGGCTCGGGCCGGATCCACGGCATCGACATCGACCTGGGCGAGGTCGGCGAGCTGACCCCGGGCATCGCGGCCGTCGCGGCCCTCGCCGACTCCCCCTCCACCCTGCGCGGCGTGGCCCACCTGCGGCTCCACGAGACCGACCGGCTCGCCGCTCTCACCCGGGAGATCAACGGGCTCGGCGGCGACGTCACGGAGACCGAGGACGGGCTGCACATCCGCCCGCGCCCGCTGCGCGGCGGGGTCTTCCACACGTACCACGACCACCGGATGGCGACCGCGGGCGCGCTGCTCGGCCTCGCCGTGAAGGGCGTGGAGATCGAGAACGTGAAGACGACCGAGAAGACCTTGCCCGACTTCCCGAGGATGTGGACCGAAATGCTCGGAGCCTGAGCCATGCGGCACTACGGCAAGCGCACCGACGAGGACGACATCCGCCAGCGGCCCAACCGCAAGGGCAACCGTCCCCGGACGAACATCCGCCCCAAGCACGAGGACGCCGTCGAGGGCATGGTCCTCACCGTCGACCGTGGCCGGCTGACCTGCCTGGTCGACGAGCGGGTCATCGTCGCCATGAAGGCCCGCGAGCTGGGCCGCAAGGCCGCCGTGGTCGGCGACCGGGTCTCCCTGGTGGGCGACCTGTCCGGCGAGAAGGACACCCTCGCGCGGATCGTGCGGATCAGTGAGCGCAGCTCGGTGCTGCGCCGTACGGCCGACGACGACGATCCCTACGAGCGGGTGGTCGTCGCCAACGCCGACCAGCTGGCGATCGTCACCGCGCTCGCCGACCCCGAGCCGCGCCCGCGCCTGATCGACCGCTGCCTGGTGGCGGCCTACGACGGTGGGCTCGACCCCTTCCTGGTGCTGACGAAGTCGGACCTGGCGCCGCCGGAGAAGATCCTTGAGCTCTACGGAGACCTGGACATCCCGTACGTCGTCGTCAACCGCGAGGAGCTGTACGACGGCGGGGCTGCGGACCGGGTGCGGGAGCACCTGGGCGACCGGGTGACCGCCTTCGTGGGGCATTCCGGTGTGGGCAAGACGACCCTGGTGAACGCGCTGGTGCCGGAAGAGCGGCGAAGGATCACCGGCCATGTGAACGCGGTGACCGGCCGCGGCCGGCACACCACGACCTCGGCGCTCGCCCTGCCGCTGGCCAAGGCCGACGGCTGGGTCATCGACACGCCGGGCGTGCGCTCGTTCGGACTGCACCACGTCGACCCGTCCCGGGTCATCCACGCCTTCCCCGATCTGGAGCCGGGTACGGAGAACTGCCCGCGGGCCTGCTCGCACGACGAGACGGACTGCGCGCTCGACGCCTGGGTCGAGGAGGGGCACGCGGATCAGGCGCGGCTGTACTCGCTGCGGCGGCTGCTCGCCACGCGGGAGCGGCGCGAGGGCGACTGACGGCACCTCACCCGTGTCGCTCGCGTTTGCGGGCGCGGACTCTTGGTAAGTGCATAATCGCACCAAGTGAGACTGAGCAGTCACGGACGGCGTGGGAGGCACTGACGATGGCGTGGCTGCTGGTGGTGGTCGCCGGGCTCCTCGAAACGGGCTTCGCGGTGTGCCTCAAGCTCTCGCACGGTTTCACGCGCCTGTGGCCGACGGTGGCGTTCGCCTGCTTCGCGCTCGGCAGCTTCGGCCTGCTCACCCTCGCCCTGCGCAAGCTGGACGTCGGTCCGGCCTACGCGGTGTGGACCGGGATCGGGGCGGCGGGGACGGCGATCTACGGCATGGTGTTCCTCGACGACGTGGTGTCGACCCTCAAGATCGTCTCGATCACGCTGGTGATCGTGGGCGTCATCGGCCTCCAGCTGTCCGGCTCCGCGCACTGAGCCATCGCCTGCGCCGAGGCCACGACGTACGAGAGGGCGAGCCGCAGCGCCAGTTCGCAGGAGCGGACGGCGCCCTCGGGTTCCTCCGCGAGCAGCGCCGCCGCCCGGTCCCTGGCCTGCACCAGCAGCTCCGCCGGTGACGGCACCCCTGCGTCGGCGCGCCGCTGCTCGGGCACGGCGGCGTCGCGGGCCCCGGCGCGCGCGGGTCGCGGGGCGGGCAGCCGCTCGCCCCAGGCGCCGGTGAGCAGGGCGCGGAGCACGGGCCGGGCGGCGGCCGTGGCGACGGTCCACTCGGCGACGGCGACCAGGCGACGGCCGGGCGGCCCCGGCTCGGCCAGAACGGTCTCGACGCCCCGCAGATAGCGGTCGGCCTCGCGCCGCACCAGGGCGCGGGCCAGGCCCTCCTTGCTGCCGAACTCGTTGTAGAGGGTCTGCCGGGAGACCCGCGCGGCGGCGGCGACGTCCACCATCCGCACGGCGGACCAGGGCAGCGAGCCGAGGGCCGCGAGGGCCGTGTCGAGCAGCGCCTCTCGGGCGGTCGGCGCCCTCGGCGGCTTACGGGCAGTCGGCATCGTCGCCTCCCGGCCAGGTTGGTTCTGCGCACAGCGTTGACGCGCGACCACGCACTGTCAAGGCCCGCCGCCGGACGATCCCTGTCCGAGGGATAGAGTTTCGACCATGGCCGAATACCACGACGATCTGCGTCTCGCCCATGTCCTCGCGGATGCCGCGGACGCGGCCACGATGGACCGGTTCCAGGCACTCGACCTGAAGGTCGAGACGAAGCCCGACATGACCCCGGTCAGCGAGGCCGACCGGGCCGCCGAGGAGCTGATCCGGAGCCAGCTGCAGCGCGCCAGGCCCCGGGACGCGATCCTCGGCGAGGAGTACGGAGTCGAGGGCACCGGACCCCGCCGTTGGGTGATCGACCCGATCGACGGCACCAAGAACTACGTCCGCGGGGTGCCCGTGTGGGCGACCCTGATCGCGCTGATGGAGGCCGGCGAGACCGGTTTCCAGCCGGTCGTCGGCGTGGTGTCGGCCCCAGCGATCGGCCGCCGGTGGTGGGCGGCGAAGGGCCTCGGCGCCTACACCGGCCGCAGCCTGGCCTCGGCGACCCGCATCGGGGTGTCGAAGGTCGGACGCCTGGAGGACGCCTCGTTCGCGTACTCCAGCATCACCGGCTGGGAGGAGCGCGGCCGGCTCGACGGCTTCCTCGACCTCGGCCGCGCGGTCTGGCGGACCCGGGCGTACGGTGACTTCTGGCCGTACATGATGGTCGCCGAGGGCTCGGTGGACGTCTGCGCCGAGCCGGAGCTGTCCCTGTGGGACATGGCGGCCACGGCGATCGTGGTCCAGGAGGCCGGCGGCACCTTCACGGGCCTCGACGGCCGGCACGGCCCGCACAGCGGGAACGCGGCGGCGTCGAACGGCCTGCTGCACGGCGAGCTGCTCAGCTACCTGGGCGGCTGAGCGGCCCCCACTCCCCCGCGGAGGGGCAACCGGGCGTCGGCCCGGCTGCCCCCACCGCCGGCCTCCCCGTCGCCTTTCCTCGGTCCGGCTTGCGCCGGGCCGTCCGGGTCGGCGGCGGGCAGACGAGGAACACCCGCTCGCCGCACGCGTGTGCACCACCGCGCACCACGCGCGCCCCCTTGTTGGGGGTGCGTCCTGGTGTCACTCTGAGACTCCCCCTACTTGTGAACTTGTGAAAGAGTTCTCTAACAGGAGGTGGTCCCCTTCATGCTCGTCCGTGACGCCATGAGCACGATGGTCCTCACCATCGGCCCGGCCCATACCCTCCGCCAGGCGGCCCGCCTGATGTCGGCGCGCCGCGTCGGCGCGGCGATCGTCCTCGACACCGACACCAGCGGACTCGGCATCCTGACCGAGCGCGACATCCTCAACGCCATCGGCAGCGACCGGAACCCCGACCACGAGACCGCCGACGCCCACACCACCCGCGACGTCGTCTTCGCCGCGCCGACCTGGACGTTGGAGGAGGCCGCGGACGCGATGACCCGCGGCGGATTCCGCCACCTGGTGGTCCTCGACGACCACGGACCGGTGGGCATCGTGTCCGTCCGCGACATCATCCGCTGCTGGACACCGGCCCGCCTGGCCGCCTGACCCCGGACGGAGGGCGTGCGAGAGGGCCGGACTCCCGTACGGATACGGGAAGTCCGGCCCTCTTCTCCCTACGGCAGGCGGATCTCAGCCACGCAGGGCCTGGACCGCGGCGTCGAGCCGCTTGCCGAAGTCCTCGTCCGCGTTGCGGAAGTTGCCGATGGCGCGCTCGGCGATGTCGTCACGGGAGACCTTGGCGATGAAGCCGGCCAGGTTCTCGACCAGACGGCCCTTCTCGTCCTCGGACATCAGGCGGTAGAGGTCCCCCGCCTGCGTGAAGTCGTCGTCCTCGGCGTGCGCGGGCGCCGCGTGGTCGCCGGTGACCCCGGTGACCGGGAGCGGCTGCCACAGCGGGCGGCCGGTCTGCTGCGGGCCGCCGAAGCTGTTCGGCTCGTAGTTCTTCGCGCCCCCGTGGCGCCCGTCGTAGAGGAATCCGTCGCGGGAGTTCGTCCGCGCCTCGGTGGCGTGCGGGCGGTTCACCGGCAGGTGGTCGGCGTTGATGCCGACGCGGTAGCGGTGCGCGTCGCCGTAGGCGAAGAGACGGCCCTGGAGCATCTTGTCCGGGGACGGGCCGATGCCGGGCACGAAGTGCGCCGGGCTGAAGATCGACTGCTCGACCTCGGCGAAGACGTTCTGCGGGTTGCGGTTGAGCTCCAGCTTGCCGATCTCGATCGGCGGGTAGTCCGCGTGCGGCCACACCTTGGTGAGGTCGAAGGGGTTGAGGCGGTAGGCGGCCGCGTCGGCCGCCGGCATGATCTGGACCTGAACGGTCCAGGTCGGGAAGTCGCCGCGCTCGATCGACTCGCGCAGGTCGCGCTGGTGGCTGTCCGGGTCCTCGCCGGCCAGCCGGTTGGCCTCGGCCTGGGTGAGGTTCTTGATCCCCTGGTCGGTCTTGAAGTGGTACTTGACCCAGAAGACCTCGCCGGCCTCGTTGTTCCACTGGTAGGTGTGCGAGCCGTAGCCGTTCATGTGGCGGTACGAGGCGGGGATGCCGCGGTCGCCGAAGAGCCAGGTCACCTGGTGGGTGGACTCGGGGCTCAGGCCCCAGAAGTCCCAGACGTTGTCCGCCTCCTGCGAGCCCGTGTACGGGTCCCGCTTCTGGGTGTGGATGAAGTCGGGGAACTTGATGGCGTCCTTGATGAAGAAGACGGGCGTGTTGTTGCCGACGAGGTCGTAGTTGCCCTCCTCGGTGTAGAACTTCAGCGCCCAGCCCCGCGGGTCGCGCACGGCGTCGGCGGCACCGAGGTTGCCCGCGACGGTGGAGAAGCGCAGGAACGTCTCGGTCTGCTTGCCGACCTCGGAGAGGAACGCGGCACGGGTGTAGGGCGTGACGTCGGCGGTCACCGTGAAGGTGCCGTAGGCGCCGGCGCCGCGGGCGTGCACCACGCGCTCCGGGATGCGCTCACGGTTGAAGTGGGCCAGCTTCTCCAGGAGCAGCTGGTCCTGGACGAGGACCGGGCCGCCGACGCCCGCCGTCTCGCTGTTCTGGTTGTCCGCGACCGGCGCGCCGGCCTCCGTGGTGAGCGGTCCCTGCGTCATGTGCGCCTCCTGCTGCTCGGCCCCGCTGGCGCGAGCCCGTCCTGTTGCCTGCCCCCGACCTTTTCCGTACCGGATCCTACAATGGACATTGTCTAAGTCAAGCTCGCATCCAATCTCACACCGGTTCGGGACTCCCGACGGCGACTGTTACCCTGACCCCCATGAGTGACCTGTTGGAACGACTGCGCGGCCGCGGCTGGCGAATGACCGCGCAGCGTCGTGTCGTGGCCGAGGTGCTCGACGGCGATCACGTACACCTGACCGCCGACGAGGTCCACGCCCGCGCGGTGGAGCGCCTGCCCGAGATCTCGCGGGCGACCGTCTACAACACGCTGGGCGAGATGGTGACCCTCGGCGAGGTCCTCGAGGTCGCCACGGACGGCCGCGCCAAGCGCTACGACCCGAACGCGCACCGGCCGCACCAGCACCTGGTCTGCGCCCGCTGCGGCGCGATCCGCGACGTCCACCCGGCCGGCAACCCGCTGGCCGACCTCCCCGACTCGGAGCGCTTCGGCTTCACGATCTCGGACGTCGAGGTCACCTACCGGGGCATCTGCCCGAGCTGCGCCACCACGGCGTGACCCCGATATCGACGCGAAGCCCCCGCCGGACCGGCGGGGGCTTTCTCGTGTTCCTCGTGCGCACCCTCCGGCCGCACCCGCACGGGAGCAGCAGGCAGCAGGCAGCAGGCAGCAGGCAGCAGGCAGCAGGCAGCAGGCAGCAGGGGAACGACGAAGGCCCGGATCCGTTTCCGGATCCGGGCCTTCGTGCTACTGAGTAGCGGGGACAGGATTTGAACCTGCGACCTCTGGGTTATGAGCCCAGCGAGCTACCGAGCTGCTCCACCCCGCGTCGGTGAACCCAACCTTACGGGACCGTTCGGAGCAGAGCAAATCGGTTAGGCGGGTGAAGTATGTGACCCGCGTTACGCCGTGAGCTCCTGGTGCAGCGCCTCGCTCAGTCGCGCCGCCCGCTCCGCCACCTCCGCCGGACCGAGCTCCACCGCCCGGGCGCACCAGCGGCGCCCCTCGGTGAGCTCCCCGCGGCGCGCGGCGAGCAGGGCGAGCCTGAGCGCGGCCCGGCCGTGGCCGGCGTGGGCGGCCCGGGTCCACCAGAGGGCGGCCTCGCGCTCGCCGCCCTCGCGGGCGAGCAGCAGCCCCAGGTTGAAGGCGCCGTTGCGGGAGCCGGCCTCGGCCGCCTCCCGGTACCAGCGGGCCGCCTCCGCCACGTCACCACGCCCCGCGGCGAGCATCCCGACCCGCACCTGGGCCCGGCGGTGGCCCTGCTCGGCCGCGCGCTCGTACCACTCCTCGCACTCGCTCTTCTCCTCGCGCGGGGCGCCGAGGACCGGCGGGCCGGGCGCCGGGCGACGCGCGTCGAGCACGGAGGCGAGCCGGAAGGCCGCCTCGGCGCTGCCGCCGCCCGCGGCGCACCGCAGATGCCGCTCGGCGGCCTGCTCGTCGCCGTCGCGCAGGCAGGCGATGCCGACCTGCAGGGCGGCCTCGGTGTGCCCGGCGGCGGCGGCCCGCTCGTACCAGCTCAGCGCGGTGCGGTCGTCGTCCCGGCCGGCGTGCAGGATGCCGAGGTTGAAGGCGGCGTCGACGCTGCCGGCCTCGGCGGCCTTGGAGAACCACGGCTCGGCGCCGTTCGCGTCCCCTGCCTGGAGCAGCAGGACGGCGAGCGCGTTGGCGGCCTCGCGGTGGCCCGCGTAGGCGGCCCGGCGGTACCACTGCTCGGCCTGCGCGGTGCGCTCCTGGGCGGCGCACAGCAGCCCGAGGTTGTAGGCACCGTTCACGTCGCCCGCGTCCATGGCGGCGCGGTACCAGCGCTCGGCGGTCTGCTGCTCGCCGCGGGCGGCGTGCAGGGCGCCGAGGGCGTTGGCGGCGTTGCCGTCGCCGTCCTGGGCGGCGCGCAGCCACCACACGGCGGCGCTCTCCTCGTCGCCCGCGTCGCGCAGCAGGAAGCCGAGCGCGCAGGCGGCCTTGGCCTCGCCGTCCTTGGCGGAGGTCAGGTACCAGCGGCCGGCCTCCTTCAGCTCGCCGCGCTTCTCCAGGAGCGCGCCCAGGTGCAGGGCGGCCCGACGGTGGCCGCGTGCGGCGGCCTGCCGGAACCACTGCTCGGCCTCGGCGAGTCCGCCCTTGGGCGCGGCGGGCTCGGCCGCGGCGGACCGGGGCGCGGCGGAAGCCTTGCCGGCGGCGTCGCCCGGCGTGCCGGGCGAGGTGCGCAGGCCGGTGGCCGTGTCGTACGCGTGCGGGCCGCGGGCCGGCTCCGTCGCGCGCCGCTCCAGGGCGAGGGCGAGCCGGTAGGCCGCCTCGCGGTGGCCCTGCTCGGCGGCGGCGCGCAGCCAGCGCTCGGCGCCGACGTCGCTGCGGTGCTCCAGGAGCTCGGCAAGGGCGTACGCGCCGAGGGCGTGGCCCTGCTCGGCTGACTGGCGCAGCCAGTACTCGGCGCCGGGCTCGTCGCCGCGCTCACGGTGGTGGCGGCCGAGGGCGTGCGCGGCGGGTGCGGAGCCGGCGACGGCGGCGACCCGCCACCAGCCGGCGGCCTCGTCCGGGTAGCCGCGCTGGTGCAGCAGGACGCCCAGGTTGTTGGCGGCGGCGCGGTCGCCCTGGGCCGTGGCCCCGCGCAGGTGCGGCTCGGCGCCGTCGAGGTCGCCGCGGCGCAGCAGCAGCGCGCCGAGGACGCTCATGGCCGCGGCGTCGCCGCTCTCGGCGGCACGCCGGTGGCGGGCCTCGGTCTCGGCCTCGGTCTCGTGTTCGGCGGTGGTGTCGACGGCCTCATCGACGACCCCCGCGGCCTCGATGATCTCGTCTGCGGCGTTTCCGGAATGCCGCTGCACAAACCGCCCTGTCTCCAACAGAGTTGCCCTGTCCCCCATAAATACCATCGTCGCACCACCTGCAACCCGCGTACACCTCGTATACCGCAGCCAGTGAGGTCACTTCAGCGTTTTGTCGACATGCCCACAGAGAGACAAGTCAAACACGTCTCCCCCCAACTCACTCCCTCCATACCGCTCTTCGGGGCATGACGAAGGCCCGGATCCATTGGATCCGGGCCTTGTCCGCAGTAGCGGGGACAGGATTTGAACCTGCGACCTCTGGGTTATGAGCCCAGCGAGCTACCGAGCTGCTCCACCCCGCGTCGTTGTGTTGTCACGTTATCACGACGCGGAGTGGGGCTCCCAACCGGTTGTCAGCTGCCCGGCGCGGCGGGCGGACTCGCCGAGGTGCTCGGGGTCGCCTTCGGGGCGGGCTTGCCCCCGCCGGCTCCCGTGCCGCTCTGGAGCTTCGCCCCGGCGTCGGCCGCCCGCTGGAGCGCGTCCTGCAGGGCCTCCTGGGCCTTGCCGTACGCGGTCCAGTCGCCCTTCTGCAGGGCCGCCTCGCCGTCGTCGTACGCCTTCTGCGCGTCGGCGATGGCCTGCTTCAGCGCGGCGTCGTTCGTCGTCGGGGTCGTCGTCGGGGGCTTGGTGCCCGGCGGCGGGGTCGTCGGCGGGGTGGCGCCGTCGACGCCGAACACCGCGTTCAACGCAGCCGTCAGGTTGTCCTCGAACACCGTGGTGTCCTTGGTCGTGTCCCCGTCCGGCTGGTCCGCGTCCACGTAGGACACCGCGACCTTCTTGAGCAGCGGGTACGGCAGGTTGCGGCCCTGGGCGTAGACCGGCTCCACGTACAGGAAGCCGCCGTCCAGCGGCACCGTCAGCAGGTTGCCGTAGAGGATGTCGGAGTCGGCGCCCTTCATGTCACGGACGAACGTGGCCACCGACGGGAGGCTGTTGAGCTTGTTCTGGACCTGCTGGGGTCCCGGCACGTCCTCCCCGACTCTCAGCAGCCTTATCTTCCCGTAGTCCTTGCTGGTGGCGTCCGCGTCCACCGCCATGAACCCGCCCAGGTTGGGCCGGCCGTTCGGCGTGAACGTCGTCGTCAGCGAGAAGCGCTGCGACGGGTCCCCGGGCATCTTGATACTCAGGTAGTACGGCGGGACCGCGTTGCCGTCCTTGTTGGTCGGGTCGTCCGGCACCTGCCAGGCGTCCGAGCCGCTGTAGAACTGCGCCGGGTCCTGCACGTGGTAGCGGGTGAGCAGCTCACGCTGGACCTTGAACATGTCCTGCGGGTAGCGCAGGTGCTGCATCAGCTCGGGGTTGATCTCGGAGCGCGGCTTGACCGTGTCCGGGAAGGCCTTCATCCAGGTCTTGAGGACCGGGTCCTTCGTGTCCCACTGGTAGAGGTTCACCGTGCCGTCGTAGGCGTCGACGGTGGCCTTCACCGAGTTGCGGATGTAGTTGACCTGGTTCTGCTGGGCGACCACCGCACGCTGCTGGTTGCCGACCGTCAGCGCGTCGGCCGTCGTCTCGCCCAGCGTCGTGCGGGAGGCGTACGGGTAGCCGTTGGTGGTGGTGTACGCGTCGACGATCCACTGGATGCGCCCGTTCACGACCGCCGGGTAGGCGTCGCCGTCGATGGTCAGCCAGGGCGCGACGGCCTCGACCCGCTCCTTGGGGGTGCGGTTGTAGAGGATCCGCGAACCCTCGCCGATGGCTCCCGAGTAGAGGATCTGCGGCTCGCTGAAAGCGACCGCGTACGCCGCCCGGTTGAAGGCGTTGGAGAGGTTGACCCCGCTCTTGCCCGCGTAGCTGGTGGTCTTCTCGCCGTTCTCCTCGTAGTCGAGCTCCTTCTGGGGCCCGCCTACGATCGAGTACTGGTCGGTCTTCTCGCCGTAGTAGACGCGCTGCTCGTACGGGCCGAGCTGGCCCGTCGTCGGCAGCCCCTGCTCGGTGAAGATCGGGGAGCCGTTGGCGTCCGTCTGCGTGCCCGTGGCCATGATCGCGCCGTAGCCGTGGGTGTAGGTGAAGTGGTCGTTGATCCAGTTCCGCTTCGGGATGCCCCGGATGTTGAGCTCGCGCAGACCGACCACGGTGTCCTTGCCCTGGTAGCGGTCGACGTCGAGGGTCAGCGGGAACTGGTAGTACTTCCGCTTCTGCTCCAGCTGCTGGAAGGTCGGCGACACGATGTTCGGGTCGACGAGCCGGTAGCTCGCGGCGGTGTCGGCGTCGGCGCGGAGCTGGTCCTTGGCCTTCACCGTGGACTTGCCCGAGTACTCCTCCGGCTGCGTGGAGTCGATGTCGTAGGCCTTGCGGGTCGCGTCGATGTTCTTCTTGATGTACGGCGCTTCCTTGGCCTGCTCGTTCGGCTGGACCTGGAACTTCTGCACGATGGCCGGGTACAGGCCGCCGATCAGGATCGCCGAGAGCACCATGAGGCCGAAGCCGATCACCGGCAGCTGCCAGGTGCGCCGCCAGAGCGTCGCGAAGAACAGCACCGCGCAGATCACGGCGATGCAGAACAGGATCGTCTTCGCCGGCAGATAGGCGTTGGCGTCCACGTACCGCAGGCCGGTCCAGTTGCCGGTCGCCTTGAAGTCGCTGGACTTCACGGCGAGGCCGTACCGGTCGAGCCAGTACGCCACCGCCTTGAGCGAGACGAAGACGCCGAGCAGCACCGACAGGTGCCCCGTGGCGGCGGCGGTCGCGCGGGCGCCAGGGCTGGTGATCCGCAGCCCGCCGTACAGGTAGTGCGTGAGGGCGGCGGCGATCAGCGACAGGATCGTGGCGGCGAAGCCGAAGGCCAGCAGGAAGCGGTACCAGGGCAGGTCGAACGCGTAGAACGCCACGTCCAGCTGGAACTGCGGGTCCTTCTCGCCGAACGGGACCCCGTTCACCCACATCAGCCAGGTGCGCCACTGCCCGGAGGCGGAGGCACCGGCGATCAGGCCCACCAGGGCGGTGACGGCGAGCAGCACCCACTTCTTGAAGGGCGCGACGCCCATCCGGTACCGGTCGAGGCTCTGCTGCTCCAGCGACATCGCGCTCAGCGGCGGCCGCAGCCGGTACGCCAGCCAGATGTTCAGGCCGACGGCGAGCGCCATGAGCAGACCGAAGACCAGGAAGAGGCCGATCTTGGTCCACAGTGTGGTGGTGAACACGGACGAGTAGTGGACCGAGCGGAACCACAGCCAGTCCGTCCAGAACCCGGCGAACATCACGAACGCCATGGCGAGGACGGCGAGGACGCCCAGCGTCATCAGCAGCGTACGGGCGCGCCGGGACGGGCGGCCGACTCGGATCCTTGGCCCGGACGGACCTGTGCCGCCTCCGCGGTCCGGCATCTGGAAAGCCAACGTGCGCCCCTCGAGGTTGATGCGTGAGAACGGTGCGTTCACTGCGTATAAGCAGGCTCCGCGATCGTAGAGCCCACTCATGCAACTTACTGAGGCTTTACCTAGTTCCCGTCCGGGGGAGAAGACGAGGCAGGATATTGGTCATGTCCAACGTTTCCCCCTCCGGCCCTCCGATGGCCGCGAGCCCCCTCACCCGTGCCGTGCTCGAGATCGACGAGTACGCGTCGGGCCTCGGCTGGGACCGGCCGGCCCGGCTGTTCGCCCTGGTCGACACCGCCAAGCTGCGCGCACAGGAGCCCAAGCTCGCCGCCCAGCTGGGTGCCGGCGCCGACAGCACCACGTACACGCCGATCGAGCAGGAGGAGCTGCCGGCCGGCAAGCCCCTCGACGAGTTCCTCGGCACCATCGCCTGGCCCGACGCGGTGGCCGGCTGCGCGCTCACGGTGGAGCGCCTGATGCTGCCGCCGTCGGCGGAGGCCGCCGTGCCCAAGGGCCTGAACGAGGCCGGGCTCGCCAAGTGGGTGGCCGCTCACCCGGACCGCCAGGAGGTCCGGATGACCGTCGCCGTACTGCGGGACGGGGCGCGCGAGGCGGCGATCCGACTGCGCGAGAAGGACTCGCCGAACGAGGTGCTCACGGGCCCCGACCTGGTGCCGGGGCTCGCGGACGCGCTGGCGGCGACCTTCGCCTCGTAGGCCGCCTGCCGGGTTCAGCCGCTGGAGCAGCTGGGCAGGGTCGCCAGGTCGCCCTTGCGCAGCTTCTCCAGCGACTTCGTCGCGTCGTCGATGGTGTCGACCTTGATCAGGGTGAGGCCGTCGGGCGTGTCCGCGGCGGCCGCGGCGCAGTTCTCGGCCGGGGTGAGGAAGTACCGGGCGCCGGCATTGCGGGCGCCGACCAGCTTCATCTCGATGCCGCCGATCGGGCCGACCTTGCCCTTGTCGTCGATGGTGCCGGTGCCCGCGATGAACTTGCCGTCCGTGAGCGACTCCGGGGTCAGCTTGTCGACGATGCCGAGCGCGAACATCAGGCCGGCGCTGGGGCCGCCGACATCGGCCAGCTTGATGTCGATGGTGAACGGGAAGACGTGGTCGGTGCCTGCCTGGATGCCGACGATGGCCCGGTCGCCCTCCTTCGACTTGGTCGTCGTGATGACCACCTTCTGCGTGGCCGTGGCGTCCCTGTGGGCCTTCTCCGCGGCGGCGGCCTCCTTGGCCGGGACGATGGTGAAGACGACGTCCTGGCCGGGCTTGCGCTGGGTGACCAGCTTCGACACGTCGCCCGGCTCCTTGACGGCGGTGCCGTCCACGGCGCGGATCACGTCGCCCGCGTGCAGCTTCCCCTCGGCGGGGGTGCCCTTGACGACGGTGGCGACGACGACGCGGGTGGTGACCGGGATACCCAGCTCCTTGAGGGCGGCGACCTTGGCGCTCTCCTGGGACTGGCTGAACTCCTCGGCGTTCTCCTGGCTCGACTCCTCCTCGGTCTTGCCGTCCGGGTAGAGGGTGTCGTGCGGGACCACGACGCTGTCGTGGGCGAGCCAGCCGTAGACGGCCTCGACCGCGTTCATCCTGTAGTCCGCGCCGGTGACCCGGACCGTCGTCATGTTGAGGTTGCCGGTGGTCGGGTAGGTCTGGTGACCGGAGATCTGCAGGACCGGCTCTCCGCGCGCCTCACCGAGGGTGTTCACCGTGGGGCCGGGGCTCATCTCCGCGTACGGCACCGGAATGAGGACGCCGACACAGAGCAGCGTGATCAGGACCAGGGTGGAGGCGAGCATCGTCGCGGTGCGGCGTGGCATGGAACGACAGTACGGGACCGGCCTGTGAGTGCACCCCCGGGGCGGTCCGTACGAGGATCAGCCGGTGGTCGCCGCCGGGGACGTCTCGCGCTCCGGGAGGGCCGAAGCGGAGGCGGCGCTGGTCGTGGTGGTGGTCGTGGGGATGTGGGACCGCTCCATGGCGTCCCGGAAGCGCGCGTAGCCCGCCAGCTCGGCGACGTCCCCGATGGTCTTGTTGCGCGAAGCCCAGCTTCCCCATATCGCCGCGCCGACGACTGCGAAAACCGGAATCAGCAACCACGCGAGCGCTGCCATCCCGACCTCCCATCCCCAGTGGTCCCCAGTGAGTTGATCAGCAGATTATTCATCCGCGGGATCAACGCTCACGCCTGGGGGGCGGTTACGCAAATCGGGGCGTTCGACTACGGGTCGTCGGCGTGGCGCCTTGCCGACAACGGAGAACTCGGCAGACCTCCGGCCTCGGCGCGGGCGCTCAGCAGGCTCCTCCCCTCCCCCAGCCTTCGGCCGGGGGGGACCCCCGGACCCGGGGGGCGGGCGCTCAGCAGGCTCCGACCCACTCCTCGGTGCCGTCCGAGAACTTCTGGTGCTTCCAGATCGGGACCTCGTGCTTCAGGTCGTCGATCAGCTTGCGGCTGGCTTCGAAGGCCTCGCCGCGGTGCGGGCAGGAGACGGCGACGACCACCGCGATGTCACCCACATGGAGGTCGCCCACCCGGTGGACGGCCGCCAGGGCGCGGACCGGGTAGTTCGCGACGACCTTCTCCGCGACACGGCGGAGCTCGGCCTCGGCGGAGGGGTGGCAGGAGTAGCCGAGCGCGTCGACGTCGGCGCCGCCGTCGTGGTTGCGCACGGTGCCCACGAACAGGGTCGTGCCGCCCGCGGCGTCGTCGCCGACCGCGCGGAAGACCTCGTCGACCGAGAGCGGGGTGTCACGGATCGCGAGGAGCTTGATCGGGTCGTCCGCGACCCGCTCTCCGGGGTGGTCACTGGCGTGCGCGTGCGTGTCTGCCATGCCCTCCATCGTGCCGTACGGCACCGACAGCGCGGAATAGCCCTTTCCACCGGCGGACCGGAACCTCCGTAGGAGGGTCCTACAGGCCGCGCCGCTTCCGCATCTGCCGGACCAGGGCCGCCGTGCCGAGCAGCGCCACCGTGGCGCCGGCCGCGCCCGCCGCCGTCGCGTCCTTGCGGCCGAGCCGACGGCCCGCGACGGTGTGCCGGCCCTGGACCTCCTCCAGGAGCGCGGCGAGCACCTCCTCGTTGGTCCACTGAGGCCGCCATCCCGCGTCGTGCAGCCGCCCGACGCTGACCACCCAGGGGTGCATCGTGTAGGCGAGGTCGCCCGCCGGGGACGGGGTGAGGCCGATCCGGTGCAGCCGCGCCGCCGCGCCCAGCGCGACGGCCGAGGGCAGCTCCATGCGCCGGATGCCCGACAGCTCCTCGACCTCCTCCTGTTCGAGCCAGCCCTCGCAGCCGACCGCGAGCTCCCCGTCGACCTTCTCCAGGGCCGCGTACTCCAGCGCGCTGACCAGGTCGTCCACGTGGCAGAACTGCCAGGTGGGACGCGATCCGGCGACCACGAGGAGGCGCGGCGACTCGAAGTAGCGGGTCAGCGCCGTGTCCGTGCCGCCCACGAGGACCGCGGGACGGACCACGGTCACGTTGAGCCCGGGGTGGGCGCGGGGGGCGCGCCGGGCGAGCCGCTCGATCTCCAGGAGGTCGCCGACGCCGGTGGCCTCCGCGGTGGCGCGCAGCTCCGCGTCCTCCGACAGCGGAATGTCGTTGTCCGGCAGCGCGCCGTAGACCATCGCGGAGGTGCACAGCACCACCCGGTGCACCCCGGCCGCGGCGGCGGCCGTGAGGACGGTCTGCGTGCCGCGCACGTTGTACGCGGTGCGGGCGGCCGGGTCGGTCTCCAGGTCGAGGTCGACCGCGAGGTGCACGACGACGTCCGCGCCGCGCAGCTTCTCGGCGATGGCCGGGTCGCGCACGTCGAGGATGTGCCACTGCGCCTCGGACACCTCGCCTCGGCGCTCGTCGATGGCGATGACCTGCTTGATCTCCTCCGACGCGGCGAGGCGCCGGGTCAGCAGGTCTCCGATGCCGGACGCGGCACCGGTGACCGCGACGACGGGGCCGCGCGCGGCGGACCTGGTTGAGTGGTTTCGCGCTCCGCGAACCTGAGGATCTGGGGAACTCACCGGGCGTCTCCAGCGGTTGTCTTCAGTACGTACCCGAATGACGCGTACGTACCAGGTGGCGTCCATCCTGCCGCAGGCCACGGCCCGGCGGAGCACCGAGCCCGGATCCGGCGCGGATGTCTACGCTGGTGGTGTGGAGTCGGGGAGGCGAGCCGAGCCGAGAACCCGCCGTCGGTATCACGCCGGCGGCCCTACGAGCCGAGGAAACCTGTGAGTGACACCCCATTCGGATTCGGCCTTCCGCCGGAGGAGCCGGAGAACGGCGACGAGGGCAAGAAGAAGGACCCCGCCGGAGGTGGCCAGGGGTCCGGTGGCCAGGGCGGTGCCAATCCGTTCGGCTTCGGCGGGCTGCCGGGCATGGGCGGACCGGGCGGCGCGGACAATCCGTTCGCGGCGATGTTCGGCTCGCTGAACCCCCAGGACCTCGGGGCGGCCTTCCAGCAGCTCGGCCAGATGCTCAGCTACGAGGGCGGGCCGGTCAACTGGGACATGGCCAAGCAGATCGCGCGCCAGGTCGTGGCGCAGGGGACCTCCGACGGCACCAAGGACGCGAGCGTCGGCCCGGCCGAGCGGTCCGCGGTCGAGGAGGCCGTGCGGCTGGCCGACCTGTGGCTCGACCAGGTGACCTCGCTGCCCTCGGGCGCGAGCACGGCCGTGGCGTGGAGCCGCGCCGAGTGGGTCGAGGCGACGCTGCCGGCCTGGCAGCAGCTGGTCGACCCGGTCGCGGAGCGGGTCGGCGCGGCGATGGGCGACGTGCTGCCGCAGGAGATGCAGGCCATGGCGGGCCCGCTGATCGGAATGATGCGCTCCATGGGCGGCGCCATGTTCGGCCAGCAGATCGGGCAGGCCGTGGGCATGCTCGCCGGCGAGGTCGTCGGCTCGACGGATGTCGGTCTGCCGCTGGGCCCGGCCGGCAAGGCGGCGCTGCTGCCGCTGAACGTCCAGGCCTTCGGCAAGGACCTGGGCGTCCCCTCCGACGAGGTGCGGCTGTACCTGGCCCTGCGCGAGGCCGCCCACCAGCGCCTCTTCGCGCACGTGCCGTGGCTGCGCTCGCATCTGTTCGGAGCGGTCGAGGGCTATGCCCGGGGCATCAAGGTCGACACCTCGAAGCTGGAGGAGGCGGTGGGCCAGCTGGACCCGACGCATCCCGAGCAGCTGCAGGAGGCGCTCCAGCAGGGCATGTTCCAGCCCGAGGACACGCCGGAGCAGAAGGCGGCCCTGGCCCGTCTGGAGACGGCGCTCGCTCTGGTCGAGGGCTGGGTGGACGCGGTGGTGCACGAGGCCGCGAAGTCCCGGCTGACCTCGGCGGACGCGCTGCGCGAGACGCTGCGCCGGCGCCGGGCGACGGGCGGCCCCGCGGAGCAGACCTTCGCCACCCTGATCGGCCTCGAACTGCGTCCGCGCCGGCTGCGGGACGCCGCGCGTCTGTGGGCCTCGCTCACGGACGCCCGCGGTGTGGACGGCCGGGACGGCCTCTGGGAGCACCCGGACATGCTGCCGACGGCGACGGACCTGGACGACCCGGACGGCTTCGTCCACCGCGAGCACATGGACTTCTCCGAGCTCGACAAGATGCTCGGCGAGGCGGCCAAGGGCGACTCCGGGAGCTCCGAGGACACGGGCGACGGCGAGGGCGACAAGAAGTGAGCCTCTACGACGACGCGGTCCTCGTGCTCAAGGGGTACGAGGACCAGCCGGAGCTGCGTGACGTCTATCTGGAGCACCTCGCGGCCCACCCGGACGGCATGTACAAGCCCTGCCAGGCCGGGCACCTCACCAGCAGCGCGCTGGTGATCGACCCCTCACGCGGGCGGGTGCTGCTGACCCTGCACAAGAAGCTGGGCATGTGGCTGCAGATGGGTGGCCACTGCGAGCCGGGCGACACGACGCTGGAGGCGGCGGCGCTGCGCGAGGCCCGGGAGGAGTCGGGCATCGAGACCGGTCTGACGCTGCTGCCCGGCGGACCGGTCCGGCTCGACCGACATCCGATCCCGGCGCCGTGCCACTGGCACCTGGACGTGCAGTACGCGGCGCTGGCCCCGGCGGACGCGACGGCGGAGATCAGCGACGAGTCGCTGGACCTGCGCTGGTTCGCGTACGACGAGGTGGCGGGCGTGGCGGACACGTCGGTGGTCCAGCTCCTGGAGAGCACGCTGAAGCGCCTGTAGGCCGCTCGGCGGAGCCGAACGGAAGTGAGGGGCGGTCGCCGTGCGACCGCCCCTCACCTGTGCCCTGACGGCCCCGTGCCCTGGTGGACCCGTGCCCTGCGGCGCGGCGTCAGTTCCAGACGTTGTTCTGGTTCTGGGCGCGCGAGCCGTGCTGGCCGACGCCGAACTGGGCGCCGACGCCCTGTCCGACGGCGGCGTTCTGCGGCGGCATGACCTCGCTCGGCTGGACCAGGGCGAAGCCCTGCCCCAGGAAGCTGAGCTCCCAGCCCTCGCCGGTGTTGCCCCGGCGGCGCATGACGCTGCTGTTGACGGTCTGCGCCTGCATCTGGACCCGGAGGCCGGTGGACCAGGCGACGATCGCGTCGGCGTCGACGCTGACGTACTTGTCCGGCGTGACCTGCATCATCAGCGGCTGACCGGAGGTCATCAGCGCGACCTTGCCGCGGCCGGTGATGTTCAGCTGGTACTTGCCGGTGCCGGAGACGCCGTACTGGCTGTCCACCGCGATGACCTCGGTGTGCAGCGTGGAGTCGAGCGCCAGCACGTAGGAGCTGTCGACGGTCAGGCCGTCCTGGTCGACGTCGACGACGTGCACGTACTGCGCCAGGTTGGCGAAGTAGACCGTGCCCTGCCCGGAGCAGCGCATCAGGTCGAGGCCCTCACCGGTGCGGGCGCGCGCCCGGCG
Source organism: Streptomyces sp. NPDC051921 (assembly GCF_040680975.1). NCBI lineage: Bacteria > Bacillati > Actinomycetota > Actinomycetes > Kitasatosporales > Streptomycetaceae > Streptomyces > Streptomyces sp. NPDC051921. The sequence continues at coordinate 345,757 of NZ_JBFAXU010000002.1, forward strand.
TTGGCCCGGGGTCTGGTACTCGCCGTCGAAGTCGACGAGGCCCTGGTAGGCGACCATCGCGCCCTTGCGGGCCAGGATGTCGTCCGAGCCGCCCAGGGTGACCCGCAGCAGCTGCGGATTCTGGATGACGTAGCGCTCCTGGCTCTGCTGTTCGGCGTGGTTGAAAAGCGGGCTCTGCATGATGTGTTCTCGCTCCCCCTCAGCCCCGGATCCGCAGGCGGTCGGTGCTGTCCTCGCTCGGCTGTACGACGACGATGCCCTGGCCGGAGAAGGCCATCTGGTAGGCCTCGCCGCTGCCCCGCCCGATGAGGGAGGAGGCCTTGAAGCTGCGCTTGCCCTTCACCTTGAGCGCGGGCGACCAGGCGACGAGCGCGTCGGGGTCGACGTACGTCTCGTCCTCGCCGCGACCGCAGTCGACCACGATCGGCGTGCCGCGGGAGGTGATGGCGACCCAGCCGGTGCCCGCGATCTCGACGTTGAACAGGCCCTGGCCGGCGAACTTGGCGAGGCCCTTGACCCGCTCGACGCCCCACTGGAGGTGCGCGTCGAAGGCGAGCACGTTGGAGCCGTTCACGGAGATCGAGTCGTTCTGAAGGTTGATCACGACGACGTCGGCGCCGTAGTCGGCGAGGTAGAGCAGCCCGTCGCCGGAGCACTTCATGACGGGCGCGCCCTCGCCGGTGAGCCACTGCTGGGCGAACTGCCGGACGGCGGGCGGGTTGGGCTCGTAGGACACGAAGCCCTCGTAGGCGACCATCGAGCCGGTGCGCGCGAAGAGGTCCTGGCCGCTGGCCATGGCGACCTTGAGCATGGAGCGACCGTGGTTCTCCATGCGGGCCGTGACGGGGGTCGCGGCGTAGCCCGCGAGTTGCTGGTTCATGGTTCCGGGCTCCCTCAGACCTCGTAGGGCTGGACGACGATGAAGTTGCCGGGGGCGCCCCGGAACTGCAGGTTCACGGTCTCCCCGCTGTGGCCGGGGTAGGCGTTGCGGCGCAGCCGGACCTGGCTGGAGAGGATGACCTGGGACGCCGCGGACCAGGCGACGACGGCGTTGCAGTCGGCGAACGTGGTCGGCGTGACGGGCAGCACGACGGGGATGCCGTGGGTCTTCACGACGACGGTGCCGCTGCCCTGGAACTGCATGGTGAACAGGGCGCCGCCGGGAATGCCGTGGCCCTCGATGCGCCGGACCTCGTGCTGCAGCGACTCGTCGAAGGCCAGCACGTTCTCCGCGGAGACGCAGATGGCGTCGCCCTGGAGCTCGATCGGGTGCAGATGGGCGCCGTTCTCGGCGAGGAAGACCTGGCCGCGTCCGGTGCAGCGCATCAGCTGCATCTCCTGGCCGGTGGCGTTGCCGACGATGCGGCCGGCGAACCCGGCTCCCTTGTAGGAGAAGTCGACCTTGCCCTGGTACATGACCATGGAGCCCTGCCGGGCGAGCACGGGCACGCCGCCCATGGCGAGGTCGACCCGCATGAGCTGCTGGTTCTGCGGGGTCCAGCGGGCACCGGTCGCGCTCTCCTTGTACGGCGCGAGCGCGTTGGCGAGGCCGGCGCCGGTGGCGGGCACTCCCTGGGGCACGCCCTGCGGCAGACCCGGCTGCGGGACCTGACCGAACTGCGGCTGCGGCTGCCCGTACTGCTGCTGGCCGTACGGGGCCGGGGCCGGCTGACCGTAGGGCGCGGGGGTGCCGGGCGGCGGGGTCTGGCCGGGGACCTGCCCGTACTGCGGGGGCTGCGGCGGCTGTCCGTACGGCGCCGGGGCGGGCGCGGGCGGAGCGGGCGCCGGGGCCGGGGGCGCGAGCGGCGCGGCCATCGTGGGCGCGGCGTGCATCGGCGCCGGGGCCGGCGCGGGGGCCGCGGGGGCCGCGGGGGCGCCGAACGACGGGGCGGGCGCGGGTGCCTGGGGCGCGGCGGGAGCGCCGAAGGCAGGCGGCGCGGCGGCCTGCGCCGGCGGGGCGAAGCCGGGGGCGGCGCCCTGCGGCTGCTGCGCGGCGGGCTCCTCCTCGGCGACCTCGCCGCCGAAGTTCTTCAGCAGCGCTTCCAGGCCGCCGTCGAAGCCCTGGCCGACGGCGGCGAACCGCCAGACGTCCTTCAGGTAGAAGTCGCCGAGCATGACCGCGCGTTCGGTGGAGAACTCCGCACCGTTGAACGCGTAGCGGGCGACCTCCTCGCCGCCCGCGACGATCCTGATCCAGCCGGGGCCGACCTGCGACATCTGCCCGGCGCCGTCGATGGTCGCCGTGAAGGACAGCTTGTGGATGTGCGCGGGGATGCGGTCCAGGGTGACGCGGAAGGACTCGGTGTCACCGGACTGCGCCCCGAGCAGCTGGATGGACTCCTCGGGCGACTTCGGCTGGTTGAAGAAGACGAAGTAACGGTCGTCGGAGAGCCGTTCGTCGGCGTCGAGGCCGAAGCAGCTGATGTCGAAGGTCAGGCCGGGCCCCGAGATCTGCACACCCACGTACAGATCGGTCCCCGCCGTGAGATCACTGATCTTGGCCTTGTGGCCGCGTTGGAATTCCCTGGCCATATGTGACGACCGTCCCCCATCCCGAAATACGAATGCGTCGCGCCAGGCTAACGGCTGTTCGTGAGATCGGGGCAAGCACGTACCCGTTCGGTACAGAACCGGAGCACGAACGGGATCACTCTCCGCGAGCGTGCGGCAGGTGCGGGAGCCGGCCGGCGGCCACCACGCCCTCCAGATAGCCGCGGGCCCGCTCGGTGCGCGGATAGGCCTCGAGCAGCCGCCAGAAGCGCGGTCCGTGGCCGGGCACGAGGAGATGGGCCAGCTCGTGGCACAGGACGTAGTCGACGACGTACTCGGGCATGCCCTGCAGCCGGTGGGACAGCCGGATGCTGCCCTCGGAGGGGGTGCAGGAGCCCCAGCGGGTGTTCTGGTTGGTCACCCAGCGGACGGAGGCGGGACGGGCGCGGCCTTCGAAGTACTGGGCCGACAGGCGCTCGGCGCGCTCGGTGAGCTCCCGGTCGCCGAGGACCTTCTTGCTCTCCTGTGCCGCCAGCTTGTCGAGCATGACCGTGACCCAGCGCTGCTCCTCGGCCTCGGACATCCGGGCGGGGATGAGCACGATGGTCCGGTCGCCCTCGCGGTAGGCGGAGACCGTTCTGCTGCGGCGGGAGCTTCTGCGGACCTCGACCGCAGCCGGCCCCGAGCCGCGGGGCGGTCTGCTGGTCACGCTGCGCTGTGGGTCGGCCGGCACGGCCCCGACGTTACCCGCTGTGTGCGGGGGAAGTCCCGCACCATTCAAATGATTAATGCCTCGCGCCTGTGGACAACTTTCCGCGACGCCCGCCCGGCCCGGGCAATCTGACCTCGGACGACGAAGGACGAAGAAAGATCGTTTACGGGGGTGGGGCCATGCGCCCGATGGTGAAACCGGCGCTGCGGCGCGCCTGGCGGAATCTCTCGCACGTGCAGTTCGGGGTGACGCCCGCGCACGCGGTGGTCCTGGGGCCGGTCGACCCGGCCACGGGGAGTCTGCTGGGTCTCCTCGACGGGACGCGCGGGATGGAGCTGCTGAGGGCCGAGGCGGCGGCCCTCGGTCTGCGCGAGGGGATGCTGGACGCACTGCTCGGGCGGCTCGCCGACGCCGGGCTGATCGCGGACGCCTCGGTGCGGCCGCCGGGCGGACCACCGACCAGGCCGCCGGGCCGGGCGGACCCGGAGCTCGACCCGGTGCGCGCGGACCTGGCCTCGCTGTCCGTCGTGCACCGCGCGCCGGACGGGGCGGCCCGGGCGCTGGGCGCCCGCCGGGCGCTGCGGGTCCAGGTGCGGGGCGCGGGCCGGGTGGGCGCAGCCGTCGCGGCGCTTCTCTCGGCGGCGGGCGTCGGGCGCGTCGAGGTCCTGGACTCCGGGACGGTCACCCCGTGGGAGGTCACGCCCGGCGGACTGCCGGCGGAGGCGGTCGGCGAGCGCAGAGCGGTGGCGGCGCGGCGGCTCGTGGGGCGTTCGGCACCGGGCGGGCGGCCGCCGCGGAGCGTGCCGGGCGGGCCGGGTGACGGGGCCGGCGAGCCGGGGCTCTCACTCGTCGTGGTGACACCGCGGGACGGCCTGGGCGCCTATGTGCCCGACCCGCTGCCGGCCGAGTCCTGGCTCACCACCGGCACACCCCACCTCTACGCGGGAGTGCTCGAAGCCACCGGTGTGGTGGGGCCCTTGGTGCTGCCGGGCGGGACGGCCTGCGCGGGCTGCATGCAGCGGGAGCGGGCCGACCGGGAGCCCGTCTGGCCGCGCCTGCCGGCCCAGTGGCGCTCCGGCACACCGCATCCCCTACCCGCCTGCGACGTGGGGCTCGCGCAGGCGGTCGCGGGGCTGGCCGCCGCGCACGCCCTGGCCTTCCTCGACGGGGACCTGCCGTCGAGCACCGGGGCGCGCTGGGAGGTGTCCCTGCCGCTGCTCGAATGGCGCTCGGCGCCGGTCCGGGCGCACCCGGGGTGTCCGTGCGGGGCGCGACGCGACGCGGAGGGGGAGCATGCCTCGGCGGCCCGGGGTCGGCAGGACACAATGGCGGGGTAACGGCCCCGTGCGGCACGGCAGTCTGGGATCTGGAGGGCGCATGTCTGATCTTCCCCGGAAGGCGGTCACCCGGACCGCCAAGTTGGCCGCGTTGCCGCTCGGCTTCGCGGGGCGGGCCACCTGGGGCCTGGGCAAGCGGATCGGCGGGAAGTCCGCGGAGTTGGTCGCGCGTGAGCTCCAGCAGCGCACGGCCGAGCAGCTGTTCAAGGTGCTCGGCGAGCTGAAGGGCGGGGCCATGAAGTTCGGGCAGGCCCTGTCCGTCTTCGAGTCGGCGTTGCCCGAGGAGGTGGCCGGGCCCTACCGGGCGGCGCTCACCAAACTCCAGGAGGCCGCGCCGCCGATGCCGACGCGGACCGTGCACGGGGTGCTGGAGGAGCGGCTGGGCGAGGGCTGGCGGGAGCTGTTCCTGGAGTTCGAGGAGAAGCCGGCGGCGGCCGCCTCGATCGGGCAGGTGCACCGGGCGGTGTGGCACGACGGCCGCGAGGTCGCGGTGAAGGTGCAGTATCCGGGGGCCGGTGAGGCGCTGCTCTCGGACCTGACGCAGCTGAGCCGGTTCGCCCGGCTGCTCGGCCCGCTGATCCCCGGCATGGACATCAAGCCGCTGATCACGGAGCTGCGCGACCGGGTGTCGGAGGAGCTGGACTACGGTCTGGAGGCCGCGGCACAGCGGGAGCACGCGGAGGAGTTCGCGGGCGACCCCGACGTCGTGGTCCCGGCGGTGGTGCACCAGTCGGACCAGGTCCTCGTCACGGAGTGGATGGACGGCATCCCGCTCTCGGAGGTGATCGCGGACGGCACGCCCGAGCAGCGCGACCGGGCCGGGCAGCTGCTGGCCCGGTTCCTCTTCTCGGGGCCGGCGCGCACCGGACTGCTGCACGCGGACCCGCATCCGGGCAACTTCCGGTTGCTGCCCGGTCCGGACGAGGAGGACACCGCGGCGTGGCGGCTCGGCGTCCTCGACTTCGGCACGGTCGACCGGCTGCCGGGCGGGCTGCCGGAGACGATCGGCACCTGTCTGCGCATGACCCTCGCCGGCGAGGCGGAGACGGTCTACGGGCTGCTGTGCGAGGAGGGCTTCGTGAAGAAGTCCGTCGCGCTCGACCCGGACGCGGTCCTGGAGTATCTGCTGCCGATCATCGAGCCGGCGGAGGTGGACGCCTTCGGGTTCACCCGCGGCTGGATGCGCGCCCAGGCGGCCCGGATCGCCGACCCGCGTTCCCCCGCCCATCAGTTGGGCAAGCAGCTGAACCTGCCGCCGTCGTATCTGCTGATACACCGTGTGACCTTGAGCACGATCGGGGTGCTGTGCCAGCTGGGCGCGACGGTGCGGCTGCGGGACGAGCTGGAGGCCTGGCTGCCCGGGTTCGTCAGCGCGGACAGGCCCTAGCGGACCGGGGGTCACCACCAGGAGGAGTCCAGGCGGCCCTCGATGGCCCTGATGTTGGCCCGGGCGCAGTCCTCGCAGAAGTACTGACGGGTGCCGTTCTCCACCGAGCAGGTCCAGGTGAGGGGCAGCTCCTGGGCGGTCTTGCCGCAGCGGGCGCACACGACGGGGCGCTCGTTCGTGGGGGCGTCGTTCACCTTCGTGACGATAACCCGACGAGCGCCCGCGAACCGGGCAACGCACCGCGGGGGCCGGTCCGTTCGGACCGGCCCCCGCTTCAGAGGTGTGTGCCTGGGTCAGTGCCTGGCGCCCGGGCGGCGCGTCAGTGCATGACGGCCATGGCGAGCGCGCGGCGGGCGCGCATCGACACGCGCTCGGCGCGGCGCTGCATCCGCCGGGCGGCGACCAGGCGCACGGCCTGGCGTTCCGCGTCGACTTCGCGCAGGCGGTCGTGCATATGAGCACGGGCCAGGGCTTCTGGAATGAGTTGCATGGCTCGGGTCCTGTTCTGACGCGAGCGGTTCGCGCCACTGATCGAAACGTTTGGGGTCGCGGAGCCGGAGGGCTCGAAGGCGGACGAGGTCATCGGGGCCTGCTTCTGGGGATCGTGCGTGAGGGGGCGGTCGACGGTTCCGGTGGCGTTCATGCCGCGACCGGGTTCTTGCGCGGGCGGCCGCGAGGCCGCTTGCGGGCGACGACCACGCCCTGGACGAAGAGCTCGCCACCCCAGACGCCCCAGGGCTCGCGGCGCTCCTTGGCGCCTTCGAGGCAGGCCGCCATGAGCGGGCAGGTCCGGCAGAGCGACTTGGCGTACTCGACGTCCGCCGGGGACTCGGCGAAGAAGACCTCGGGGTCGTACGAGCGGCAGGGGACGGGGACGCCGAGGTTCTCGATGGCGTCGTCGAGCGCGGTGAGCGCGGTGAGGGGGGTGACGGGGGTCAAGGCGGAGTCCTCCGTGAGGCCGGGCGGGGGGATCGTTTCGGAAGGCGGTACGGACGGGGCGTGCGCTTCGAGTTGCACGGGTGTTCTTCCTCGTCTGTTCGTTCCGGCCTGTTGGGCCGGGGTTTCGGCTGGTACCGGGTTCTGCTGGTCCCGAGGCCCCCTCGCTCCGTCAGCCCCGTTCGGGGACAAACAGAAGGGCCGCGGATCCCTGATGGGGTTCCGCGGCCCTGAAGGCGCCGGCCTGATCGTCGATCAGGCTGGATCACTCCAGGGTTCGAGCCCACGGAAGGCCCACATCGTGTGGTGCTGCGTCGTCTGCTGCTCAATACCGGCACCGGTTGCGGCGGCCGCAAAGCCATAGGCCATGGCCTGGGCCTTGCCCACCACTCCTGCTTCCAGTGCCTTGGTCGGTCGCTCATTGCGCTCAAGGCGATCCATCAGGAGACCGGACATGCCGAGAGGCAGGCCGGCGCCGGACAGACCACTGCCCCGGAGAGCGGAGGGCGCGACGACGGAGAGGCCGAGCGAGCAGGCGGAGACGACCGAGCGATCGGTCATTTTGGCGGTGCTGGTCTTGACGTTCTTGATGCTGCTGATCACTGGAATCGCCTCCTCTCGGCGTCTCGGAGGGCTCGGTGTGAGCCGGACCCTCATGTTCATTTGGACAAGTACAGCACGAAGGCAGGGCTTCGAAGAAGCCGCTGTTTCCGTGGTTAAGAACCTATGGGGCTTGACGGGGCGGGCGCAAACTATTTTTCCGACGAGTTTTCCTCAGACCCCGTCGTCGCTTCCTCCACGCACCTCACCTGCACAGATGGCGAGGACGTCGGCGCCGAAGCGGTTCAGCTTGCGGACGCCCACGCCGGAGATCGCGGCGAGCTCCCCGTCGGAGTCCGGCACGCGCTCGGCGATCGCCATGAGCGTCTTGTCGGTGAACACGCAATAGGGCGGCTGGCCCAGCTCCCGGGCCTGCTCCGCGCGCCACTCGCGCAGGCGCTCGTACAGGCCCTCGTCCATGTCCGAGGGGCAGTCCTCGCAGCGCATCAGCTTCATCTCGCCGGCCTCGGTGAGCGTGGTGCCGCAGACGCGGCAGCGCACCGGTCCGCGCTGCCGTCGCCGCCCGGCGACGGCGCCCCGCTCGATGCCCGACCCCGCGCCGCCGCCCGTGGCGACCGTGCCGAGGGACCCGGACCCGGGGCGCAGGCCCTTCAGGAAGCGGGAGGGGCGCCGGGAGGGCCGGCCGCCCGGGGAGCGGGAGAGGGCCCAGGACAGCGACAGGTGCACGCGGGCCCGGGTGACGCCCACGTAGAGCAGGCGCCGCTCCTCCTCGATCTGCTCGTCCGTCTTGGCGTAGGTGATCGGCATCATGCCCTCGGTGAGGCCGACGAGGAAGACGGCGTCCCACTCCAGGCCCTTGGCCGCGTGCAGGGAGGCGAGCGTGACGCCCTGGACGGTGGGCGCGTGCTGGGCGGCGGCCCGCTCGTCGAGCTCGGCGACCAGGTCGGAGAGGGTCGCGCCCGACTTGGCCCGGGCGAAGTCCTCGGCGAGCCGGACCAGGGCGGCGAGGGACTCCCAGCGGTCCCGCACGGCGCCGGAGCCGGCCGGCGGCTCGCCGGTCCAGCCCTGCCCGGAGAGCACGGCCCTCACCTGGGCCGGCAGGTCCTCGGCGCCGTCGAGGAGGGAGTCGTTCGCGCCGAAGCGTGCCGCACCGCGCAGGGCCGCGCCCGCCTCGCGCACCTCCCGCCGCTCGAAGAAGCGCTCGGCGCCGCGCAGCTGGTAGGGCACGCCGGCGTCGGCGAGGGCCTGCTCGTAGACCTCGGACTGGGCGTTGATCCGGTAGAGCACGGCGATCTCGCCGGCCGGGACGCCGGCGGCGATCAGATCGCGGATGCGGCGGGCGGTGCCCTCGGCCTCGGCGGGCTCGTCGCCGTATTCGGTGTAGCGGGGCTCGGGGCCGGGGTCGCGCTGGGAGACCAGTTCCAGGCGGTGCTCGGCGGCCCGGCCGCTCGCCTGGCTGAGCAGTCCGTTGGCCAGGTGGACGACCTGGGGGGTGGACCGGTAGTCCCGGATCAGCTTGATCACGGTCGCGTTGGCGTGGCGGGTGCGGAAGTTCAGCAGGTGGTCGGGGGTGGCGCCGGTGAACGAGTAGATCGTCTGGCTGGCGTCGCCGACCACGCACAGGCTGTCGCGCTCCCCGAGCCAGAGGTCGAGCAGCCGCTGCTGGAGCGGCGAGACGTCCTGGTACTCGTCCACCACGAAGTGCTGGTACTGCCGGCGGATCTGGTCCGCGATGTCGTGCCGGTCCTGCAGGATGCCGACCGTGAGGAGCAGCACGTCCTCGAAGTCGATCACGTCGCGGTCGCGCTTGAGCTGCTCGTACATCGCGTAGATCTGGCTGATCTCGGCCGGATCGCGCGGGGCGTCGCGCAGGGCCTTGGCGACGGCGGCCGGATAGTCGGCGGGAACGGTCTGGGTGACCTTGGCCCATTCGATCTCGCTCGTGACGTCCCGCAGCTCGTTCCGGTCGAGCCGGACCCGGCAGCGCGCGGCGGCGTCGGCGACCAGCTGGACCTTCCGCTCCAGGAGTCGCGGCAGTTCGCCGCCGATCGCTTTCGGCCAGAAGTACTGCAGCTGGCGAAGGGCGGCGGAGTGGAACGTGCGGGCCTGCACACCGCCCGCGCCGAGCTGCCTGAGCCGGCCCCGCATCTCGCCGGCGGCGCGGTTGGTGAACGTGACGGCGAGCACACTGGAGGGCACCAGGACACCCGCCCGCACCCCGTAGGCGATGCGGTGGGTCAGGGCCCGGGTCTTGCCCGTACCGGCTCCGGCGAGGACGCACACCGGGCCGTGCAGGGCCAGGGCGACCTCGCGCTGCTCCGGGTCGAGCCCGTCGAGCACCGCGTCGGCCGTCTCCGGGACCTGCGGGAAGAGAGTGGAGTGCGTTGCTGCTGTCACCCCGCCATGCTGCCAGGTCCGCGGGCGGGGTGCGGAGCGTTGTCCACAGGGGGGAGAGCATGGTCATACGAATTCCGGGAATGGCCGGTAGAGGACGTACGTTCTTCTTCTCGGCACCGACCCCGAGCATTCGCGAGACAAGAGGAGCGCCTGGCCATGCAGGGCACTGTGACGATGTACAGCACCACGTGGTGCGGCTACTGCCGCCGGCTGAAGAGCCAGCTGGACCGCGAGGGCATCGCGTACACGGAGATCAACATCGAGCAGGACCCGGAGTCGGCGAACTTCGTCGAGAAGGTCAACGACGGGAACCAGACCGTTCCGACCGTCCGCGTCGTCCCGACGGCCGGCGGCGACGAGGTCGTCATGACCAACCCGAGCCTGGCCCAGGTCAAGCAGGCCCTCGCCGCCTGACCCGACGCCCCGCGCGCTGACTGAAAACAGCCCCCTCCCGCCAGGCCGGGAGGGGGCTGTTCCGCTTCCGCTTTCCAATGGTCGACGCTTCCGCCTTCCGATCCGCCTCCGCTTACGGATCCGCTTACCGATCCGCTTCCGCTGACGGATCCGCTTCCGCCGTCACCCGCCACGCCGCCGGGGCGACCGGCAGCGGGCGAACGAACAGCGGCCGGCGGCCGGCGGGCGACCGACAACGGGTACGGCTCAGACCACGTCCCCGGGCTTCGGCAGCGGCTTGCCGTACCAGAGCTCGATCAGCCGGGACGCGATCGAGATGCCGTACGGCGGCAGCACCTCGCCCGACTCGAAGCCCGCGGCCAGGTCCTCGCGGGAGAACCAGCGCGCCTCGTGGATCTCCTCACCGTCCACGTTTATCTCCGAGGAGGTGGCCTTGGCGAAGAAGCCCAGCATCAGGCTGGACGGGAACGGCCAGGGCTGGCTGGCCACGTACTCGACCTCGCCGATCGTGACGCCCGCCTCCTCGAAGACCTCGCGCACCACCGACTGCTCGATGGACTCGCCCGGCTCCACGAAGCCCGCCAGCGTCGAGAAGCGGCCCTCGGGCCAGTGCACCTGGCGCCCCAGCAGCGCACGGTCCTGGTCGTCGGTGACCAGCATGATCACCGCGGGGTCGGTGCGCGGGTAGTGCTCGGCGCCGCAGGCCTGGCAGCGCCGGATGTGCCCGGCCGCCGCGACCACCGTGCGCTCGCCGCAGCGGGAGCAGAAGCGGTGCAGCCGCTGCCAGTTCTCCAGGGCCACCGCGTGCACCATCAGGCCGGCGTCGCGCGGCGACAGCAGCAGCCCCGCCTCGCGCAGCCCGGCGGGGCGGGCGGACTGGTCCATGCGCCCCGGCAGGCTGTCCTTCTGCAGCGCGAAGTACGAGACGCCCTCGGCGTCCGTGCCCAGGAAGTAGCGGTGCGTCTCGGTGACCGGGGCCTCGAAGGCCGGGGTCGTCACCAGCTCCGTACGCCCGTCCGGCGTGTCGTCGATCAGCACCTGGCCGCCCGAGACCACGAAGACCCGGGTCGTCGGGTGACTCCAGGCGGCCGCGAGCCACGCCTCGTCGAGGCGGTGATGGGCGGCGCGGTCGATGCCGCTCGGGGCGGTGAGCGAGATCGGCCGGTCCGCGGACGCGTTGTTCATGGTGCTCACAGGTGCTTCCAACTCCCCCGGATCGGTGTCAGTGGGTTCGACGTTCGGCGTGCGGCGGCATGGGGTGACGTGCGGCTCAGCGTCCGGCGTCGGTGAGGGCGGCAGGCAGGTCGCCCCACAGATGAGCGGTCGTCTCGACGCCCTTCATGAGGAGATCCAGCTCGATCTTCTCGTTCGGGGCGTGCCAGCCGTCGGAGGGGACCGAGATGCCGAGGAACAGCACCGGCGCGCCGAGGACGTCCTGGAGGTCGGCGGCCGGTCCCGAGCCGCCCTCGCGGGTGTAGCGGATCTTGGCGCCGTCGAACGCGCGGCTCATCGCGCCGGCCACCGCCTTGAGGGCCGGGTGGTCGAGCGGAGTGAGGCACGGCCGGGTCGGGGCGCCGAAGACGAGCTCGTAGCGGACGCCCGCCGGGACCAGTCCGGCGAGCCACGCGCGGACGGCGGCCTCGATGCGGTCGGGGTCCTGCCCCGCGACGAGCCGGAAGGACAGCTTCAGGTGGGCGGAGGCGGGGACGATCGTCTTGCCGCCGGGGCCCTGGTAGCCGCCGCCGATGCCGTTGACCTCGGCCGTCGGGCGGGCCCAGACGCGCTCCAGGGTGGAGAAGCCGGCCTCGCCGAGGGTGCCGTGGGACTTGGCGGTGGACAGCCAGCCGCTCTCGTCGAAGGGCAGCTCGGCGATGAGCGCCCGCTCGGCGTCGGAGAGCTCGGTGACGCCCTCGTAGAAACCGGGGATCGCGACCCGCTCGTCGGCGTCGTGGAGGGCGGCGACGATCCGGCCGGCGACGGTGGCCGGGTTCGGCACGGCGCCGCCGAAGGAACCGGAGTGGATGTCCTGGTCGGGGCCGAACAGGTCGATCTCGCAGTCGGCGACCCCACGCATGCCGGTGCACACGGTCGGGGTGGTCTCGGACCACATGCCGGTGTCGGAGACGATCACCACGTCGGCGGCCAGCCGGTCGGCGTGCTTCTCCACGAGCTCGCGGAAGTGCGGCGAACCCGACTCCTCCTCGCCCTCCACCACCAGCTTCAGGTGGACGGCGGGCGCGGTCCGGCCGGTCGCGGCGAGGTGGGCGCGGACGCCGAGCGTGTGGAAGAACACCTGGCCCTTGTCGTCGGCGGCGCCCCGCGCGTACATCCGGCCGTCGACGAGCGTCGGCTCGAACGGATCCGTGTGCCAGCCGTCCTCGCGGGCGGCGGGCTGCACGTCGTGATGGCCGTAGACGAGCACGGTCGGCGCGCCCGGCTCGTCCGAGGGCCACTCGGCGAACACGGCCGGGGCGCCGTCGGTCTCCCACACCTCGACGGTCGCGAAACCGGTGTCCGTCAGCTTGGCGGCGAGCCACTCGGCACTGCGCCGCACGTCCCCGGCCCGGTCGGGCTGCGCCGACACGGAGGGGATCCGCAGCCACTCGACGAGGTCGCCGAGGAAGGCGGATCGGTGCTGCTCGATGTACGTGCGTACGGCGTGGACGGCGTTGTCCGGGGTCTCGCTCATGGCTCCGAGCCTATCCGGCGCCGGAAGCCGGTCCGTCCTCGGCTTCCTCGGCCGGTCCACCGCGCAGCAGAGCCTCCAGTTCCCGCCGGCCCGGCAGCCGGGCCGGCCGGACCACCTCCCCCGTCCGTACGTACACGAACGCCGCGGCCACCTCCTCCGGGTCGAGGCCGTGCTGCTCGGCCCAGGCGAGGCGGTAGATCGCCAGCTGCAACGGATCCGCGTTGCGCAGGTGGCTGGTCTTCCAGTCGACGATCTCGTACGCGCCGGTGTCCGGGTCCCGGTAGACGGCGTCGATCCGGCCCCTGACCACCCGGCCCGCGAGGGACAGATGCACGGGGATCTCCACCCGGTACGGCGTGCGACGGGCGTACGGCGTGCGGTCGAAGGCCTCCTTGAGCGTCTCCAGGTCCCGCTCGTCGAGGATCTCCGGCTCGCCCGCGAACTCCTCGCTGCCGGGCAGCTCGTCCGGGCCGAGCAGGGGGAGCGGCAGCTCCTCGAACCGCGACTCCACCCACGCGTGGAACCGCGTCCCGCGCCGAGCCGCCGGCTGCGGCGGCTTCGGCATCGGCCGGGCCAGCTCCTTGGCGAAGCCGTCGGGGTCGGCGGCGAGGCGCAGCACCTGGGAGGCCGAGAGGTAGGCGGGGAGGAGGACGTCCCGGGTGGTGGCGCGGGTGCGGTGGAGTTCCGTGGTGAGGGCGGTGAGGTCGCGGTCCCAGGAGGCGATGGTCCTGGCGTCCTCCGGGGAGGGGGCGCGCGGTTCCTCGCGCGGGGCGGGGACGTTCGCGTGCGGTGCCTCTTCCAGGTCCTCCGGGAGCCAGAGGTCGTCCTCGGCCGGGGTCGTGGGGGCCTGCGGCGCCGCCGTGGGGCCGTGGGTGGTCCTTCCGCCCTGCGGAACGATCGCCCACAGCCGGGTCAGGACGTCGTCCGCCGCCTGCCGCCGTCGCTCCAGGCTCTCCTTGTCCAGGGGCAGCGGCCACGCCTGGTCCGCCAGGTCCGCGGCCAGGAGGGGATTCGTGTCGCCCTCCTCCGGTTCGTCCGCCCACGCCTCGATCTCGCCGTGGCCGGAGGCGCAGTGCTCGTAGAGGGCGTGGAGGAAGTCCGAGGGGCCCCGGGGCTTCTTCTGGGAGGGTCCCCACCAGTGGGCGGAGCCCAGGAGGAGGGAGCGGGGGCGGGTGAAGGTCACGTAGCCGAGGCGGAGTTCCTCGGTGTGCTGGTGGTCCCGCATGCCGTTCTTGAAGGCCGTGAGGGACTTGGCGTCCCAGGTGTCGAGCTGCGGCAGCGTGGCCGCGTCGCCGCGCAGGGCGTGCGGGAGGACCTGCGGCTGCGCGGTCCAGGACTCGCGGGCGCGGGTGGACGGGAACTGGCCGGTGACCAGCCCCGGCACGGCGACGACGTCCCACTCCAGGCCCTTGGACTTGTGGGCGGTCATCACCTTGACGGTGTTCTCGCCGCCCGGGAGGGCGTTGTCGAGGCCCTTCTCGTACTGCGCGGCCGTGCGCAGGAAGCCCAGGAAGGCGAGGAGGGTGGCCTCTCCGTCGAGGGAGGCGAAGCCGGCGGCGACGTCGAGGAAGTTGCCGAGCGTCTCGCGGCGGCGGGCGGCCAGGGCGTGCGGGGAGGCGGACAGCTCGACCTCCAGGCCGGTGGTGGCGAGCACGCGGTGCAGGACGTCCATCAGCGGGTCGGCGAGCGAGGAGCGCAGGGCGCGCAGCTCGGTGGCGAGGCGGGCGAAGCGGACCCGGGCCTCGGCGGAGAAGGGCAGGCCGTCGTCGTCGCCGCCGGAGTCGAGGAAGGTGTCGAGCGCGTCGGCCAGGGAGATCACCTCGGCCGGGTCGACGCCCTCCACGGCGGCGGCGAGGCGCTGGTCGGCGTCGGCGGTCTCCTCGCCGGCGCGGTGCACGAGGAGGCGGGCGCGGCGTCCGAGGAGGGCCAGGTCGCGGGGGCCGATCCGCCAGCGGGGGCCGGTGAGGAGCCGTACGAGGGAGGCGTTGGCGCCCGGATCCTGGAGCACCTCGCAGACGGCGACGAGGTCGGCGATCTCGGGGAGGTGGAGCAGCCCGGAGAGGCCGACGACCTCGACGGGTACGTCCCTTGCGACGAGGGCGGCCTGGATCGAGGGGAAGTCGGTCGCCGTGCGGCACAGGACGGCGATCTCGCCGGGCGCGGTGCCGGTCCGTACGAGGTGGGCGAGGGAGTCGGCGAGCCAGTCGATCTCCTCCGCGTGGGTGGGGAGGAGGGCGATGCGGACGCTGCCGTCGCGCTCGGCGCCCGGCGCGGGGCGCAGCGCCTCCACGCCCGCGTGCATGGCGCGCAGGGGTGCGGCGAGGCCGTTGGCGAGGTCGAGGAGGCGGCCGCCGCTGCGCCGGTTCTCGGAGAGGGCGAAGCGGGTGGCGGGGCGCCCGTCCTCGTACGGGAAGTGTTCGGGGAAGTCGTCGAGGTTGGCGACGGAGGCGCCGCGCCAGCCGTAGATGGCCTGGCAGGGGTCGCCGACGGCGGTGACGGCGTGCCCGGTGCCCTGCCCGAAGAGACCGGAGAGGAGCAGGCGCTGGGCGACCGAGGTGTCCTGGTACTCGTCGAGGAGGACGACCCGGAACTCGTCCCTGAGGATCGCGCCGACCTCGGGCCGGGTGGTGGCGAGCTCGGCGGAGAGGGCGATCTGGTCGCCGAAGTCGAGCAGGTCGCGGGAGCGCTTGGCCGCGCGGTAGCGGACGACGAGGTCGAGGAGCTCGCGCCGTGCGGCGCCGGTCTCGGGGAGTTTGCGCAGGTCGGCGTTGGTGAGCTTGGCGCCGGCGAGCTCGGCGAGCAGCTCGGTGTCGTACCCGAGCAGGCGCTCGGGGCGTACGAGGTGCTCGGCGAGCTCGGCGTCGAGGGCGAGCAGGTCGCCGACGAGGGTCGGGAAGGAGCGGGTGAGCGCGGGGTACGGGCCCGGGGACTCGCGCAGGACGCGCGCGGCGAGCTGGTACCGGGTGGCGTCGGCGAGCAGCCGCGCGGTGGGCTCCAGGCCGATGCGCAGGCCGTGGTCGGTGAGGAGCTGGCCGGCGAAGGCGTGGTACGTCGAGATGCGGGGCTCGCCCGGAGGGTTGTCCGGGTCGATGACGTCGGGGTCGGTGACGCCGGCCCGGACGAGGGCGGTGCGGACGCGCTCGGCGAGCTCGCCGGCGGCCTTGTTGGTGAAGGTGAGACCGAGGACCTGCTCGGGCGCGACCTGGCCCGTGCCGACCAGCCAGACAACCCGGGCGGCCATCACCGTCGTCTTGCCGGAGCCGGCTCCGGCCACGATGACCTGCGGGGCGGGCGGCGCGGTGATGCAGGCCGTCTGCTCCGGGGTGAACGGGATGCCGAGCAGCTCCTTGAGCTGCTCGGGGTCGGTGATGCGTGCGGTCACCCGAAAGAGGCTAACGGGACCGACCGACAGTCCCGTCCCTTCGCGACGTCCGTCACACCGCCCGTCAGGCGGGGCTGCCCTGGTCCAGCTTGGTCAGGTCGACGGTCTCGTCCGCGGGCGGGACGACGACCTTGACGGGCTTGTCGTAGTCGGAGAGGACGACGGTGCCGGGCTCGGTGCCGCCTGTCTTGACCATCTTGAGGATGTAGGGCTTGCCGCGCTGGGAGACGGACACGGTGGTGGTCTCGCCACCCGGCTTCCGCTTTACGAGGGTGGCGACGGGGGTGCCCTTCACCTCGGCGTCGGGGCCGCGGACCAGGCCGGTGCGCGCGGCCTTGTCCTCGCCGAGGTCGGCGAGGAGCGCCTTCAGGTCGCAGACGCCGCCGAGGTCACCGCTGCCGGCCTGGCCGGGGGCGATCTTGAGCCAGCGGCCCTTGAGGAGCTCGATGGTCGCCTCGATCTGCGGGGCGGGCATGCCCTGGGAGGTCATGGAGGCCCGCCAGAACTTCTCGTCGCCCTTCATGTACGTGACCCCGCCGGTCTGGCGGAGCTCGGCCGCGCCGCCCTGGAGCCGGAGCACGCCGGTGCACTGGTTCCGGTCGTTCACGGCGAAGTCGATGCCCAGGGGCTGCCCGCCGGTGGTGACCCGGCCGGCCATGCGCACCGAGGTCGCGGACCGGGTGGCGGTGACGGCCTTGTCGCCGATCTCGTCGGCGGTCAGGCCCTTGAAGGGGTCGGGGGAAGGGCTCGGCGCGCGCACGGCGGTGGGATGATGCGCGGCCGGCGGGGCCTGGGCCTGGGCAAGGGGGGCGGGCGCGGCGCCGGCGATCAGGACGGTGACGACGGCGGTGGCGACACGGAGCTTGGTGGTGCGGTACACCATGCGAGCCTCCTCGCGGACTCTCCCCGAGTCCTCCGGGCTCCCCCGGTTTCTCCAGAGTGCCGGAGCGGGCCGGTCGTCGCGACTCCGCGCGGGCGGCGGGACCCCGTCAGTCCACGATGTGACGCCCCTCCGGGCGGGCGCTGCACGAGGCGCGGAAGGTGCAGGTCGTGCAGTGCTGACCGGTGGTCGGGGTGAAGCGCTCGTCGAGGACGCGGCCGGCGGCGGTGGCGAGGAGGTCGCCGACCCACTCGCCGTCGAGCGGCTGCTGTGCCTGGACCTTGGGCAGCGCGTCGCCGCCCTCCTTCTTGGCGGCGGCCTGGCGGAGGTGGACGAGTTCGGCGCCGCCCGGTTCGGGGGTGCGGCCGCCGAAGACCTCGTCGACGGCGCCCTCGCGGACCGCGAGCTGGTAGACGGCGAGCTGCGGGTGGTGGGCGACCTCGTCCTTCGTGGGGGCGGACTTGCCGGTCTTGAAGTCGACCACGTAGGCGCGGCCCTGGTCGTCGGTCTCGACGCGGTCCATGGAGCCGCGGATGCGCACCTCGTACGGGCCGGCGCCCAGCGTCACGTCGAAGTCGTGCTCGGTGGCGGCGGCGGTCCGGCCGGCCCGGTCCATGACGTGCCAGTGCAGGAAGCGCTCCAGGGCGACCCGGGCGTTCTCCTTCTCCTGCGCGGACTTCCAGGGCGCGTCGAAGGCGAGGGCGTCCCAGACGGTGTCCAGGCGGGCCATGAGGACGTCGAGGTCGGCGGGGGTGCGGCCGGAGGCGACCTCGTCGGCGAGGACGTGGACGACGTTGCCGAAGCCCTGCGCGGCGGTGGCCGGGGCGTCGGCCTTGACCTCGCGGCCCAGGAACCACTGGAGGGCGCAGGTGTTGGCGAGCTGGTCGAGGGCGGAGCCGGAGAGCGTGACCGGGCGGTCGCGGTCGCGCAGCGGGACGGCGCTGCGGGTCGGCTCGGCGAGGCCCCACCAGCGGTCCGGGTGGGCGGAGGGGACGAGCGGGTTGCCGTCCTCGTCGGCGAGGGCGGCGAGCCGGGCGAGGCGTTCGGCGGCGGCGGCCCTCAGCTCGGGCGAGGCGTCGGGGTCGACGGTGGTGGCGCGCAGCTCGGCGACGAGGGCGGCGACGGCGAGCGGGCGCCGGGGCCGTCCGGCCACCTCCTTGGGCTCCTGGCCGAGCTCGGTGAGGAAGCGGGAGGGCTGGTCTCCGTCCTCGGCGGGAGCCTTGACGGCGGTCACGACGAGCCGGTCGCGGGCACGGGTGGCGGCGACGTAGAAGAGCCGGCGCTCCTCGGCGAGGAGGGCGCCGGGGGTGAGCGGCTCGGCGAGGCCGTCGCGGCCGATGCGGTCGGCCTCCAGGAGGGAGCCGCGGCGGCGCAGGTCGGGCCACAGTCCCTCCTGTACGCCGGCGACGACGACGAGGCTCCATTCGAGGCCCTTGGAGCGGTGCGCCGTCATGAGGCGGACGGCGTCGGGGCGGGTGTGCCGGCGGGTGAGGGTGTCGGCGGCGATGTCCTGGGCGTCGAGCTCCTCGAGGAAGTTGAGCGCGCCGCGGCCGCCGACCCGGTCCTCGGCGCGGGCGGCCGTCTCGAAGAGGGCGCACACGGCGTCGAGGTCCCGGTCGGCGTTGCGGCCGGCCGGGCCGCCGCGCAGGGAGGCGCGCTCCAGGCGGCCGGGCCAGGGCGTGCCGTTCCAGAGCAGCCACAGCGCCTCTTCGGCGGTGCCGCCGGCGGCCAGCCTGTTCCGCGCGGACCGCAGCAGCTCGCCGAGGCGCTTCGCGCCGCGCGCGTACGTCTGGTCGTGCGCGACGAGCCGCTCGGGTTCGGCGAGCGCGCGGGCGAGCAGCACGTCGGACGGGGGCGGCACCTTGTTCCCGCCGGCCCGCTCCTCGTCGCGCAGTGCCCGCCCGAGCCGGCGCAGGTCGGCGGGATCCATCCCGGCGAGCGGCGAGGCGAGCAGCGCGACGGCGGTCTCGACGTCGAGCCACCCGGCCCCGGCGTCGACTCGGGCCACGCCCGGGTCCTCGCCGGGGGCGTCGACGCCGGCCGGGGCTTCGGCGGGGGCATCGACGACGACCAGGGCCTCGCCGAGGGCATCGACGACGACCGGAGCCTCGCCGAGGGCATCGACGACGACCGGAGCCTCGCCGAGGGCATCGACGACGACCGGAGCCTCGGCCGTGGCAGCCGCGAGGGCCGGGGCCTCGGCGCCTCCGCCGGAGTCCTGTCCCTCCCCCGCCGCGACGGCGAGGTCCGCGCCGTCGGCACCGCCGGCCGCCTCGGCTGCGTCGTCCCTCCCGGCAAGGCCGGCCGCCTCGGCTGCGTCCTCCGCCTCGGCGAAGCGCGCGAAGTCGTCCCCCTCGGCACCGCCCGCCGGCTCGGCGGTGCGTCCCGCCTCGGCGAGCCCCGCCCCCACAGCGGCGGCCTCCGCGTCCCCGCCCGCCGCCGGCCCCGCCGCGGCCTCGCCGCCCGCCGCCGCGCGCAGGGCGAGGAGCAGCGGGGCGACGGCCGGCTCGTGGCGGAGCGGGGTGTCGGCGGCGTCCGTCTCCACCGGGACGCCCGCGGAGGTGAGGGCGCGGCGGAGGGCCGGCAGGTGGGCGGCGGCGCGGGTGAGGACGCCCATCTCGTGCCAGGGGACGCCGTCCTCCAGGTGGGCGCGGCGGAGCAGGTCGGCGATGTTGTCGGTCTCGGTGGAGGCGGTGGGGTACGTGTAGACCTCCGCCCGGCCCCCGCCCCGGACCGCGGCGAGCTCGCGGTGGGCCCGTGCCTTGTCTGCGGGAAGCCGGGGCAGCGGCATGCGCTGGGTCACCAGCCGGGTGGCGGCCAGCAGCGCCGCGCCGGAGCGGCGCGAGGTGCCGAGGACGCGGACGCCGCCCCCGAAGGCGGCCGGGAAGTCGAGGATGCCGTTCACGTCGGCGCCGCGGAAGGCGTAGATCGACTGGTCGGGGTCGCCGAAGGCGACCACCGAGGGCGCGGTCAGTCCGCGCAGGAGCCGGACCTGCGCGGGGTCGGTGTCCTGGTATTCGTCGACGAAGATCGCGTCGTAGGCGGGCAGCGTGCCGGGCGCGGCGGACTCCACGAGCAGGACCGCACGGTGGACGAGCTCGGTGTAGTCGAGGACGCCCTGGAGGTCCATGACGTCGAGGTACTCGGCGAGGAAGCCGGCCGCGGCCCGCCAGTCGGGGCGGCCGACCCGGCGGGCGAAGGCGTCCAGGGCGCGCGGCCCGAGGCCCAGCTCCCGGGAGCGCGCGATCACCGCGCGTACCTCGTCCGCGAAGCCCCGGGTGGTGAGGCAGGCGCGCAGTTCGTCGGGCCAGCGGAGCCGGCCGAGGCCGAGCTTCTCCAGGTCGATGTGGCCGGCGAGGAGCTCGCGGACGGCCAGGTCCTGCTCGGGGCCGGACAGCAGCCGGAGGGGCTCGGCGAAGAGGTCGGCGTCCTGGTGGGCGCGGACGAGGGCGTAGCAGTACGAGTGGAAGGTGGTGGCCTGCGGGGGCCGCCGGCCGCCGAGCCGGGCCGCCATCCGGTCGCGGAGTTCCACGGCGGCCTTGCGGCTGAAGGTGAGGACGAGGATCCGCTCGGGGTCGGCGCCCTGTTCCATGCGGGCCGCGACGGCCTCGACCAGCGTCGTCGTCTTGCCGGTGCCGGGCCCGGCGAGGACCAGAAGTGGTCCTTCCCCGTGCTCAACCACCGCCCGCTGCGCTGCGTCCAGCACAGGGGGCCGTACCGGCGCCGGGACGGCCCGCACCAGCCGGTACGCGCCGGGGCCCCGCGTATGCCGAAGGGTCGAGGAGGAAGTCACGTGGGTCGCCGGTCCTGCTGGTGGGTGTGCGGGGTTCACAGGCCGCTCGGGTCGCTCGCGCCGCTGGGGTCGCTCGCGCCGGTCGGGCCGCTCGCGCCGCTCGGGGTGCTCCGGTGAGCGACGCGAGCTTCGACGTTACGCGATCCCGTCCGCGTCCCTCACGTGTCGCGCCGTCAGGCGTGGCACCGGGAACCGCCGCGGCCTCACCCGTCGCTGCCGTCCCACCGGGCGCGCCGCATGTCCAGCTTGACCGGGCCGCCCTTCGGCTCCCGCAGTGGCGTGCCCTCCGCCCGGTAGTGACCGAGCGCACGGTGCTCGTGGCCGGGCAGCGGCACCCCGTCCGCCCGCACCACGCGCCACCAGGGCACCGAGCTGCCGTACAGGGCCATGACCCGGCCGACCTGGCGGGGTCCGCCCTCGCCGAGCCACTCGGCGACGTCGCCGTAGGTCATCACCCGCCCGGGCGGGATCTCCTCGGCGACCTGAAGGACCCGTTCCGCATACTCGGGCAGCTCGGGCAGCTCCTGGTTCTCCATTCGGCCCATCCTGCCGCACCGCACCGACAACCCCCTGATGCCTCCGTACGGCCCCTTCTCGTGCCACCATCGTGCGGGCGGTGACTGGTGATACGAGATCAAGAACACGAGACGACGACGGCAACGACGGCAACGGCGGCCACGACGGCAGCGCCGGCGACGACGACGGAACGGCACGCAGAGACGGACATGGTGATGGCGCAGGACAGCCCGCCCGAGCGCGCGCCCGAGCGCGTATCCGGCGACGAGCCGCTGCTCGCTGCCCGCGTGCACCGGCCGTCCGACCTGATGCGGCTGCTCATCGGCGTCCTCGCGATCGCCCTGGTCCTCGCCATCGCCGCCTTCGCCCACGGCACGACCTCCGGTCTCGAGCAGGACATCAACAAGGGCGCCGGCGGCGCCCCGGACGTCTTCGTCAAGATCGCCGGTCTGGTGTCGTCCATCGCGGTCCTGCTGGTCCCGGTGGCGTTCGCCATCGAGCGGCTGGTCAAGCGTGACGGGCTGCGGATCGCCGACGGCGTGCTCGCGGCCGTCCTGGCGCACGGCGTGACCCTCGCCACGGACCTGTGGGTGGCGAAGGCGGCGCCCGGCACCATCCAGGACGCGCTGACCCAGCCGCAGTCCGGCGGCGGACTCACCGACCCTGTGCACAACTACCTGGCGCCTGTGATCGCGTACATGACAGCCGTCGGCATGGCCCGGAGACCGCGCTGGCGCGTGGTGCTCTGGGTGGTGCTGCTGCTGGACGCGTTCACGATGCTGGTCGCCGGGTACACCACCGCCTTCTCGATCATCCTCACCGTACTGATCGGCTGGACCGTGGCGTACGGCACGCTGTACGCGGTGGGCTCGCCCAACGTCCGGCCCACCGGGCAGACCCTGCTGGCGGGCCTGCGCCGGGTCGGCTTCCGGCCGGTGACGGCGCTGCGCGCCGAAGGCGTACCGGACTCGGCGGACAGCGGGGACCGGGGACGGCGCTACATCGTGACCCTGGAGGACGGGCCGCCGCTCGACGTGACGGTGGTCGACCGCGAGCAGCAGGCGCACGGCTTCTTCTACCGGGTGTGGCGGCGCATCACCCTGCGCGCCATCACCACCCGCCGCTCGATCGTCTCGCTGCGCCAGGCCCTGGAGCAGGAGGCGCTGCTCGCGTACGCGGCGATCGCGGCGGGCGCCAACGCGCCCAAGCTGATCGCCACCTCCGAGCTGGGCCCGGACGCGGTGATGCTCGTCTACGAGCACCTGGGCGGCCGGACACTGGACTCGCTGGACGACGCGGAGATCACCGACGATCTGGTGCGCAGCGCCTGGCGTCAGGTGAAGGCGCTGCAGTCGCGCCGGATCGCGCACCGGAGGCTCGCGGGGGACGCGATTCTGGTGGATCGTTCCGGCAAGGTGATCCTCACCGATCTGCGCGGCGGCGAGATCGCCGCCGGTGACCTGATCCTGCGGATGGACATCGCCCAGCTCCTCACGACGCTCGGTCTGCGGGTCGGTGCCGAGCGGGCGGTGGCGGCGGCCGTGGAGGTGCTCGGCCCGGACGCGATCGCCGCCTGTCTGCCGCTGCTCCAGCCGATCGCGCTGAGCCGGTCCACCCGCGCCGAGCTGCGCCGGCTCGCCCGCGAGCGCTCGAAGCGGGAGCGCGAAGCGGTCCTCGCGGCCTCCGAGGCGGCCAGGCAGGCCAGGGCGGAGGCGCGGGCGCAGAGCAACCTCACGGCCGACCGCAAGGCCGCGCGGGCGGAGAAACAGGCCGACCGCAAGGCCGACAAGAAGGCCGAGAAGCGGGCGCTCGACGAGGCCCTGGACGAGGCCCGCGAGGAGGACCTGCTGGCACAGATCCGCCAGCAGGTACTGCTGATCCGGCCGCAGGCGCCGGTGGAGCCGGTCCGTCTGGAGCGGATCAAGCCGCGGACGCTCGTCAGCCTCATCGCGGGTGCCGTCGCCGCGTACTTCCTGCTCTCGCAGATCTCCCGCACCCCGCTGTCGACGATCAGCGAGGCCGACTGGCGCTGGGTGGCGGCGGCCGTGGTCTTCTCGGCGCTCAGCTATGTGGCGGCGGCGATGAGCCTGCTCGGCTTCGTGCCGGAGCGGGTCGGCTTCTGGCGGACGGTGGTGGCCCAGGTGGCCGGCTCGTTCGTGAAGATCGTCGCCCCGGCCGCGGTCGGCGGAGTCGCCCTGAACACGCGCTTCCTGCAGCGGGCGGGCGTGCGCCCGGGCCTCGCCGTCGCGAGCGTCGGCGCCTCCCAGCTCTTCGGGCTCGGGGCGCACATCCTGCTCCTGCTGGCCTTCGGCTATCTGACCGGTACGGAGAAGTCGCAGTCCTTCACCCCGTCGAGGACCGTGATCGCCGGCCTGCTGACGGTCGCGGTGCTCGTGCTCGTCGTGACGGCGATCCCGTTCATGCGGAAGTTCGTGTCGACCCGGCTGCGTTCGCTCTTCGCGGGCGTGGTGCCCCGCATGCTGGACGTGCTCCAGCGGCCCATGAAGCTGGTGACCGGCATCGGCGGCATGCTGCTGCTCACCGGCGCGTTCGTGCTCTGCCTGGACGCCTCGATCCGGGCCTTCGGGACCGGCTCCACCACGCTCAGCTACGCGAGCGTGGCCGTCGTCTTCCTCGCGGGCAACGCGCTGGGCTCGGCGGCGCCGACCCCGGGCGGTGTCGGCGCGGTGGAG
This sequence comes from Streptomyces sp. NPDC051921, assembly GCF_040680975.1. Taxonomy (NCBI): domain Bacteria; kingdom Bacillati; phylum Actinomycetota; class Actinomycetes; order Kitasatosporales; family Streptomycetaceae; genus Streptomyces; species Streptomyces sp. NPDC051921. The sequence goes on from NZ_JBFAXU010000002.1 coordinate 369,944, forward strand.
ACCGCGCTCACCTTCGGTCTGGTGGCCGTGGGCCTCCCGATCGAGGTCGCCACCCCGGCCGTGCTGCTCTACCGGCTCCTGACGCTGTGGCTGCCGGTCCTGCCGGGCTGGATCTGCTTCAACTGGCTGACGAAGCGCGAGGCCCTCTAGGCTCCTGGGCCACCACGGGGAGGACCGGCGGCGGGGCCGAGCGAGCGACCGCCGGCCACCCACGACCGGGATGCTCGGCCCGCGGGCCGGGCAGGACGGCCGCGCGTACGGGGTGGACCGCGAAGGGGACGCAGAGCCAGGGGTTCAGGAGCGTTCAGGAGCGTCGCCGCCACCGGCGCGAGCGCGTGGCGGACCACCGAGCCGCTCCGGTGCGCCGCCGACCCCCCGTTCGCGGGTCGTCGTCGCGCGGTGCGGGGCCGCCCACCAGGGCGTGGGCGGGTCCGGGTGCCTCGCGTCGGGGCCCTCGGCGACCGGCAGGTCTCGCGCCCCGTACGCCACCCGCATGGCCCTCCGCCCGCGCGGGGGGCATGAGGGCGGCAGACGATGGGAGCATGCCGATCTCCGCCGCTCAGCGTGCCGCACTGCTCACCGCGACCGCCCTGCTCCTCACCGCGGGGTGCTCCGACGACGGGGGCGAGGGGACGGCCGCCGAGCCGAGCGGACCCGGCGGGCTCGACGCGCTCGCGGCGCAGAAGCTCGAATGGTCCCCGTGCCTGCCGCCGTCCCCGGCGGAGGGCGGCGGGCCCGCGCCGTCGCCGCTGCCCGGCGGGGCGCCCTGGGAGTGCAGTTTCATGAAGGCGCCGCTCGACTACACCAAGCCTGACGGCGCGACCGTCGAACTGGCCCTCATCCGCGCCAAGGCCCGCGACACGGGCCGGCGGATCGGTTCGCTGTTCTTCAACTTCGGCGGCCCCGGCGGGTCCGGCATCACCGGTCTGCCCAGCTTCGCGAACGACTTCGAGGACCTGCGCTCCCGCTACGACCTGGTCTCCTTCGACCCGCGCGGAGTCGGCCGCAGCGAGCCCGTCGAGTGCGCCACCGACAAGGAGCTCGACGCCTACTACGCCCTGGACTTCACGCCCGACGACGCCGCCGAGGAGCGGACGCTCTCCGACGCCCAGCGGACGTACACGGCGGGGTGCGACAAGAACGCGGGGCCCCGGCTCCCGTACGTCGGGACGGAGAACGCGGCCCGCGACATGGACCTGATGCGCCGGGTCCTCGGCGACGACAAGCTCCACTACTTCGGCATCTCGTACGGCACCGAACTCGGCGGCGTCTACGCGCACCTCTTCCCGAAGAACGTCGGCCGCGCGGTCTTCGACGCGGTCGTCGACCCCACGGCGGGCGTGGAGGCCGGCGCCCTCGGCCAGGCGAGGGGGTTCCAACTGGCGCTGGACAACTTCGCGAAGGACTGCGTGGCCCGCGGCGACCAGTGCGCGCTGCCGGGCTCGTCGGTCGCCGAGATCGAGGCATTCATCACCGGCCTGCTCGCGGAGCTCGACAAGAAGCCCATCCCCGGCATCGGCGACCGCATGCTGACGCAGACCCAGGCCACGAACGGCATCGCGCAGGCCCTGTACTCGAAGGAGTTCTGGCCGTATCTGGAGCAGGGCCTCGACGAGGCCGACGGCGGCAACGGGGCCCTGCTGCTCGCCTTGTCGGACTCCATGAACGGGCGCAGCCAGAACGGCAGTTACAGCAACATCCAGGCCGCCAACGCGGCCATCAACTGCGTGGACTTCAAGGAGCGCTTCACCCTCGGCCAGGCCAAGGAACGGCTGCCCGAGTTCCGCGCGACCTCTCCCGTCTTCGGCGACTTCATGGGCTGGGCCCTCGCGAGCTGCGCACCGTGGCCCGTCCCGGGCACCTGGGACCACCCGGACGTCTCGGCCCCCGGATCCGCCCCGATCCTGGTGATCGGCAACACCGGCGACCCTGCCACCCCGTACGAGGGTGCCCGGTCGATGGTCGAGGCCCTCGGCCCGGGCGTCGGCGTGGAACTCACGTACCAGGGCCAGGGCCACGGCTCGTACAGCAGCGGCAACCGGTGCGTGAAGACGGCGACCGACGCCTATCTCCTGGAGGGCAAGGTGCCGGCTTCGGGGACCGTCTGCCAGTGACGGAAAAAGGGGCCCGGGTCCCTCCGTCGGACGGATGGACGCGGGCCCCTGGTGCGCCGGGGACGGCGCGGGCGATCAGTAGACCGGCTTCTCGGGCTCGATCTGGTGGACCCAGCCGATCACGCCGCCGCCGACGTGGACCGCGTCGGCGAAGCCCGCGGACTTGAGGACGGCGAGGACTTCCGCACTGCGGACACCCGTCTTGCAGTGCAGGACGATGCGCTTGTCCTGCGGGAGGTCCTGGAGGGCGTTGCCCATCAGGAACTCGTTCTTCGGGATCAGACGGGCACCGGGGATCGAGACGATCTCGTACTCGTTCGGCTCGCGGACGTCGATGATGTCGATGCTCTCGCCGTCGTCGATCCACTCCTTGAGCTGCTTCGGAGTGATCGTGGAGCCGAGCGCCGCCTCCTGGGCCTCCTCGGACACGACGCCGCAGAAGGCCTCGTAGTCGATGAGCTCGGTGACGGTCGGGTTCTCGCCGCAGACCGCGCAGTTGGGGTCCTTGCGGACCTTGACCTGGCGGTACTGCATCTCCAGGGCGTCGTAGATCATCAGGCGGCCGACCAGCGGGTCGCCCACGCCGGCCAGGACCTTGATCGCCTCGGTGACCTGGATGGAGCCGATGGACGCGCACAGCACGCCCAGGACGCCGCCCTCGGCGCAGGACGGGACCATGCCCGGCGGCGGGGGCTCCGGGTAGAGGCAGCGGTAGCAGGGGCCGTACTCGGACCAGAAGACCGAAGCCTGGCCGTCGAAGCGGTAGATCGAGCCCCACACGTACGGCTTGTTGAGCAGCACGCAGGCGTCGTTGACCAGGTAGCGGGTCGCGAAGTTGTCCGTGCCGTCGACGATCAGGTCGTACTGGCTGAAGATGTCCATCACGTTCTCGGCCTCGAGCCGCTCTTCGTGAAGGATCACGTTCACGTACGGGTTGATGCCCAGCACGCTGTCGCGCGCCGACGCGGCCTTGGAGCGGCCGATGTCGGACTGGCTGTGGATGATCTGACGCTGCAGGTTCGACTCGTCGACCTCGTCGAACTCCACGATGCCGAGCGTGCCGACGCCGGCCGCGGCCAGGTACATGAGGGCCGGCGAGCCGAGACCGCCGGCGCCCACACAGAGCACCTTGGCGTTCTTGAGCCGCTTCTGTCCGTCCATCCCGACGTCCGGGATGATCAGGTGGCGGGAGTACCTGCGGACCTCGTCTACGGTGAGCTCGGAAGCCGGCTCGACCAGGGGTGGCAGCGACACGGAGTCTCCGATGGTCGGTATGTCAGTGCGGTTGTTCTCCGCACAACACTGCCACGGCCCTTCTCATTCCGAGACACCCCGTCCGATACGCGAGACAATTTCGTCCCAGTAGCCGGGCAGCGTGTGGAATTGGTCGCTTTGTCCGGGGCGGCCCCTGCGGTCGGTCATGAAGACCGTGCCGGCGCCCTGCCAGCGGGCGATCCGCAGGGCTTCGTCCAGGTGTGTCCGGGGCACCCCGTGGACCAGGTGCACGAACTTCCCCGCCGGGTGGTCGGCCGTCCACTCCGCCACCTGCGACCATCGGTAGTCCGCCCACGCCCCGGAGAAGGTGACCAGCTGGTCGGCGACCTCCGCGTAGCCCGGGTACGGGTGGGCGCCGTGGCCCAGGACGAGCGTGACCTCGTCCTCGCGGAGCGCCTCCAGGGTCGCGGCGATCCGCCGGACCCCCGGCAGATCGGCCCGGTCGACGGGGGCGCGGTCCAGGTAGAAGCCGTCGGTCCGGTACCAGTCGAGGAAGCGCTGGGCGTCGGAGACGAGCTCGCCGAAGGGGCGCGAGCCGTGCCGCAGGTCGAGGTGGCCCAGCACCTTCACGCCCGCGTTGCGCAGTTTGCCCGCCGCCGCCAGGCAGTGCGGGTCCGGCCGGTCGCCCGGTCCCTCGGCGACGTTGAGCACGGCCCAGTGCAGAGGGGTGCCGGGGCGGGTGAGTTCGGCCCATTCGACGGGCGCGAGCAGGGGGTGGGCGTAGCCGGGGACGCCCATCCCCATCTCGGTGACCGTCCCGGTGGCGGTCAGATGCGGCATGCCGCCTCCATCCAGATGTCCGCGAGGGACTCCTCCAGGTTGATCCGGGGCCGCCAGCCGAGCCGGTCGCGCGCGGTGCGCACGTCGGCCTGCTGCCAGGGGCCGCAGCCGTCGGGGTACGGGAAGGGGGCGGCGGCAAGCTGCTCGGCGATGGTGGCCTCGGTGCGCGGGGCGCCGATCACCGGGCGGGGCGGCGGTCCGTCGAGTTCGTGCAGCTGGCCCGCGTATCCGGCGACCCTGGCGAGGACGGCCGCGGCGTCGCGGAGCCTCACGGCCCGGCCGGTGCCGATGTTGACCACGCCCTGGGCGGCGGAGAGCGAGGCGGCGTGCACGGCCCGCGCCACGTCCCGGACGTCCACGAAGTCCCGCTGCACGCCCAGTCCGCTGAGCTTGAGCTCGCCGTCGCCGGCCTGCATGGCGCGGCGCATCGCCTCGGCGAGCCGGCCGAGCGGGGAGCCGGCCGGGGTGCCGGGGCCGACCGGCGAGAAGACCCGCAGCACGACCGCGTCCAGGCCGGAGCCGAGGACGAGCTCGGTCGCGGCGAGTTTGGACACGCCGTACGGGCCGCCGGGCCGGGGCACGGCGTCCTCGGCGGTGGACGAGCCGGGCTGGCTCGGCCCGTACTCCGAGGCGCAGCCGACCTGGACCAGTCGGGCGCCGCAGCCGCTGCGTCGCAGCGCCTCGCAGACGGTGGCGACGGCGACGGTGTTGTGCCGGGTCAGTTCGCGGGCGCCGCCCCGGGTGGCGCCGGCGCAGTTGACGACGACTCCGGGGTGGACGGCGTCGAGGAACCGCGTGAGCGCACCGGGGCTGCCGCTCGCGAGGTCGAACCGTACGTCGGCGTCGTCGCCGCGGCCGAGGGCGGTGAGGTGCACCGCCGGGTCGGCGAGCAGGCGGTCGGCGACGAACCGGCCGATGAATCCGTTGGCTCCGAGCAGCAGCACCCTCATCGTGCGGCCCCTTCGTGCCGACCGGCCGTGGCGTGGGGTTCGGGGGTCATGTCTCTTTCGTCTCCTTGGGAGGGTTTACGTGGGAGGGGTACGCCCGCGGCGTCGGCTCCGCGGGTGCGCCGGGGTCAGACGTGGGCCGAGGCCCGGGAGAGCGCCGAGGTGGCGTGGACGAGCAGGGCGAGGGCCGCGCCGCCGCAGACGAGGGCGGGGACGGCCGCGGGGCCCCAGGGGTCGACGACCGCGCGGACCGGCGCGCCGAGGACGTCGCAGCCCGGGAGCCGGGCGGCGAGGACGCTCGCCAGGGCGAGGGCCTCGCCGGCGCAGGCGGCGCCGAGGACGCGGGCCGCGTCCTCGGCGTAGCCGTGCACGGCGAGCAGCCGGGCGAGCAGGAGCAGCGTGCCGAGGGCGAGCGCGCCGGGGTGGAAGCCGGTGAGGACGAGCAGCCCGGCGAGGGCGGCGAGGTGGAGCGTGAGGCCGCCGAGGAGCAGCGGACGGGCGCCGGCCGCGAAGTCGTCCAGACCGCGGCTGGCGGCGAGCCGCCGACGGGCGCGGACGGCGAAGAGGTGGGCGCACCAGGCGGCGGGGACGACGGAGAGGGCGAGGGCGAGCAGGGGCCCGGTGTCGAGTCCCCAGCCGTGGTCGACCGGCCCGCCGAGCACGGTGACGACGGTGGGTCCGTCGTCGGGCCCACCGGTGAGCAGCTGCTCCAGCAGGCCGTCGCCGCCCGCCGCGTAGGCGAGGAGCCACAGGGTGCACAGGGCGGCGGGCACGGTACGACCGGCGGCCCGCAGCGGTCCGTGCCGCACGGCGGCGTACAGCGCGCCGGCGAGTCCGAGCGCCGCGGCCACGCCGACGACGAGGTGCGGCAGCCCGGTGCTGAGCGCGAGCCCGGCGGTGCCGAACGCGGCGACGGCGCCGGGCGCGCAGACCGTGAGGGCCCAGCCACGGACTCCCGTGTCCCCGGCCCGCTCGGGCGCGACCCGTTCCTCCGCGCCCTCGCCGCGCGGTACGCGCGCGTACAGCTCCTCGGCGAGCGAGAACACGTCCCGGTGCCGGAACCGCGCGGCCGTCCGGTCGGTCACGCCGTGCGCTTCCAGGCCGGCGGCGATCTCCAGGGGATCCACGGCCCGTTCGCACAGCTCGCGGTGCCGGTGCATCAGCGCCTTGACGGGATCGGCGGGCCCTCGCCGCGCCCGCGCGCCGGGCGTGGGCGTGGGCGCGGCGACGGTCTGCTGAATCGCTTCGTCAGAGGCGTCGGGGGCGGAGGCCGCGGGGGGCAGGACCGCGGGGCCGGCGGTGAGGTCCAGGCCCGCCGGTAAGCCGGAGCCGGTCGTCAGGCCCGCCGGGGAGTCCGGGACGGTCGGAGCGTCCGGGGCGGCGGAGTCGTCGGCCGTGCCGGGCAGCGCGGCCTCGGCCGCTTCGGTCGTGAGGGCCGGGGCCCTGAGCAGGGCTTCGGAGCGGGAGTCCCAGGGGCCGGGGCTGGTGGGGGCGGCGGGACCGCGCATGGCTGTGCCTCCTTCAGTCATCGGGGTCTCCCGTTCCGGCCGCGGCGGTGACCGGCTGGTCCGCCCAGCTGCCCGGCACATGGGCCTCTGCCGGGTGCGCGAAGGGCACGCCGCTGGTGGTGCGCCGGCGGACCGGCGAGTGGGAGAGAAGTTCGAGGTAGATGCCGCGGAACGCCGCGAGGTTCTGTTCCACGGTGAACAGCTCCAGGGCGCGGGCGCGGGCGGCGGCGCCGAGGCGGTACCGCCGCTCGGGGTCGCGCAGGAGCGAGAGGCAGGCGTCGGCGAGCGCCTTCGGATTGCGCGGGGGCACGACGAGTCCGGTGCCGCCGATGACCTCGACGACGGCGCCGACGTCCGTGGAGACGGTGGCCCGGGCGCAGAACATGGCTTCGACGAGGCTGACGGGGAATCCCTCGACGACGCTGGAGAGGACGACGACGGCGCTGGCGGCGTAGGCGTCCTCCAGGGTGGGGGCCTCGGGATCGCCCAGCTCCTCGAAGGAGACGGGGTTCTCGCCCACCGCGTGGGCGCCGACCGCCTCGTCGGGGAAGAGCTGCTCGGCGAGGCCGCGGCAGTGCGCCAGGTAGGCGGCCGCGCCGGGCTCGCGCACGGGCGCGGCGATGATCCGCAGCCGCGCGTCGGGCTGCCGGCGCCGCACTTCGGCGAAGGCGTGGAGCAGGGCGACGAGGTCCTTGGCGGGTTCGACCCGGCCGATCCAGGCGAGGGTCGTCGGGTCGCCGCTCTCCTCGTCCTCGCCGACCTCGCCGAACCGCTCGGCGTCCATGCCGGGATACACCGTGCGCAGCCGGGCCCGGTCGGCGCCGCACCTCTCCTGCCAGCGCCGGGCGTGGGCGTTGCCCGGGGTGAGGAGCGCGGCCTGCCGGTAGACCTCGCCGGCGAGCCGGCCGTGGAAGGCGGCGAGCAGGGCGCGTACGGGTGTCGCGAGCGCGGCGCCGGTGGCCGCGAGGTAGTGGGCGCGGAGCTGGACGCCGTACTCGGTGACGAGCAGCGGGGTGCCGAAGAAGCGTTTGGCCAGCAGGCCCGGGAGCGCCGCGGCACCGGCGGAGGCGGCGTGGCAGAGGTCGACGAGGCCGAGGCCACCGGCTCCGTCGGCCCTTTCCTCCTCGTCGTACCAGCCGAGCGAGAGCGGGCGCAGGGCGCGCTCCAGCAGGTCGGTGAAGGCGAGTTGGTCGGGGACGGTGGCGGCGGCCACGCTCCGGCGCGCGCCGGGCGCGCGGCAGGCGGACTCCAGGATGCGGACGGCGCTCTCGGAGCGGAGCGCGCCGCTGGGTCCGCCGCACGCGCGGGCGAGTTCGGCGAGCTCGTAGAGCCCGGCGGCGAACTTCTCGGCGGCCGCCGCGTCGCCAGGGCCCGCGGCCCGGCCGACCGGGTCGCCCGTGGGGTCCGGCGCGGCGCACAGGCCGTCGGCCAGGTCCTTGAACGCGGCCTCGAAGCGGCGCCGTTCGCGTCGCCCGTAGCCGCGCCCTTCGTCCTCGACGGTCCAGAGCGGCGCGGTGCGGACCCCGCGCACGTTGGGCGGGAGGGGCATCCGCCCGCCGGCCTCCTGGCGGGCGTCGCGGCTGAGCGCGTACAGGTCGAACTCGTGCGGGGCGAGCCCGCGGACGAGCCGGTCGCACCAGAGCCCGGACTCGCCGGCCGCGAAGGGATAGCCGCCCTCGGTGAGCAGTCCGATCCGCATGAGCACACCCCCGTTCTCCGGTCACGGGGGTCACCGTTTCGGTCCGGTGACCCGCAGCGGGAAGAACGTAAGCGGATATGCCGGTGGTGCGACGGACGGTTGTCCGTCGCACCACCGGAAGGGGTGAATGCACGTAACTTTCCCACCGCGGTCGCGTTCCGTCGCGCTACGAGGTGGTCACGTCACTCTCGGTCAGGCAGCGGCCGTCCTCCCGGCCCTGGCTCCGCCGCCGCGCGCGGCGCTCGGCGGCGAGTACGGGGTCCAGCGACGGGACAGCCGCGAGGAGCCGGCAGCTCGCGCCGGTGCGGGCGGAGCCCCCGCTCCGTGAGCCGGCCGACGCCCGTCCCCCGGTAGCGCAGTCGGCCGCCGGCGGGGTCGAGGAGCCGGACGAGCATCCGGCCGAGGGTCGCCTTGCCGCTGCCGGACTCGCCGACGACGGGTGCCCACGACAGTCCACGATCCCGTCCGGGCGGGCGGAAGCGGTCGCCTTGGCGCCATTCCGAGACACCCTTCCCGCCATGCGGACGCCCCGGAATGCGACGGGACATCAACTCCCCGGATGCACCCAGGGATTGGGGCGACAGCGAATGCCGTCGATGTCCAGGGACTTCGTCTGCTGCTGCATCACCGGCGCGAGCGCGCCGGGGGTACGGCAGCTCACGTGGCCATGCCCGAGCCGGTGTCCGACCTCGTGGTTGATGAGCATCTGCCGATAGGCGTGCATCGCCTTCGGGCCGAAGGTCACCGAGCCCTGCGCCCAGCGGAAGGCGTTGATCATCACGCGCTCGGTGGAGGCGGAGTCGCAGGACACGTTGTCGACCGTCGTGTCCAGGCCGGACTTCCTGCACCAGTCGCCGGTGGTCCCCGGGCTGGCCAGGGTGACCACGAACTCCGGCTCGCCGCTGGAGATCCGCTCGAAGGTCATCTCGCCGCGCCCGGCCCAGCTGCGCGGGTCGTTGAGCGTCTTCTGCACCGCCTGGGCGAACAGCACGCCGTCGAGCCCGAGCCCCTTCTCCACGTCGACCCGGTAGCGGACCTTGCGGCCCTTCCCCGGCGCCTTGTCGAACCCCGGCACGGCCTGGAACTCCCCCGAGCCCTTCAGCTTGGGGTCGATGGGGAACTGGCGGGCCATCAGCTGCTCGTACGTCGGCGGCGCGGCCGGCGCCTGGTTCGCCGGGACCGGCCGGTCGTCCGACCGGGAGGCCGGGCTCGGTGCGTCGACCCGGTCCGCGGACTCGTCCGCCGCGCTGGTGCTGTGCCCGCCGTCCCTCTCGCGCTCGGCGACCTGACCGGCGACGACGATGGCGAGCACGGTGGTGATCGCCGCGGCCGCGATCCCGGTGAGGGTGCGCCCGATCCGGGCGGGCCGCCGCTCCGGGGACGCCGGAGCGCCCTCGGCGTCCTCCCGCGTCGGCTCCTCGACCGGCTCGACGGGCTCGGCCGGCGCCGGTACGGGCCGGGCCGCGCGGCGCGGCCCGGGGATGAAGGGCGCGGCCGGCGCGCCCTCGTCGTGCACCGGATGCCCGCCACGGGCGGCGGTGTCGTACGGCCCCTGGTAGCGGGGCGTGCCGTGCATCGGCGTGTCGTGAACGGGCGCGCCCGCGACCGGGACGCCGTGCGCGGGGGTCCGGTGACCCGGGACGCCGTGCGCGGGAGTGTCGTACATCGGCGCGGCCTGGCCCCGCGGGCCGTAGCCCGGGGCGCCGTGCGCCGGCGTGTCGTACATCGGGGCGGGCCGGCCCTGAGGGCCCTGGCCCGGCGCGGCCTGGCCCCGCGGGCCGTACCCGGGGACGCCGTGCGCGGGAGTCTCGTACATCGGCGCGGCCTGCCCTCGCGGGCCGTGGCCCGGGGCGCCGTGCGCCGGCGTGTCGTACATCGGGGCGGTCCGGCCCTGCGGGCCCTGCCCCGGCGCGGCCTGGCCCCGCGGGCCGTACCCGGGGACGCCGTGCGCGGGAGTCTCGTACATCGGCGCGGCCTGGCCCTGCGGGCCGTGGCCCGGGATGCCGTGTGTCGCTGTGCCGTAGCCCTGCGTGTCGTGGGGTCCCGGCGGCTGCGGGGGCGTCGGGGGCTGTTGTTGGCCCTGGTCGCGCCTGCGTCGCCCCGTGCCCGGGGCCGGCCTCGTGGCCTCGCGTTGCCCGGTGTCGGCCACCGGGGCCGCGGGGCCCTTGCGACTATGTCGTCCCACGGTCCGGCTCAGCTCCCGCCCTCGGCCGCCGCCTGCGCGGCATCGGTGATCAGCTCGCGTACCGCCGCGGCGACGGTCTCCGGGTACTCCATCATCGCGACGTGCCCCGCCTCCGGGAGCGTCAGGAGGCGCGAGCCGCGGAACGTGGCAGCCGCCCTGCGCGCCATACGGTAGCCGACCAGCTGGTCCCGGCCACCGTAGACGAGGAGCGTCGGGGCGAGCACCCGCTCGGCCTGGCGCCACAGCCCGTGCTGGCCGCCCAGCGTGTACGCGTCGACGATGCCGCGCGAGGAGCGGGCCATCGCGTCCCAGAAGTAGGGGAGCTCCAGACGCCGCTCCATCTCCTCGACGGCGTGCCGGAAGCCTTCGTCCGTGACGCGGCCGGGGTCCCCGTAACAGAGGGAGAGGACTCCGCGCACCCGCTGCTCGGCCGTCCAGTCCCTGCTGAGCCGGGCGAACAGCGGCGCGACTCCGGGCAGCGCGAGCAGCGCGGTCGGCCAGGCGGAGCGCTGGGCGCGCAGCTCGGGCAGGGCCGGCGAGATCAGGGTGAGGGTGCGGACCAGGTCCGGGCGCACGGCGGCGACCCGGGTGGCGACGGCGCCGCCCATCGAGTTGCCGAACAGGTGCACGGGGCCGCGGTCGGCCGCGTCGAGCAGCCGGATGACCGCCCGGGCGTGTCCCGTGACCGAGTAGTTGCCGTCGTCCGGCGGCGGCGAGTCCCCGAAGCCGGGCAGGTCGACCGCCTCGCCGTCGACGAGGTCGGCCAGCATCGGCATCATGGCCGACCAGTTCTGCGAGGAGCCGCCGAGCCCGTGCACGTACAGCGCGGGCGGGAGTCCGGGCCGCTCGCCGGGCCGGGCGCGCACGGTGAGCGTGAGCCCGGGCAGCGCGACGGAGCGCAGCTCCTCGCCGTCGGCGACCCGGACGGTGCGCGACCGGGTCGCGGGCGGTGCGGCGGTCCGGGTTTCCGGCAGCTCGGTCGAGGACATGGCAGCGATATTACGAGACGATCACGCTCGGGCGCGTGTGTGTGGCGTCACAGGATCGGGTGCGCCGCGCCGACGGAGCTCCTAGGCTCGGAGGTGAGAGTCATCGCGACCGGAAGGAACCGCATGACTGCTGACCCGACCGAGCCGGACACATTCGCCGAGAAAGAGGACGTCGTGCTCGACGAGGAGATCCCGGAGGCCGACGCCGCCGAGCAGCACACCGAGCTGCAGCAGCGCGAGGACGAGCCGCTCAGTCAGATCACGCACGAGTCGGCGAACGACGCGGACGCCGTCGAGCAGGCGCGCGTGGTCGCCGTCGACGAGGACGACTACCGCTGACCCCCGTCCTACAGCGGTGTCGCCCGGCCGGCTCATGCCCTCTCGGGTCGCGTGCCACCGTCTCGGTCGCCGCTTGCGCCACGGCCTCGGCTACCGCCGAGTAGCCCCGTCGCCCCCTGCTGTTCTGTTCGATTGCATGACCATCTTCTTGCCCGGCACCTCTCGCCCCGGGCGTCCGGTCCGTGAAATTCTGCGTTCGCACCGCGCACAGCCGGGTTACCCAAAAGTACGATGGCGGCGCGACGCATATGCGCGCAAGGATCGATTTTTGGGAGGCGGCGTGAGCGCCATCGAGCAGACAGAGGCAGCACGCCCGCGGGGCACGCGGCTGCCGCGCCGTGCCCGACGCAACCAGCTGCTCGGCGCGGCCCAGGAGGTGTTCGTCGCCCAGGGGTACCACTCGGCCGCGATGGACGACATCGCCGAGCGGGCCGGGGTCAGCAAGCCGGTGCTCTACCAGCACTTCCCGGGCAAGCTCGAGCTCTACCTCGCCCTGCTCGACCAGCACTGCGAGGCGCTGCTCCAGTCGGTGCGCACGGCACTCGCCTCCACCACGGACAACAAGCTCCGGGTCGCGGCGACCATGGACGCCTACTTCGCGTACGTGGAGGACGAGGGCGGTGCCTTCCGGCTGGTCTTCGAGTCCGACCTCACCAACGAGCCGGCCGTGCGCGAGCGCGTCGACCGGGTCTCCCTGCAGTGCGCGGAGGCCATCTCCGACGTCATCGCCGAGGACACCGGGCTCGCCAAGGACGAATCGATGCTCCTCGCCGTGGGCCTCGGCGGAGTGTCGCAGGTCGTCGCCCGCTACTGGCTCTCCAGCGAGTCCCCGGTCCCCCGCGACAAGGCGGTCACCCTGCTGACCTCGCTGGCGTGGCGCGGCATCGCCGGCTTCCCGCTGCACGGCGCGGACGGGCAGCTGAGCGCCGAGGGGCACTGAGCGACACCGCGGCGCGGTGATGTTGTTCGCTCTTGGCGTTCCGCGCCCGCGCCGTGTCCGTCCCCTTACCGGGCTAATGTGTGCCAGGTAGGGCGTGGGACCCACGCGCAAGGCTGACCGTTCGGAGGGACATAGCCGTGGAGGTCAAGATCGGCGTGCAGCACGCACCCCGGGAGATCGTGCTGGAGAGCGGACAGTCCGCCGAGGAGGTCGAGCGCGCGGTGGCCGACGCGCTGGCCGGCAAGGCGCAGCTGCTCAGCCTGACGGACGAGAAGGGCCGCAAGGTCCTGGTGCCGGCCGACAAGATCGCGTACGTCGAGCTCGGTGAGCCGGCCGTGCGTCGGGTGGGCTTCGGCGCGCTCTGATCGGCGGACGGAACGAGCGAGGCCCGGTGGACGGAAGTCCACCGGGCCTTTCGCATGTGCGGCCGCGGGTCCGCTCCGGCCGCCGTCTGCGCACGTCAGGGCGTACGGGGAGGATTGTCATCACGAGTGACCGGGTAGGACGGGTGTGACCGACCTGCCCGCCCCGCACCGACGCGAGGTGATTCGCCGTGTTCCTGGAAGCCCTCGGTTCCGCTCTGCTCGGCTTCGCCCTGGCCTGGGCCGCCGTGCACCGTCTCACCGACCGCCTCCCCGGACGGGGCGTCGTCCTCGTCACGGGAGCTCTCGGCGGGGCCTTCGGTGCCCTGGTGACCCACGGGGCCCTCGGCCCGGGGCACTTCCTGGCCACCCTGATCGGCGCCGTCGCGGTCGCGGCCGTGCTGCTCTCGCTGCTGCTGCGGCCGGCCTCGCGACGGCTGCGTCGATCAGCCGCGGTATAACCGGGTGGTGCCGGTCCGTCAGGCCGCGAGACCGAGTGCCGCCATGCGCTTGGTGTGCGCCTCGGTGATCCGGGAGAACATCCGGCCGACCTCGGCGAGGTCGAAGCCCGCGGCCATCCCGTCCACGCCGCCGACCAGCATCGTCGACAGCGCGTCGCGCTCGGCGACCACGCGCTGCGCCTGCGACAGGGCCTCGCCCATCAGCCGGCGCGCCCACAGGGCGAGGCGGCCGCCGACACGGGGGTCGGCGTCGATCGCGGCGCGGACCTTCTCGACGGCGAAGTTGCCGTGGCCCGTGTCGTCGAGCACGGAGAGCACGAGCGCGCGGGTGTCGGAGTCGAGGCGGGTGGCGACCTCACGGTAGAAGTCGCTCGCGATCGAGTCGCCGACGTACGCCTTGACCAGGCCCTCCAGCCAGTCCGACGGGGCGGTCTGGCGGTGGAAGTCGTCCAGCGCCCTGGCGAACGGCTCCATGGCGGCGGTCGGCTCGGCCTCGACGGTGGCGAGCCGGTCGCGCAGCCGCTCGAAGTGGTGGAACTCGGCGGAGGCCATCTTCGCCAGCTCCGCCTTGTCCGCGAGGCTCGGCGCCAGCTTGGCGTCCTCGGCGAGCCGCTCGAAGGCCGCGAGCTCGCCGTACGCGAGCGCGCCGAGCAGGTCGATCACGGCGGCGCGGTACTGCGGCACGGCGGAGGCCGTCGCCCAGTCCTGGGCGGCGATACCGGTGGGTGTGGCGTTGTCAGGCGTCTCCATGAAGCGCACAATAGCCCGCTCGGCCGGTGGGCCAAGGCCCTGGTCAGTGACTGTGACCGTGGCCTCGTCGGGAATTCTCCCGACACACATGCGCGATTCCGGGGTACAGTGGTAATGCGCCTGCTGAGTATGCGGACACGCTTTCGCACGTTCGGACGTACCCGGTGGGCCGACTCATGAATGAGGATGCCCGGTCGGTGGCCCGATCGGCTCCGGCCCGACAGCCCTTCCGGCGGCCCGCCGAGGGGTCCCTCAGCGGCACGACGCTCGAGCGACGGCAGTGGTCCCGCGCCACCCGGCGGTGATCTTCCCGATCCCCCCGGAAGTTCCCGGCACGGTGAGACCCCCTTCGTTCGCCTCGCGCCGCGTCTCACAGAAGAGGCAGCACCCTGACTACGTTCCGAGACCTCGGGATTCTTCCCGAGACGGCCGAGGCCCTGGAAGCCGTCGGCATCGTTTCCCCCTTCCCCATCCAGGAGATGACCCTGCCGGTCGCCCTTTCCGGCACCGACGTCATCGGCCAGGCCAAGACCGGTACGGGCAAGACCCTCGGCTTCGGCCTCCCCATCCTGGAGCGCGTCACCGTCCCCGCGGACGTCGAGGCCGGCCGGGCGGAGCCCGAGCAGCTGACCGACGCCCCCCAGGCGCTCGTCGTCGTCCCCACCCGCGAGCTGTGCCAGCAGGTCACCAACGACCTGCTGACCGCCGGCAAGGTGCGCAACGTGCGCGTCCTCGCCATCTACGGCGGCCGCGCGTACGAGCCGCAGGTCGAGGCCCTCAAGAAGGGCGTCGACGTGATCGTCGGCACCCCGGGCCGTCTGCTCGACCTGGCCGGCCAGCGCAAGCTCGACCTCTCCCACGTCAAGGCACTGGTCCTGGACGAGGCGGACGAGATGCTCGACCTGGGCTTCCTGCCCGACGTCGAGAAGATCATCAACATGCTTCCGGCGAAGCGCCAGACCATGCTGTTCTCGGCGACCATGCCGGGCGCCGTCATCGGCCTGGCCCGCCGCTACATGTCGAGGCCCACGCACATCCGCGCCACCTCGCCCGACGACGAGGGCGCGACCCACGCGAACATCGCGCAGCACGTCTTCCGCGCCCACTCGATGGACAAGCCGGAGATGGTCGCCCGCATCCTGCAGGCCCGTGGCCGCGGCCTCGCGATGATCTTCTGCCGTACGAAGCGCACCGCCGCCGACATCGCCGAGCAGCTGGAGCGCCGCGGCTTCGCCTCCGGCGCGGTCCACGGCGACCTCGGCCAGGGCGCCCGCGAGCAGGCGCTGCGCGCCTTCCGCAACGGCAAGGTCGACGTGCTCGTCTGCACCGACGTGGCCGCGCGCGGCATCGACGTCGAGGGCGTCACGCACGTCATCAACTACCAGTCCCCCGAGGACGAGAAGACCTACCTGCACCGCATCGGCCGCACCGGCCGCGCGGGGGCGAGCGGTACGGCGATCACGCTGGTCGACTGGGACGACATCCCGCGCTGGCAGCTGATCAACAAGGCGCTCGAGCTGGACTTCAACGACCCGGTCGAGACGTACTCCAGCTCGCCGCACCTGTTCACCCAGCTCGACATCCCCGAGGGCACCAAGGGCATCCTGCCGCGGGCCGAGCGCACCCGCGCCGGCCTCGACGCGGAGGAGCTGGAGGACCTGGGCGAGCCGGGCGGCCGCCGTGCCCGTGGCGGGCGCCAGGAGAAGACCGAGGAGCCCCCGGCCCGCACCCGGACCCCGCGCCAGCGTCGCCGCACCCGCGGTGGCTCGACCCTCGCGGACGCCCCCGAGGCGCAGCCCGCCGCGGCCGAGGCCCCGACCGCGGCCGACGCGGACACCGCCGAGGCCCCGGCGACCCCGCGCCGCCCGCGCCGCCGCCGCACCCGCGGCAGCGGCCCGTCGGCCGGCATCCCGGTCGCCGGCGCGTCCACGGGCGTCGCGGAGGCGGCCCCGGCCGAGGCCCCGGCTGCCGAGGCCCCCGCCACGGAGACGCCCGCCGCCGAGCCGCGCACCCGCCGCACGCGGAGCCGCTCCGGCAGCCGCACGGCCGAGACCGCCGGCACGGAGACCGTCGTCGCCGAGGCCGTCGTCGCCGAGGCCCCGATTGCCGAGACCGTCGTGGCCGAGGCCCCGGCTGCCCAGGCTGACGTCGCCGAGGCCCAGGCCCCGGAGGTTCCGGCCGCCGAGACCCGTCCGCGCCGCACCCGTGGCCGGTCGGGCAACGGCCGCTCGGCCGAGACCGCCGTCGCGGAGGCTCCGGCCGCCGAGGCGCCGGCCGCGAAGCCCGTCGCCGAGGTTCCGGCGCCCGTCGCCGAGGCCGAGGCCACCTCGACCGAGGCCAAGCCCCGTCGTCGTCGTGCCCGTGGTGGCGCGCGCCCCGAGACCGGTGAGACGGCGGCCGCTCCGGCCGCTCGTGCCGCCGCTCCGGCCGGCCGCGCCGCCGCCCCCGTCGAGGCGCCGGCCCCGCGTCGGCGTCGGGTGAGGCCGCGTCCGGTCGAGGACACGGTGACCTTCCAGACGGTCGAGACGGCCGCCGCCGCGCTCGCCGCCACGGTGCCGGCGCAGGCCACGGCCGAGCCGACCCCGGCACCCGCCGCGCAGCCGAAGGCCGCCCCGGTCGCGACCGCCGTCGTTCCGGCGCAGGCCGCCGAGCCGGTGGTGTCCGCGCCGCGCGCGCGCCGTCGTGCCACCCGTCCGGTGACGAGCACGCTGGTGACGGTCGAGGCGCCGAAGGAGCCGGAGGCTCCGGCGGCCCCGGTCGAGGAGCCGAAGCCGGCCCGCCGCCGCGCGACCCGTCGCGTGTCGAGCCCGGTGACGTCGACCCCGGCCGCCGAGGCCGTGGTGATCGTCGAGGCGGCCCCGGCCGCCGCGCAGGTCCAGGCACCGGTCGAGGCGCCGGCCGCGAAGCCCGTCGAGGCGCCGGTCGAGGCGCCGAAGAAGGCGGCCCCGCGCAAGCGGGTCGCCAAGAAGGCCGTCGAGGTCGTCACCGAGGCCGTCGCCGAGGTGGTCGAGGCCGCGCCGAAGACCCCGCGCAAGCGGGTCGCCAAGAAGGCCGTCGCGGCCGAGGCGCCGGTCGACGGTACGGAGACCGCGGAGGCGCCGAAGAAGGCCGCGCCGCGCAAGCGGGTCGCCAAGAAGGTCGCCGAGGTCGTCACCGAGGCCGTCGCCGAGGTGGTCGAGGCCGCGCCGAAGACCCCGCGCAAGCGGGTCGCCAAGAAGGCCGTCGCGGCCGAGGCGCCG